>NZ_JADYXK010000015.1:0-99866 GCF_015864275.1 Pseudoalteromonas sp. NZS11_1
TCAATTCCAAAGAAATTAAGGGCAATGCGAGAACGAGTGAAACGTTATATTCTTCCAGAAAAAAGAAAACGGCCCAAAAGTAGGACCGTTCGAATTTCAAAAACTCGGTACACCATTAAGTAAAGCATGCTTAACTGAATGGTGTTAGCCCTAAGGCCGTTTTTTAGCGATACAAGAAGAATTAACAGTTAGTTTCTTCAGCGTTTACGCCTTCTTTAACATTTTCACATGCATCTTCTACTTTGTTTTGCACGTCAGTTACTGCTTCGTCAATACGTTCGCCTGCGTCTTCTGCATGATTGTCTTCACAACCCATGATAAAGAAACTTGCGAATAGACCGATTAGTGCTGCTTTTACAGTTGTTGAATTCATAATGTAATTCCTTGTAAGTATTAATTAAATTTTAGTGTTTGTTAGTTGAATGCTTTATCTACCTGGGTGATTTACCACGTAGTGCACCTGAAACTAATGAGATCACTAAAAGTACTAAAAATATAAAAAATATAATTTTTGCTATACCAGCTGCGGCACCTGCGATGCCACCAAAACCTAACACTGCAGCGATTAAAGCAATAACTAAAAATGTAATTGTCCAGCGTAACATTGTTTTCTCCTTGGTTATCAAATTTGCTCACAATAACTAATGCCAGTTATATGCCAAAGTTTATTTTTGTTTTATATCAGACAGTTATGGTTTTTAACTGTGTTTTTAGTTATTAGTTAGTTAGTAATTTTTACGCTTTGTTATGTAAGTTATTCACACTGTTACAAGTTACTGGTAAATATTCACTAAAAATAATGTTTTTGGTAAGACCAATTAACAATTGATGTGTGTTTTTGTACTTATTATAAAATTTGGCGGTTATTTTTATTAAGTTGAATAGTTAATTAACAACTTCCATATAACTATTAGCTATAGTCGTTATTTTCTGTATGTATTGTAGGGCGCATGATTGCTGGGTTATGGCATGTAAATTTGTTGAGTGTTATGTTGTTTATAGTTTAATTGGTTTTACCAATTTACAAGATGTAGACAAAGCGACTAGTTTTGTTATTATCCAGTGAATAAATATTTAATTAAATCGATTTTTTATTTTCGATATGGGTTTCAAGGGGGAGAAAAATGGATATAGGTGCTCTACTCACAACGGCTGGTAGCTTAATGCTAACTGGTATGGTTGGGGTGTTTGTATTTCTGTCGATATTAATTGGTGCAGTAACGCTTATGTCTAATTTGGTGACGCGCTATAGCGAACCAGAGGCATCACCAGCTAAATCACCGTCTTTTAAATCTCAAGGTGTGCCTAATGAGCACATCGCTGCTATTAGTGCTGCCATTGCTCAGTACAAATCAAATAATAAATAAGGGGCACACACATGGCTAAATTAAAATTAACAGAATTGGTATTACGCGATGCGCACCAATCATTGCTCGCAACACGTATGCGCCTAGACGATATGCTACCTATTGCTAGCAAGCTAGATGATGCAGGTTATTGGTCTATTGAATCGTGGGGCGGTGCTACATTTGATTCGTGTATTCGTTATTTAGGCGAAGATCCTTGGGAGCGTATTCGAGCGCTTAAAAAAGCGATGCCTAATACTAAACAGCAAATGCTATTACGCGGTCAAAACCTATTAGGCTACCGCCATTACGCTGATGATGTAGTTGAAAAGTTTGTAGAACGCGCACATAAAAATGGCGTTGACGTATTTCGTATTTTCGATGCAATGAACGATGTACGTAACCTAGAAACAGCGATTAAAGCGGCTATAAAAGTAGGCGCACATGCTCAAGGTACTATTTCGTACACAGTAAGTCCTGTTCATACGCTTGATATGTGGCTGACTCTTGCTAAGCAATTAGAAGATTTAGGCTGTCACTCAATTTGTATTAAAGACATGGCGGGTTTATTAAAGCCGTACGATGCTGAAAAACTAATTAAAGCACTTAAAGAAACCGTATCGGTTCCTATTGCTATGCAGTGCCACGCTACAACAGGTTTAAGTACTGCGACTTATCAAAAAGCGATTGATGCAGGCATTGATATGCTTGATACCGCTATTTCATCAATGAGTATGACTTACGGACACACAGCAACTGAAACTATTGTATCGATAGTTGAAGGAACTGAGCGCGATACCGACCTTGATTTAAACCACCTAGAAGAAATTGCTGCTTACTTTAGAGATGTACGTAAAAAATATGCGGCATTTGAAGGTAGCTTAAAAGGGGTTGATGGTCGTATTTTACTAGCTCAAGTACCAGGTGGCATGCTTACAAACATGGAAAACCAACTTAAAGAGCAAGGCGCGGCAGATAAGCTTAATGAAGTTTTGCTTGAGATCCCACGCGTACGTGAAGATCTTGGTTTTTTACCTTTAGTAACACCCACGTCGCAAATTGTAGGTACTCAAGCAGTACTTAACGTGCTAACCGGTGAGCGTTATAAAACAATCACTAAAGAAACTGCTGGCGTATTAAAAGGTGAATATGGCTTAACACCAGCACCAATGAATAAAGAGCTACAAGAGCGTGTGCTTGATGGAGCAGAGGTTATTACTTGTCGCCCTGCAGATAACATTGCACCAGAGCTTGCAACGCTTGAAGCTGAATTATTAAAAGAAGCGCAAGAGCAAGGTTTAACACTTGCTGATGAGCAAATTGATGACGTACTAACTTATGCATTATTTCCACAAGTTGGTTTGAAATTTATTAAAAATCGTAATAACCCTGATGCATTTGAGCCTATTCCTACCGTTGAAGATAAGAGCAATAAGGCAGCACCAAAATCGGGATCAAATAATAGTAGCGTTAAAGCTGAGCAATACAGCGTAAAAGTAGATGGTAAAGTTTACGACGTAGTAGTGGCGCAAGGTGGTGAGCTAAAAGAAGTAACATTAAAAGACTCTGAGCACATTCCTCAGTCTGCTTCAGTTGCATCAGGTGAAACACTTAATGCCCCTTTAGCCGGTAATATTTTTAAGATTAAGGTAAAAGCTGGGCAAGTTGTTAACGAAGGTGATGTAGTGATTATTATGGAAGCCATGAAAATGGAAACCGAAATACGCGCAATGCATACCGGAACTATTGCCGAAGTGTTGGTTGGTGAAGGCGATGCTGTAACTACCGGCGACGCTATGATTGCATTAGCTTAGGAGTAAATAGAGGATGGAAGGTATTTTAAACCTCTGGAATGCTACTGGCATTGCTAACTTTACAATCCCATCATTAATTATGATTGCGGTAGGGTGTTTATTACTGTTTTTAGCGATAGCTAAAGGCTTTGAACCACTATTATTATTACCAATTGGTTTTGGTGCAATTTTAACAAATGTACCAGTGGCAGGTTTGTCAGACCCAGGTGGGCTTTTGTATTACGTTTATTACGTGGGTATTGATACGGGGATTTTTCCGTTGTTGATATTTATGGGAGTAGGGGCGCTGACCGACTTTAGCGCGCTTATTGCAAACCCACGTATGTTGTTATTAGGTGCGGCTGCACAGTTTGGCATTTTTGCTACATTGTTTGGCGCTATATTACTTAACTATGTGCCAGGTTTTGAGTTTACTCTACAGGACGCATCGGCTATTGCCATTATTGGTGGTGCAGATGGACCGACTGCAATATTTTTAGCGTCAAAACTGGCACCTGATTTACTAGGCGCAATAGCGGTAGCAGCATACTCATATATGGCATTAGTACCAATTATTCAACCGCCAATTATGCGTGCGTTAACAACCCCAGAAGAACGTAAAATTAAGATGCCAGAGCTTCGCAAAGTATCTAAAAAGGAAAAGATTATTTTCCCTCTTATGGTGCTTAGTTTAACGGCTATGTTTTTACCGGCTGCTATACCGCTTGTAGGTATGTTTTGTTTGGGTAACTTAATGCGAGAGTCGGGTGTTGTTGATAGATTAAGTAACAGTGCTCAAAACGAAATCATCAATGTTACAACTATATTTTTAGGTTTAGCTGTAGGCTCAAAGCTTGCTGCAGATAAGTTTTTAACTGTTGAGACGATTGGTATTTTAGTGCTTGGCGCACTGGCTTTTGCAATTGGTACGGCATCTGGCGTATTTATGGCAAAAGGACTTAACCGCATATCTAAAACACCTATAAACCCATTAATTGGGGCAGCAGGTGTATCGGCTGTGCCAATGGCGGCACGAGTAGTTAATAAAGTTGGCCTTGAAAGCAACCCACATAACTTTTTACTTATGCATGCTATGGGACCCAACGTAGCGGGTGTACTTGGTAGTGCAGTTGCTGCGGGTATTTTATTAGCACTTGTTGGCTAATAATTAACGTGGTAGTTAATAAATGATTTAGCGCAGTTTACTGCGCTTTTTTTTGTTCTTAATTTGTTCACCGCTAAATGGTTTCTTGTTCAGCGCTTTTTGTTTACAGTAACAGCTCTTCAAAATTTTAAGGATAGTTATCATGCTTCACACACCTTTAGCAAAGCACTTACCTCATGTTAGTAAACTTGTATTCGGATGCATGGGTCTGGGAGGCGGTTGGAATAAAGACGCAATCACTGATGCACATGTTAAGCAAACTCATGAATGCATAGATAACGCTATTGAAGGTGGCATTAACTTTTTTGACCATGCTGATATTTATACTTTTGGTAAAGCGGAGCAGGTTTTTGGTAAAGCATTAAGCGAGCGACCAGAGCTTAGAGAGCACATGTATATTCAATCTAAGTGTGGGATTCGTTTTGAAGATGACTTAGGGCCCAAGCGCTATGATTTTTCATCAAAGTGGATTGAGCAATCAGTTGAAGCATCCTTGAAGCGATTAAATACAGACTATTTAGACGTACTTATGCTGCATCGTCCTGATCCACTCATGGAAGTTAACGAAATTGCTCGTATATTTAGTTGCTTAAAAGAAAGCGGTAAAGTGCGCAATTTTGCAGTATCGAATATGCAGCAACATCAAATGAATTTTTTACAGCATGCACTTGATATGCCGATTGTGGCTAATCAAATTGAGGCTAGTTTACAAAAACATCAGTTTGTTGATGAAGGTGTATATGCCGGTAACAGTGACGGTAAGGATCTTAATTTTACGCCAGGTAGTATTGAGTACTGTCGCCATTTTGAAATTCAAATTCAAAGCTGGGGCAGTTTATGCCAAGGATTATACAGCGGCAGTGATTTATCAAACGCATCGCAGGCTGATATAAACACCAGTCTTTTAGTTAATAAGCTGGCTGCACTTTATGATACTTCTGCTGAGGCTATTGTTATTGCATGGTTACTGCGCCATCCCGCATCTATTCAGCCTATTATTGGAACAACTAATGCCAAGCGTATTAAAGCCTCTTGTGATGCTGTAAACGTACAACTAACTCGTGAGCATTGGTATGCACTTTATGTAAGCGCTAAAGGCCATGAGCTACCATAAGTAGGGCATTGATATGAATATATTCGTTATTTTAATTGGTTTGTTTGTCGCGCTAGCGATACTTATTCCACTGCTTGAAAAATATCAAAGTAAAATAGGGCTCAACGGTGCAACCAAATACAGCAAATATATTTGGCCATTAGTGATGGTGTCCTTAGTGATTCAGCTCATTTATGTATTAATGTATTAATGGTTTTTAGCGTATACAAAAAAGCCTTTGCAGGTTTAACCTGCAAAGGCTTTTTTAATGTTTATTAATAAACTTTATTTAAGTGCTAACTGTAGCTCGCGATTGCGCTCAAGTTGGGCAATAAAGTTATCTGCAATCGGTTTAAACTTAGCAAGTTCTGAGCGAGGTAGTGGCTCTGACTTAGGAAGTTTTACTGTTTTAGGATTACGGTGAACGCCATTTACTAAAAATTCATAGTGTAAATGCGCGCCAGTAACACGACCCGTAGAACCTACAGTACCAATTTGTTGGCCCTGTTTAACTTTTTGGCCCGTTTTAACTAGTTTCTTATTTAGGTGTAAGTACTTAGTTACATATTGTGTGCCATGGCTAATAAATACGTAGTTACCGTTGTACTTGCTGTAACCCGCTTTAACTACCTTACCGTTACCTGATGCAACCACCGGTGTGCCAGTGCGTGCCGCAAAGTCGATACCACGGTGCGCTCTAACTTGCCCAGTAACTGGGTGTAAGCGACGAGGATTAAAGCTCGAACTAATATACTTAAAGCTTACAGGTGCACGTAAAAATGCTTTTTTCATGCTACGCCCTTCAGGCGTATAAAAATTGCCGTCGGTATGGCGAATCGCTGCAAAGCGCTGACCTTGGTTTACAAATTCAGCGGCAATAATTTTACCGGTACCAATAAACTCGCCATCAACATAATGAGACTCATAAATTAAGCCAAACACATCGCCTTTACGAATGTCGTTTGCAAAATCAACATCCCAACCAAATATGTCAGCAAAGTTCATTATTTGACGTTCGCTTAAACCAGCCGCTATTGCTGAAGTCCAAAAGTTGTTAGATATTTCGCCGCCAGCGGTTTTGGTTAGCGTTTCAATTTCTTTACTATCAATAGCTGTATCGTAGTTACCTTCTTCATTTAAGGTAACAAATAAAGTATCGGTTTTTGAAATTACATAGCGCAGTTGAGCCAAAGAGCCATCTTCAGCTGTCGCAAAGCTAAGTATTTCACCGGGGTGAATTTTAGTTAGCTTGCGCGTTTCTGCGTTAGTGTTAATTAGTTTATGGAGCGTTTGAGCTGAAAAACCAGCACGTTTGAAGATAATTGCTAAATTGTCGCCATTTTTAACTTTATGATCGACAAAGTCGTATTCTGGTAATTTTTCTGCTGCTTGCTCTGAATTTAACTCAGTTAATTTTTCGTTGTCATCAACTTTAACTTGTAACTCATAGCGCTTGCCTATCTCTAATGCATCTGCATTATTGTCTTTAGAAGCAGTCGCTTTTTCAGAAGGAAGAAATGCCAAGCCGGCAATAGCAGAAACTAAACCTAAAATAAGCAATTTGTGTTTTTTTGGGAGAGTGTTAACCACGTGAACCATAACGTGCCTTTTTCTGCTGTCAAGATAATAAATACATAATATTGCAGGATATACTTAATAATGTACGAATACTAGTGCTTTGTAGATTTAAACTAACCTTAAACTACGCTAAAATCAGGGTTAGGAAGCCTTTTTTAACGTCCTATCTAACTAAGACTCAATTCATTTTGTTTAGTTGCATTAATAACTTAAAAAGTTATTTTAATTAGGTAGAAATTTGTTATGTTAGCTACATATATATATTCGGTTTAAACCTATATTAAACCGTGATTACAAGTAACTAGTCCGCCCCTTCGTAGGCAGAATTTTGGAGTAACACAAAGTGGATTTACAAACCGCTCTAGCAGAGATAAAACGCGGTGCAGAAGAAATATTAATTGAAGACGAACTAGTTGAAAAACTAAAGTCGGGCAAAAAGCTAAAAATAAAAGCTGGCTTTGATCCTACAGCCCCTGATTTACATTTAGGGCACACTGTACTAATTAATAAAATGAAAACCTTTCAGGATTTAGGTCATGAGGTTATTTTCTTAATTGGTGACTTTACTGGCATGATTGGTGACCCAACAGGTAAAAACGTAACGCGTAAACCACTTACTCGCGAAGACGTACTAGCCAATGCCGAAACATATAAAGAACAAGTATTCAAAATTCTAGATCCTGCTAAAACCACTGTTGCATTTAACTCTACTTGGATGGAAAAGTTAGGCGCTGCAGGTATGATAAAACTTGCTGCAAACCAAACTGTAGCACGTATGCTTGAACGTGATGACTTTAAAAAGCGTTACGGCAGCGGCCAACCAATTGCAATTCATGAGTTTTTATATCCACTGGTACAAGGTTGGGATTCGGTTGCACTAGAGTCAGATGTTGAACTGGGCGGTACTGATCAGCGCTTTAACTTGTTAATGGGCCGTGAGCTACAAAAAGTTGAAGGGCAAAAGCCGCAAACAGTATTAATGATGCCATTACTTGAAGGTACTGACGGCGTTCAAAAAATGTCTAAGTCGCTTGGTAACTACATTGGTATTACTGATGCGCCAAACGATATGTTTGGTAAAATAATGTCAATTAGTGATGTGCTAATGTGGCGTTATTACGATTTATTAAGCGCGCTTTCTATTGAAGAAATTGCAGCTCAAAAAGAACGTGTTGAGCAAGGTACTAACCCGCGCGATATTAAAATAGAACTAGCTAAAGAGTTAATTGCTCGTTTTCATAGTGAAGCTGATGCACAAGGTGCACATGATGATTTTATTCAGCGTTTTCAGAAAAAAGCGTTACCAGATGAAATCCCAGAGCTGACAATCACTATTGCAGAAGATACTATTTTAATTGCTAACTTGCTTAAAGAAGCAAATTTAGTAGTAAGTACATCAGAAGCAATGCGTATGATTAAGCAAGGTGCAGTTAAACTTAACGGTGAAGATAAAATCACTGACACCAAACTTGAAATAGCAAAAGGCACAACGGCTATTTACCAAGTAGGTAAACGTAAGTTTGCAAACATCACTGTAGCTTAAATACCATTTGAAAACTAAAAAACCAGCCTAGGCTGGTTTTTTTGTGCTCGTATTTTGGGGTCTGTAAATAGTTACGAGGTAGTCACTAAATAGTCACTAAATCACTTTTAATATTTCAATACTTACAATTACTAACAACCAAAATACACGCGCCTGATTTAATCTATTAATTATTACAGGTACATCCTCGGGTGTAGGTAGTCTATCAGTACCTATACGCATTTTATTAAAGCGAGTACCTAAATAAACTGCAGGCCCGCCCAGCTGCACGCCAAGTGATGCAGAGCATGTGCTTAGTAGCCAACCTGTATTTGTTTGATAAAAATGTCTGCCATAATGCTTTATGTAATGCATGCTTTGTTTGCTCGCTCTACTTGCTGCAATAGTTAAAGCGAGTAAGCGCATTGGAATATACTCAATAATAAACAACAGAGTTTTAAGCGGTTTTAAAAAGTAGCTATTTGGGGATGTATCACTACGCCAGGCTTGTTGTATTAAAGTAAGTAATCGATAGGCGAGGGCCGCAATAGGGCCAAAGGCTAAAAATATAAATATAACTACGAAATAGTATCGAGCAGTGCGCAGTATTAAGCTTTCAATTAATGCTTTGATAATACCAGGAGATGAAAGCCTATTAACTTCACGGGCAAGCAGTGGTTTTAGTAATTCGCGTGCTGTCGATTTTTGATTTTGTTTAGTTAGCTTTGCAATGCGAAGTGCTTTTTTATCAATACTCTTACTTTCTAAGCATAAGTATAAAATAAGGCCAGCGAGTAATTCAGGATAAAAAGCAAACTCGAGTAGTAGCACTACAATAATGAGAATGACACTTAAAATGAGCGTGCTTGCGAGTATAGCTGCCAAATATTGATAGCTTTTAGGTTCTTTGCTTTTGTATATGCGCTTGCCAATAGCACTAAAAACAGCATTTAACGCTGTATTAGGATGATACCAGCTAATAAGGGGAATAAAGCGCTCAGCAAGGAGCGCTAGTATGAAGGCAATAAAGTCCAAGTGGTTTTGAACAATATTGCTAAGCATTTACAGAGACACTGCAGTTAGCTTTTCTAAAAGTGCGACAACCATTTTAGATGAGTTGATTGATGCAGTTTCTAGGTATTCTTCAAATGATTGTGGTGACTCTTTACCTGCAATATCAGACATTGAGCGAATTACAACAAACGGTGTGTTAAGCGTAAAACACGTTTGTGCAATCGAAGCGCCTTCCATTTCAACGGCAAGCATTGTAGGAAAATCACTGCGTGCTTTATCAATACGCACAGGGTCACACATAAATGTGTCACCAGTACAAATTAAGCCAACAAGTGTTTTAACATCACTGATTTGTTCGATTGTTTGTTGTGCTGCTTCAACTAATTTAGGGTGTGCTGTAAAACCTGCTGGCATTTGTGGTACTTGGCCAATTTCGTAGCCAAAAGCAGTAACATCTACATCGTGATGACGTACTTCTGACGAAATTACTACGTCGCCAACACTTAGAGAAGGATCGAATCCACCGGCAGAGCCTGTGTTAATTACGCAATCAGGTTTGAAGTTATCAATCAGTAAGGTAGTTGCAATTGTTGATGCTACTTTACCAATACCAGATTGAACAAGTGTTACTGTGTTACCAGCCAATTCACCAGTATAAAAAGTGAAACCTGCTTTAGTTAAAATATGTGGGTTTTGCATCGCTTCACGTAAAATTTTAACTTCTGGCTCCATTGCGCCAATAATACCAACATTCATAATGTTTAATTCCTGAGTTTGAATCACTTGATTATACGTGAAGTTAGCAATAAAAAACAAAAAAGCGAGCTTGTTTATGAGCTCGCTTTAAATACTTTTTAGGAGAGTATTTAATTTGGTTTTTAAATTTCAGCTAAAGCAGTTGTTTGTGCTTTGGCTTGAGAAGGTGAAAGTACCGCTGGCTTATGTGAGCGATTACGAACAGGGCGCTGCGTTTGTGTTGCTGCAGGCTTACCAAGTTTAAACATAATTGCATCGCGTACTTCAGAAGGACGGTAGCCCGATTTAACTTTCATACGAATATGTGGAATGCCCGCAGACTCTAGTGCACCGTTTACAAACCAGTCGCGTTGAGCTTTGTGGCCATCTTTATTGGCATTGTTAACTAGGTCAACGGCCGCAACAATAGTTAGTTTTTCTTTATCGATTAATACAAAGTCGAGTTGCTTATTTTTAGCTTTAGCTAAAGCAGCACGTTTAGATTTAATAGAAAGACCTTGCTTACAGTCAATAACGTCAATTAGCTTAACGCGACTAACAATTTTATATTGATCGCCTACAGCACGCTCGAGAAGATTTAGAAAAGCGCCTTCAACCTGCGTAAAAACAGTTTGCTTGCGGGTAAAAGGATACGGGTTTCCGCCATCGTCATTAAATTTTGACGCAACAACAGAAGCCCCGACAACTAATACTAGAATTAATAATAAAGCGAATTCCATACGGTAACTCCATAACAATAAATTGACACTGCTCAAATAAAGCAATTTACGTGCCTAAAAAGTATGAGTTATAAAATAATTACCAACTGTTTGTAAAAGCTAAAACGATGTAGCTATTAAGCTTTGTATCCACCTTCAATACCTTTAACCGCAATAGCTACAGCATCGTGTGCATGGAGTGATTCATAATGGTTTATTTGCAGCCAGTAATCGCTGTAATTATCTGTTTCTAATAAAGCTTTAATTTTACGCGCTGCATCTTCACAAAACATAAGGTTTTGACCATTTAAACGGGCAAATTCTTGCTCGTCTTCGCGCTTAACTGCCGCTTGTACCGGTGTTTTAAGTTCAGCTTCGAGGGTGTTTATTAGAGTCACTACGTCAAATTCTTGAATATTGCTATCAAGCTTTACTTTTACGTTGGCAATAGAGCGCTGCGAGTGAGGTGTAGCCACTATGCCTTGTGTAGTGCCTAGCCATTCGTGCACATCTTTTTGGCTTAAGGTTTCTTGGTTAAACTTTTCGTTAAACGCGTTTTGTATAAGCTGGCGTGCAAGTGCTGCAGAGCAAGGGCACGTTGAAGAATAGGTAACATCTACAGTTAGCTCGTAGCTAATAATGTTATTTTCAATTGTACTGGTAAGTACAACTGGGTAGCTTTTCCAGCCCGCTTTACCACTTAATAGTGATTTACGGCGTAGCGGTAATTCAAATTTAAATTCAATTTGTGCTTTATCGCTCAGCCCTTCGTGGCTAGTTATAAAGGTATCGAGTGCTTGCGCTATTGTTTGCGGATTGACTTGCTGCTCAGTTGAAAGCAGGTCAAGTGCTAAAAATAGACGTGACATATGAATGCCTTTGGCATCTTCTTTATGCAAATTTACAAATGCACGAGCTTTGGCATTTACTGTAACTGGAGATAAGTCTCGTGACTCAAAAATAAATGGCAGTTCGATTTCGCCCATGCCAACCCAGTCTAATTTACCTGTTTGTAAAGCGGGTGCAGTGTCTGCTATATCTGGCATATTGGTTTGCATGTGCGCTACTCGTATTTTGGAGATAATAAAGCGGGGCATTTTACACTAAATAATTTATTGCTGAAATGATGAGTTTAAGAGATGAGCAAAATCAAACATGAAAAATTCTGTTTTTATCGCACAACATGGGTAGTGGTAGGAGAAAAATGCTAAAATCTGGGAAAATGGTATGTTTATACATGCGCATTGCCTTCTTTATATTTAAGCACACAGCTAAGAGATAAAATTACGTATGACCGATTATTCTTTGAGCCCTTGGGCTCGGGTACTTTCCAGCTCAATAACGCGATTTGGTGAATTTAAAACCGCAGCTATTTGTTACACTTTATTTTTAACTGTATCTCTTATTTTATCGAGCATGTTTTATTATGTGGCGATAGGCGAATTACACCTTGTTGATATTTTGGCTGTGGTATTTTTTACGGCTGTAGTTTCTCCTTTAATTATAAGTGTATTACTTAATTCAATTCGTCAATTAGATGCCTCGTATGCTTATTTAGATAGCGCAACCAAGCAGGAAAAGCTCTTAAACCAAACCTTAAAAGACAACATTAGTCGTTTAAATATTGAAATTGATGAGCGTAAAATGGCATTTCATGCCAAGCATCGCGCTATTGAAGAGCTGCGCCGAGAAATTGCTGAGCGTAAAAAAACACAACAAGAACTTGCCCAACAAAGTATGTTGCAACGCTCAATCGTTGATTCATCTCCCGATCTATTTTATTACCGCGATAACAACGGTGTATTTGCCGGCTGTAATAAAATGTTTGAAGAGGTAATGGGAAAATCAAGTAGTGAGTTAATAGGGAAAACGGTTGAGCAGATATTCCCGAGTCATTTTTTAGCTGAAGTTTTGGCAACCGATAAAGAAGTAGAGCAAAGCCATAAAGCGCTGACTATAGATGTAGGTTATGAAGTAAATGGTGAAACACGTTGGTTTGAGCTGCGTAAATTACCTTTTATAAATGATGACGGTGACTACATTGGTTTACTGGGTTTTGGTCGTGATATCACTAGCCGTAAAGAAGCAGCACAGGCACTCGAAACTGCCTATAAAGACAAAGGTAAGTTTATTGCTACGCTGAGCCATGAACTACGTACTCCTTTAAATGGCATTGTTGGTTTAACGCGTATGTTATTAGACACAGAGCTTAATAAGCAGCAGCGTAGTTGGGGCAATACTATTTTTTCGAGTGCTGAAACACTCGGTAATATTTTTAACGATATTATAGATTTAGATAAAATAGATAGGGATCA
Source organism: Pseudoalteromonas sp. NZS11_1 (assembly GCF_015864275.1). Taxonomy (NCBI): domain Bacteria; kingdom Pseudomonadati; phylum Pseudomonadota; class Gammaproteobacteria; order Alteromonadales; family Pseudoalteromonadaceae; genus Pseudoalteromonas; species Pseudoalteromonas sp. NZS11_1. Next base: position 13,281 of record NZ_JADYXK010000015.1, read on the forward strand.
GCTCGATATAGCAACCAATTCTATTAATGTGTCAGACTTTATAAACGATGTAGTTAATTTTGCAGGCTTAATAGCAGAGCAAAAAGAGCTTGAGTTTGATATTAAACGCAATGGCATACTTGATGTTTACGCCCAGCTCGATCCGACTCGATTACGCCAAGTTGTTTGGAACTTAATTAACAACGCCGTTAAGTTTACTCAGCAAGGCAAAGTAACACTCGAATGCAGCAGAGAAAATCGTGTAGAAGGCCCATGGTTAGTTATTAAGGTACTAGATACCGGTCAAGGTATTCCACCAGAGCAGCTTGCCCATATATTTGATATGTATTACAAAGCGCCGGATTTAAAAGGCACTAACGCAATAGGCTCAGGTATTGGTTTAGCTGTAACCAAGGCACTTGTAAGTGCAATGAAAGGGATAATTACGGTAAATAGTACTGAAGGCGAAGGAAGTTGTTTTACAGTGCAAATACCGCTTAGTTTATGTGTTGCACCAACAGAGCAAAGTTATGTTGGCCGTGGTTTGTATATTCTACTAGTAGAAGATGTGCCTCTTAATGCCGAAATTGCTACAAACCTATTAGAGCAACGCGGCCATGAAGTGTTATGGGCTGAAACCGGTGAAGATGCACTCTCGTTTGTCGAAACCGAAGATGACTTAGACTTAGTACTACTTGATATGCAATTGCCAGATATAAACGGTGATGTGGTTGCTAAACAAATACGCTCAGATAGCCACTTCGATAAATTACCTATTGTTGCTCTAACTGCCAATGTACGCAGTGCTGAAAAAGAGCTTGAAGGTATATCAATACAAGGTGCGTTGGCTAAACCAATTAACACAGTCAAGCTTGATAAAATGCTGGCTGACTTATTTGGAATTAAGCAAAGTGAGTGCACAGAGCCACAGCTAAAAGTAAGTGAAGAGGCGCTAGAGGGCATTGATGCACACTTATTAGATATTGAAACAATAGAAGACTTTGTAAATTCGATGGGCTTGGTTGTATTTAGACGCAGTAGTCAGTTATTCGAAAAGCTAAGTCCACAATATCAGCAAGAATTACTTACCTCATTAAATACCGGCGATAGAGAAGAGTATGAATCAGTAGCGCATAAACTTAAAGGTGCGGCTGGATCGGTAGGTTTAAATGATGTGCAGCTTCATGCCAAAATAATGGAGCATGGTGCGATTGATGAATCTGATGAAATGTTAAAGCAGTGGTTAGATGTTTTAGCAGATAAAATAAATGAAGGACAAAAAGCCCTTCATTTATTTTTACAGCAATTAGAGTAAAACTAATTAGCTCTAATTAAGCGTCAATTTTACCAATGAAACGGTAACCTTCACCATGGATGGTGCTGATTAACTCTGACGTTGAGTTATCACTTTCAAAATGCTTACGAATGCGACGAATAGTAACATCAACAGTACGGTCATTTGCGCGAAGCTCACGGCCTGTCATGTGCTTGATTAATTGCTCACGACTAAAAATACGACCTGGAGAATCAAGCATTAAACGAAGTGCTCTGTACTCACCTTTTGGTAAACGTTTAGCGTCGCCATTTGGAGAAGTAAGACAGCGGCTATTTTCATCAAGTTCCCAACCGTTAAACGTAATAACACCATTTGTTTCTAGTGCTGACTCTTCACCGCCTAAAGCAGTACGAGTAATAAGGTTGCGAGCTCTAATAGTTAATTCACGCGGGTTGAATGGCTTAGTAACGTAGTCATCTGCGCCAATTTCAAGACCTAAAATACGGTCAACATCGTTGTCACGACCCGTTAGGAATATAAGACCTACTTTACGCTTTTGGCGTAATTCACGGGCTAAAATAAGACCGTTTTTACCAGGAAGGTTGATATCCATAACTACAAGATTAACGTCATCGTTATTTGTAAGCTTGTCATGCATATCATCGCCATCAATGGCTTCAATAACTTTGTACCCTTCAGCTTCAAATAAACTAACTAGGTTCAGTCGAGTTACGTCTTCATCTTCTACGATTAGAATGACTGGCGTTTGCATTATTAATTAACCTTTTGGAATATTTTATTTATAAAAAAACCGGTGACGAATTTATAACCGATTACTAGAGATTATAGGATTATACCCATTTGTTAACAAGGAAAAAACAAATTGGATAAAAATAAAACAGTAGGGTGTCCAAAGTCTACTAAAAAGGGCAGTGCAAAAACTACTGTTTAATTGATATATACGTGGATGTAGCTATTTGAATCATAAAGTCGAAGCCATTTTCCTTTAATAATTGATACATCATTCAATCAAACAAGGTACTTAAAATAATCAGACTAATTCAAAGCAAAACTATATCACTTTCTAACCTTTCATCAATGTATGTGATACAGCAAAGATAAAAAAGTTCATAAATCGCTTGGTAATATTTATTTAATGCAATTAAATAAATATTACGCGCTTATCACATGCCTCATTAATGAGGTCATTAAATGCTAATTCAAGGATAAATTTTAAATATATGCACTTTTTAGTGATCTTTATTTAAGGAATAGTAATTATAAAGCGAGCACCGTGTTTTTCTTCAAGATCAAACATAACTCTTCCGCCAAGTGCTTGTGTTACTAGGTTGTAGACCAAGTGCATGCCTAAGCCGCTTGCGCCTTGTCCGCGCTTTGAAGTTACAAACGGGTCAAAAATTCTATTTTTAATGTTTTTATCAACGCCTTGACCATTGTCAGAATAAACTATTGTTAATTTTTTCCCTACCAGTTCTACGTCAAAGCGAATTTCATTATTTTCTTTACCTATAAATCCATGAATCACAGAGTTCATAAGCAACTGCTGAAACACTTGTTGCAGAGGTTCAGACTTACTATGAATAGCCAAGTCGGTCGGACAGTTAATGATAACGACAGGCTTTTTAGGCAGTAGTTCAGATTGAATCGATGTTAAAACATCACTTATTAATTTATGTACATTAATATAGGTATTAACACCGTCATCTTGAATAACGGCCACTTTTTTAAAGTTAGATATCAGGTCTGCGGCACGATTTAGATTACGATAAATTAAGTCTAAGTTTTCAATACCTTCATCTATAAAGCGTTTTAGATGGCTTGAGGTCAGTTTTTTATCGTCAAAGCTTTGCTGTATATCTGCCAGTTTATCTCGAAGTAATGTAGAGCCTGTAATACCTAGCCCTATTGGTGTATTCACTTCATGGGCAACCCCAGCAACCATTTGCCCAAGCGATGCCATTTTTTCGTTTTCAACAATTTGCGTTTGGTACTGATGCATTCTCTCAAGGGTTGATAAAAGCTCTTGATTTGCTTCTCTGAGAGCGATTGTTCGCTGGTTTACTTTTTCTTCAAGGCTCTGGTTTAGTTGTTTTATTTCTTGTTTATCTTTTTCGTGGCGCTCAAGTTGCTTTTTGGTACGTGTAAGCATGATATTTAAACTATTTGAAAGAGCGGTTATTTCTTTTACATCGGTTATTGGCGCGCGTGCATCATAGTTATGATTTTTAGATACATCCTGCAATAGCATGCTTAACTGCTCTATTGGCTTGGCTATACGTCGTTGAACTTTTATAGCAATAAAGTAAACAACGATTAAAATTAATAGAGTTAATAGCACGTCTATTAATATTTTTCTCTCAATATAAGTCTCTAAACTTTCGAGGCTCCCTCGCATATATACATAACCTACCAACTTTTCGTTATCGTAAATAGGGCGGGTTAGTTCAATATGATCGCTCGTAATTCGTGGCGTTTTTAGCTCATCAACACTGTCTATTCTTAACGGCACCGGAGGCGTTTTTTTTGCATTAAAGCTAATAAAAAAAACAGGTTTTTGAGATGCTTTTTCTATTGAATAAATATGTATGTTTTTTACAAGGGGGATATTTTCAAATGACTTGAGGCGTTTTTCTTCTGTTTTTCTATCATCTTCAACTACTGATTTACCAGCATCAAAAGCTACAATTTCAGAAAGGATGACGAGTTTATTAATGATTAATTGCTTTTGCTCTTTTACGCTTAAATAAGTAGATATCGAAATAGATAGCGACAAGCAAATAGCTGTAATAAGCATAATTAAATTTATGAGTGCTTTGCGAATGCTACTTTGATGAACTTTTTTAGGCATTATTTCGTTATCGCCTGAATTAATTTTGATTATTTAGAGTTTTAGTTTAGCAAAGACGGGAGAAAATGAAGGAAAAAAGCTAAATTAATTCTTATATTTATGCGAAGGTTAGCTTGAGCGCGTTTGCACTCAAGCATTTTTAAAAATAATACTAGCTGCTATATACGGCAAACTTGTTATTTTTAAATACCGTTTGGTAGCTTTCAAATTGCGTTTCTAAAATAGGCGGGTATTTTAAAAAGCTGTTAGCAACAATATTCAGCTTTCCTACTTTAGTTAAATGCTGTTTTGCATTTGCTAAAAATGTTTCTGCTACTGTGTAGTCGGTTGCAATACCTGTATGAAAAGGTGGATTGCTAATAATTAAATCAAACTTACCGGTAATGCTTTTAAGGCCGTCACTTAATATCGCTTCGCCTTTGATGCTGTTAAGCTTTAGAGTTTGCTGTGTTGCGTAAGTTGCCAGTGCACTTACATCACTACACACAAACTCAAGTGCTGGATTATGCAGCCCTAAAAAGGTTGCTATTAAACCTGCACCACAGCCAAAGTCGAGAACCCTACCTTGCTTAATTGTCGGTGCGTTTTCGAGTAGAACTTTCGTTCCCATATCTAAACTACCGTGATTAAACACCCCTGGGACACTAATAGCTGTAAACTCGGTGTCGGCAACATTAACAACAAACTTTTTATGGTAGGTCGTAATATCAAAATCAGGATGCTGGGTAATCTCAGCAAATGAGTAAAGAACGCAGTGCTTAGCTGAATCAATTTTGTTACTAAACTCAGCTTTACCAGCTAATTGCTTTTCAATTGATTTAACACCACTTTTGTTTTCACCTACCACCAATAGTTCGGCATCGTCAGTAATAGCAGATCTAATATTATCAAGCGCCATTAATAACTCAGGTTTTGATTTAGGATAGTAAAGAATAACTAAATCGTAGCCGTTACCAGGTATTGTGTGATTTACACAAATCTCAACGTCTTTGGTGTTTTTAGCAAACTCACCGTTAGCATGGTTGTAGCTAAATGCAGTTACCTTGCTTTGCGGGTTAAGTTTTTTAAGCTCTGTTAAAAAGCCATCTTGAACAAAGTTGACCACCAAGATAGATTTGCCCGTTAGTGCCTCGCTATTACGAAGTAACAGTAAACTTGGGTTGGTTAGTACGCTCATAAATGGCTTTGCCTTACAGTATGTTTAGTTTTATTAAAAATAAAAGTGAGTGCTTAAAGTTACAAATTACTCAGTACGTTCAAACATTAAATCCCACACGCCATGACCTAGGCGATGTCCGCGCTGCTCAAACTTAGTAAGCGGGCGCAAATCTGGACGTGGAACATAATCGTTTGTTTCTGATTGGTTTTTAAAACCAGGAGCTACATTCATTACTTCGAGCATATGCTCTGCATAGTTTTCCCAATCTGTTGCCATATGAAAAACGCCACCCATTTTCAGTTGGGCTCTTAGTTTTTCAACAAACTCAGTTTGTACAATACGGCGTTTATGATGACGCTTTTTATGCCAAGGATCAGGGAAAAACAACTGTAGTGTTGTTAAGCTTTCATTAGGTATACAGTCTGCAAGTACTTCAACTGCATCGTGTTCAAAAATACGTAAGTTAGTAATGCCTGCTTCATCGGCATCCATTAAACAAGCACCAACGCCTGGGCGGTGTACTTCAATACCAATAAAGTTTAGGTGAGGGGCATTTGTTGCCATTTCGACAAGCGATTTACCCATACCAAAACCAATTTCTACTACTACATCGTTGTTGTTGCCAAAAACTTCGCTTAAATCAAGCATACCGTTTTTATGCTCTAGGCCCATTGTTGGCCAGCATTTTTCGATTGCAGCGGCTTGGCCTTTGGTTAATCGACCTTCGCGTTTTACAAAACTGCGAATGGTGCGGATGTATTTACCTTCTTGCTTAGCTTGCTCAAGGTTAGTGTTGCTTGATTCACTCATATTATTGGCCTGACAAAAACAATGTGTTTAAAAATGGTTGCATATTATCCCTGACCGAGCCCGCAATCACAAGTATTAGCTGGTTTTACACGCCCTATAGCTTGATCTTTTTATTAACTACAATAGACTGAGCCGCCATTGAGCATCAGTAAAAGTACAATATGTTGGATTTAAATAAAGAACAGTCTAATTCGTTTTCTAATCAAGTCGTTGATTGGTATCACCTTCATGGGCGTAAAACACTTCCATGGCAGTTGGGCAAAACACCTTATAAAGTGTGGGTGTCTGAGGTGATGCTCCAGCAAACTCAAGTTATTACTGTTATCCCATATTTTGAAAAATTTATGCAAAGCTTTCCAGATATTATTGCTTTAGCCGATGCTGATGAAGATTTAGTACTGCATCACTGGACCGGCTTAGGGTATTACGCTCGTGCGCGTAACTTACATAAAACAGCTAAAATAGTACGTGACAAGTACCAAGGCGAATTTCCGCAAACGCTTGATGAAGTAATGGATTTACCGGGAATAGGACGCTCTACTGCCGGGGCTGTTTTATCATTGTCGCTTGGGCAGCATCATCCAATTTTAGATGGAAATGTTAAGCGAGTCTTAGCGCGCTATTTTATGATAGAAGGTTGGTACGGTGTTAAAAAAGTCGAAAACCAGCTTTGGCATTTATCAGAGCAATTAACACCTAAAAATAATGTCACCGAATTTAATCAAGCTATGATGGATTTAGGTGCGAGTGTTTGCTCACGCAGCCGGTTTGATTGCGAGGCTTGCCCATTAAATTCAGGTTGTGGTGCTTTTAATGCAGGTAAAGTAAAAGAGTTTCCACATTCTAAACCTAAAAAAGCAGTGCCGAAGAAGAGTTGTCATCAGTTAATTATTCAGTGCGGCGATAAAGTGCTTATGGAAAAACGCCCTAACAGCGGTATTTGGGGAGGACTATTTGGCTTTTTTGAATTTAATGAGTACGAGGAGCTTCAAATATTTTTAGCTCAGCAAGGATTAGAAGCCAACTTAGTAGAGCTTGAAGCGTTTATTCATGTGTTTTCACATTTTGAGCTGAAGATTAATCCGCATGTGCTCAATGTTAAGAACATTCCTGATGTAGTAAATGACAAACAATTAGTGTGGTATCCGCTTGATCAATCAATAGAGGTTGGCCTAGCAGCGCCAACTAAAAAGTTGGTTAAACAAATTACAGCAATAGTATAGAATAGCCCCATATTTAGCGTTAGAGAGAATCAATCATGGCACGTACAGTATTTTGTCAAAAGTTACAAAAAGAAGCCGAAGGGCTTGGCTTTCAGTTATACCCTGGTGAAGTTGGTGAAAAGATTTTTAATAACATCTCTAAAGAAGCGTGGGGTCAGTGGCAGCATAAGCAAACAATGCTTATTAACGAAAAGCATTTAAATATGATGGACCCAGAGCACCGCACATTTTTAGAAGAGCAAATGGTTGGCTTTTTGTTTGAAAACAAAGATGTAGAAATTGAAGGTTATCGACCGCCTGAAAAGTAATATTTTAAACATTAAAAAAGGGCTAAATAGCCCTTTTTTTGTGTGCGATTATTTAATCACTTAACTCATCTTCTTGCTCAGAGATTTTAATTTGTTCTTTTAAAAATTGAGCTGCCTTAGAGTATTCAATTTCTAACTTATCTCTTAAGTCTATTAATTCATCGGTAGTGAGTTCACCTTTTTTACATTTATCTTCAAATGCACTTGAAAGTTCAGTCACCGTTAGGGCACCAATTGTTTTAGAGATCGATTTTAATTGATGACACCCTTCAATAATCTCATCTAAATCGTTAACCATAACGCCTGAATTAATCCCCTTAATTAGCCCTTGGCTTTGTTCTAAATACATTTTGAAAAAGCGTAACTGTTTAGCTTCGTCACCATTTACATATTTAGCAACTGCTTCCATATCAATAGGTAGCGCCATGGTTTGATGGATAACTACATTTGGGTTTTGGCTTTGCTTATCGCTCCAGCGTTTTAAAGTGTCCTCTAACGCGTTTAGCTCTATAGGTTTGGTAATGAAGTCGTTTATACCTACGGCTAAGCAACGCTCTTTTTCGCCTTTAAGTGCGTTTGCTGTTACAGCAATAATGTAAGGCTGTGCATCAATTGATTCTAATAGCTCTGCTTCGTTACGGATTTTTTCGACCATATCGTAACCCGACATTTTAGGCATGTGTAAGTCGGTTAAAATAAGTGAGTAATCACCTTTTCTCCACATATCTAAGCCTTCTTCACCGTTGTTTGCTATCTCAACGCCAAAACCTAGTATGTGTAATTGATCGGTCAGCACTTGTTGGTTTAGAAGGTTATCTTCAACAAGTAAAACCAATTTGTTTGATTTACGAGCTTGCTCAACATTTAAATAGTTATTAAGTGTTTTGGTTTTTTTAATTTGTTTAGGTGTATGCAAACCTGCAGCGACTAAAATAGACAGCATAAAGTTAGACTTACATAAAGGAGAGGCATTAATATAAAAAATATTATTATGATTTATAGCCGCTTCATCAAGCTTACTTAGTACAACAACTTGTTGGTTATAATCCTCTAATGAATAAAATAAGCGTCTTAGCAGCGCGTTTGTTTTATCCATATTGTCTATGCCATCAGCCACCCAAATAATATCTTGCGAATGTTGATGCTCTTCAATTTCTTCTTCTGTGTGTGCATAAACTATTTTAGCGCCCATAAACGATAAATAACGGTACATTGTTTTTTCACGTTCTAGGTGATTACTAACTACAACAATTTGCTTACCATTTAATGCACCTTTGTGTGCGTACTTAATTCTACCCGATGTGCTAAACGGCAGTTCAACAGTAAACTCACTGCCAATTCCTGTATGGCTAGTTACATGAATAGTACCTAGCATAAGCTCAGTTAAGCTTTTACAAATAGAAAGACCTAAACCTGTCCCTCCATATTCTCGGGTAATCGAATTTTCGGCTTGAATAAACGGATTAAATATTTCGCGTAGTTGTGCCTGCGACATGCCTTTACCGTTATCAGTTACGCAAAAGCGTAAGGTAAAGTGATCAGTCGTATTATGTACCACCTCTACTGATATTTTTACATGCCCTTGGGTTTTTTCATCAGTGCTCGTAAATTTAATTGCGTTGCTACATAGGTTATAAAGAACCTGACGTACACGTACGCTATCACCGGTAAGATTTATAGGAATATCTGGTGCTATTGCTAGCTCTAAATCAAGCTCACGTTTTTTAGCAACAGATGAGAGCACACGAGCAACTTCTTCAATAGTATCGGTTACCGAAAATGGGATCGGGTCAATATTTAGCTTTCCAGCCTCAATTTTAGAAAAATCTAAAATATCATCCAAAATGCTCAATAACGAAAATGCTGATTCACGAATAATCGTACTTAAACGATGCTGAGCGCCATCAAGTTCGGTCTGGCGCAGTAAATCAATAGTACCTATAACACCATTCATCGGTGTTCTTATTTCGTGACTCATCGTTGCTAAGAATGTTGTTTTAGTTTCGCTTGCTCGCTCTGCTTTTAATGTGGCTTGCTCAAGCGCTAAGGTACGATTTTGCACTTCGGCTTCTAGGCCATTTTGTAATTTATAAAGCTCTTTTTGTGCAGAGTCATTCTCGCTCATTGCAGTTTGTACTTTTTGTAGCAATAAGTTGATGTTTTTTGCTACTACACCTAAACCAATATCAAGTTGCTCATCAACATTACTATTGTAATTAGCATCTTCAGTGATTGCCTGTAACTCTTGAGTAAGAGTGTCAGTACTTTTACGTAAGCGCGTATTAATGTACATATTAAACATTAAAGTAAGTATAAATAATGCAGCAACACTCGCTATCGCGATGATGTAAGCGATAACTTGAGAATCTTGAGCGCTTAAAGGCGTGGCTGGTATGTTTTGCTTAATAATAAGCTCGCCAATGGGTTGATCGTTTAACAATAGTAGGTGATGCAGAATACCTTCTTCTTTTAAGTGCTTTTCAGTTTTAACAGAAGCGATGGCTGGTTTACTGCTGCTATATACCAACTGAGTATCTGATGTAGCATTGAAGCGATATAGAGTATATTCAAAGTCACCGTCTAATAAGGAGGTTAAATCAAGTAACTGTTTTACTTTACCTTGACCATACATAGTTAATGCATCAACCATAGGTAAGTCTAATCTATCGGCAAGCGTTACAATATTAATAGATGATGCTGGTTGGGCTGTCTTAACTTCAGTTTGTGTATAAAATGAGTGGGCAACAATGGCGAGCGCTGTTACAGCAATATTAATGATTAAAAAAAGTGGCAGTAAGCCTTTAACTGGCGATGAGAATTTACTCTGCATTGATTGTTTCCAATTGATGTGTTTTTACTACGATAAGTCCCTATCGTACGTATCTAAGCTAATCGTAACATTTACAAAAAATAATTCACTACGGTTTTAGTCTGATTTAGTTATATTTATTTATAGTTATAGCCCGATTTGTGGTAAAAATGAACGTTATTAATAAAAAATGTACTGAGTTGTCTGAAAACCGTTCAAACAGTTATAAAGAAGAAAAAAAAAGTTGACTTGTAAGGGCAAAACTCGTTTAATACGCCGCACGCCCAGATAGCTCAGTCGCTAGAGATGAGTGGGAATTGCATTAAAAATCCTTTAAGATTTTTAATTAGCACTGTTTAAGTGCCTCGATAGCTCAGTTGGTAGAGCAGAGGATTGAAAATCCTCGTGTCCCTGGTTCGATTCCGGGTCGAGGCACCATTTATTAAAGTAGTGGTGTTTAATCAACAGTTTAAACATTATTACGCGTGCCTTAGCACACAGTTTTGTGTGCCGACTTAGCTCAGCTGGTAGAGCAACTGACTTGTAATCAGTAGGTCAACCGTTCGACTCGGTTAGTCGGCACCATTTATTTAAAGTAGTTTGAAAAGAAAGCTGTAATCAGTAGTCTGTTCAAATTACCCGTCGACTCGGTTAGTCGGAACCATTTATTTAAAGTAGTTTGAAAAGAAAGCTGTAATCAGTAGTCTGTTCAAATTACCCGTCGACTCGGTTAGTCGGCACAATTTATAAAGCTAAAAGTTAAATAATTACTTTACTTTTAGTTAGCACAGTTTATGTGCCTCGATAGCTCAGTCGGTAGAGCAGAGGATTGAAAATCCTCGTGTCCGTGGTTCGATTCCGCGTCGAGGCACCATTTACTTTAAGTTCTCAATCTTTAAAATTGAACGTGCCTTAGCACACAGTTTTGTGTGCCGACTTAGCTCAGCTGGTAGAGCAACTGACTTGTAATCAGTAGGTCAACCGTTCGACTCGGTTAGTCGGCACCATTTATTAAAAGTAGTTTGAAAAGAAAGCTGTAATCAGTAGTCTGTTCAAATTACCCGTCGACTCGGTTAGTCGGAACCATTTATTTAAAGTAGTTTGAAAAGAAAGCTGTAATCAGTAGTCTGTTCAAATTACCCGTCGACTCGGTTAGTCGGCACAATTTATAAAGCTAAAAGTTAAATAATTACTTTACTTTTAGTTAGCACAGTTTATGTGCCTCGATAGCTCAGTCGGTAGAGCAGAGGATTGAAAATCCTCGTGTCCGTGGTTCGATTCCGCGTCGAGGCACCATTTACTTTAAGTTCTCAATCTTTAAAATTGAACGTGCCTTAGCACACAGTTTTGTGTGCCGACTTAGCTCAGCTGGTAGAGCAACTGACTTGTAATCAGTAGGTCAACCGTTCGACTCGGTTAGTCGGCACCATTTATAAAGCTAAAAGTTAAATAATTATTTTATTTTTAGTTAGCACAGTTTATGTGCCTCGATAGCTCAGTCGGTAGAGCAGAGGATTGAAAATCCTCGTGTCCGTGGTTCGATTCCGCGTCGAGGCACCATTTATTGAGAAGCCTTGCTTATGCAAGGTTTTTTTATTTTAAGTGCTTTATAAAAGTTCTCAATCTTTAAAATTGAACGTGCCTTAGCACACAGTTTTGTGTGCCGACTTAGCTCAGCTGGTAGAGCAACTGACTTGTAATCAGTAGGTCAACCGTTCGACTCGGTTAGTCGGCACCATTTATTTAAAGTAGTTTGAAAAGAAAGCTGTAATCAGTAGTCTGTTCAAATTACCCGTCGACTCGGTTAGTCGGAACCATTTATTTAAAGTAGTTTGAAAAGAAAGCTGTAATCAGTAGTCTGTTCAAATTACCCGTCGACTCGGTTAGTCGGCACAATTTATAAAGCTAAAAGTTAAATAATTACTTTACTTTTAGTTAGCACAGTTTATGTGCCTCGATAGCTCAGTCGGTAGAGCAGAGGATTGAAAATCCTCGTGTCCGTGGTTCGATTCCGCGTCGAGGCACCATTTATTGAGAAGCCTTGCTTATGCAAGGTTTTTTTATTTTAAGTGCTTTATAAAAGTTCTCAATCTTTAAAATTGAACGTGCCTTAGCACACAGTTTTGTGTGCCGACTTAGCTCAGCTGGTAGAGCAACTGACTTGTAATCAGTAGGTCAACCGTTCGACTCGGTTAGTCGGCACCATTTATTCAAAAGCCTCGCTTATAGCGAGGCTTTTTTGTTTTCAACTTGAGAATTAAAAATACCCATAGTTAAGAGCAAAGCAACTGACTTGTAATCAGTAGTCTGTATAAGTTATCCGTTCGACTTAGTTAGTCGGCAGCATTTATTCAAAAGCCTCGCTTATAGCGGGGCTTTTCTGTTTCTATATGTCTAATACCAATCCGCAATAATACTTAATCAATTTGAGGGATTAAATCTGCCGTTAACTGCGTTAAAAATTTCTGATATAAGACAAAAATAACGAAATTTTTGCCTTGTTATCGACACGATTTTCTTACCTCAAAATAGATCACTTAATTAAGCGAATTGGTATAATCTCTTAGACACACTACAAAAAGTTAATTTTTTATTATTAAAAATTGCTGATCATTTGCTCATTTTTACCGTATAACTGGCTATTATGTTAGTTCATCGCTAGCTATGTAATGTTATGTAAAGTAGGTTGAGCAAAAGTTGCCAAAGTGCTTGAATTACGTTCATAAATAGCAGTAATTTAGGTTTAATTATGATTTGGCAATGCAAGCCAACCCTATTGGCAATTAGTGTGATGCTGCTTAGCGGCTGTGCGAGTGATTTTAACTCGTCGCAGCGCATGCAAGCGCCTAATAATATGCCACAGCAATGGCAGCAAGAAGCATCAAGCTCGGTATTAAAAGTACAAGAGCAATGGCTTACACAACTACAAAACCCTACGCTTAACAAATTTGTACAACAAGCACTTAAAAACAACCAACAGCTTTTACAAACTAGTTACGATGTAGAAATTCAAAAACAACAGCTTATAGTATCGGGTGCAGCGCTTTGGCCTAGCCTCGATTTATCAACGCGTACTAGCCGTAGTAAAGACAACCGCCCAGTGAGCTACGACAACGCAAGTTCAGTTAGTTTAAACTTAACTTACGAGGTTGATTTATGGGGTAAGCTTTCTGATTCAAAACGCGAAGCTAATCTTAACTATTTAGCGCAACAGGCCCGGTTTGAGCAAGCTAAACAGCAACTCGTTGCTGATGTAGTAACTGGCTGGTTTGATGTTGTTACATCGCAACAATTACTCGATTTATTTAAACGTCGCGAAGCCAACGCACAGCAAAACCTAGATATTATCGAGTCTGGCTATCGCCAAGGTATAAACGAAGCACTCGATGTATATTTAGCCCGTAATGAGCTCAATACTGAACGCGCTCGCATTGCCACTCAAACGGCAAACCTATCGGCTTCAGCACGTGCACTTGAGCGTTTACTGGGTGAATACCCAAAAGGTGCCATTACTGCTAGTAGCGACTTACCCGTTATTAATACCGATATTCCACTAGGCTTACCTTCTGAACTTATAACACGTAAACCTACGCTGCGAGCAAGTTGGTATGATCTTTTAGCCACCGACGCTTCATTGGCGTATGCGCACAAACAACGCTTTCCAAGTTTAGATTTAACAGCTTCACTAAGTGATAGCACCGACAGAGTAAGCGACTTGTTTTCTCCATCAAGCCTTGCATGGTCGTTATTAGGTAGTATTTCAGCACCACTTTTTGAGGGCGGACGCTTAAAAGCGAATGAAGAAATAGCGCGCCTTAATACTCAAAAGCAAGAGCAACTTTATTTGCAAACGCTTTACGATGCATTTGGTGATGTAGAAAATGCGATTTCACAGCAGCAGTCTCTTAAATCACAATATAGCAGCACCCTTGAGGCGCAAGAAAACGCACTTGCAGCAGAGCAGTTGTCGTTTGAGCAATATCAAAGTGGCTTGGTAACTTACACTACGGTGCTTGACGCACAAGATAGGTCTTTCGATGCACAAAGCTCCTTAATCGACATTAAAAACCAATTAATAGCTAACAGAATTAACTTACACGTTGCCCTTGGTGGTGATTTTGCAAAGCCCTCAAGTGAACTAAAGAGCAATAATGATGAAAACTAAAACAGCAAAAATTATTATTCCAGCGGTGGTTATTATTGCCACTATTTTAATTGTTATGTTTATTAAAGGTAATCCGCCAGAGGCTAAACGCTTTGGCTCACCTCCTAAAGCATCAATAAGTGTGGCTGCGCTTGAGCTTAAACCACAAAATTACCAAGTGATGATTGATAGCTACGGTACGGTAAAACCACGTACACAAAGTTTATTAGTTGCTCAGGCATCTGGGCAAATAATTGAAGTAAGTGATGACTTTAGAGAAGGCGGCTTTTTTGAAAAGGGCGACGTACTTTTAAAGCTAGACGATAGAGATCATCAAGCTGAAGTTAAATCTGCTCAAGCCAATTTATTAACGGCAGAGCAAGGCTTATTAGAAGAAAAAGCGCGTGGACAACAAGCTATTACTGATTGGAAACGCCTTGGCGGCTCAAATCAGGCAAGCAGCCTAGTACTGCGTGAACCACAACTTGCAGCAGCCGAAGCAGAAGTTTTATCGGCGCAAGCAGTACTTGAAAAAGCCATGCTTGATTTAGAGCGCACTAAAGTAACCGCGCCATATGCGGGTCGTATACTTAGCCGTAGTGTTGATTTGGGGCAAGTTGTTACTAACAATACCCAGCTTGCCACTATTTACGCAATCGATAGCGTAGAGATTCGTTTACCGATTAAAAATAAAGATCTTCCGTTCGTAAATTTACCAGAGCAATATCGTGATGGCGCCAAAAATCAAGCAGGTTCAATTGTTAAATTTACCTCTGACTTAGTGGGTGAGCAAACGTGGCAAGGGCAGCTAGCGCGTACCGAAGGTGCTATAGATGAAGGTGCACAACAGCTTTACGTAGTTGCTAAAATTAACGACCCATATAAAGCAACGGCTAATAACCAGTACCCAATAAAAATAGGGCAATACATAAAGGCGCAAATTACCGGTAAAACAGTTCCTAACGCACTTATAATCCCTAACAGTACTATTTATCAAGGGACGTATGTTTATGTTGTTGAAGAGGGTGTACTCAAGCGTAAAGACATTACACTTGCTTGGCAAAATGCGACACAAGCGATGATAAAAACGGGATTAAATCCAAATGATAAACTGGTTATTACTCCACTAGGGCAAGTGAGTTCTGGAACTCAGGTAAGTATTTTAGGCGAACAAAGCACAGAGCAACCTAAAAGCCGAGGAGCTAATGGGCAAGGTAAAGGAAAGCGCCCGACGCCAGAGCAGCTTGAGCAAAAAGCAAAAGAGCAGGGTATTAGTGTTGAAGAGCTAAAAAAACGCCGCGCAGCAAAGCAAGGAGATAAGCCATGATCGCTTGGTTTGCCAAAAACCATGTTGCTGCTAACTTATTGCTAGTAACGCTGTTACTGTCGGGACTTTTTAGCTTATCAAGCAAAATACCGCTTGAGGTATTTCCTTCATTCGAAACTGACATGATAAGCGTAAATGTAAGTTTGCGTGGTTCAACACCAGAGGATGTAGAGCAAGGTGTAACTATACGAATAGAAGAAGCAGTACAAGATTTAGAGGGCATAAAGCAAATATTTAGTCGCTCTTCTGAAGGTTCTGGCTCTGTGACAATAGAAGTGGAAAGCGGTTACGACCCTCGTGAGCTTTTAGCTGATATAAAAAGTCGTGTAGACGCAATTAACACTTTTCCAGCCGATGCTGAAAAGCCGATAGTAGCGCTTGCTGAGCGAATTCGTGAAGTTATCGCGGTTACCGTATCGAGTGACTATGGCGAAAAAGAAACCCGCGAATACGCAGAAACAGTACGCGATCAAATCCTACGTTTACCTAATGTAACGCAGGTAGAGCTAAGTGGCGTTCGTGATTACGAAATAGCCATTGAAGTAAGCCAAGATATTCTTCGTCAGTACGATTTAAGCTTGGCACAAATATCGAGTGCTATTTCAAACTCAAGCTCAGATATTTCTGCTGGTAACTTAAAAACAGAAGGCGGGGACGTACTTATAAGCTCTAAAGGGCAAGCATATCGTAAAGATGAATTTGCCAGCATTGTTGTTAAAAACCAAGCCGATGGCACTATTATTCGCTTAGGTGATATAGCGACTATAAAAGATGATTTTGAAGAAACACCAGTACGTACTCGCTTTAATGGTAAGCAAGCTGCATTTATCGACGTATATCGAATTGGTCCACAAAGTGCGATTACAGTTGCTGACGATGTTAAAAACTACATAAAAGAGCAACAAAGCTCTCTCCCGCAAGGGTTTGAACTAAGTTACTGGGATGATGATTCGGAGCTGGTTAAAAGTCGTATTTCGACCCTTACTACCAATGCTTTACAAGGCGGTATTTTAGTACTGGCTTTACTTACTTTGTTTTTACGCCCTGCAATTGCATTTTGGGTATTTATTGGTATTCCGGTTTCGTTTATGGGCGCGTTTATAGCGATGCCTATTTTTGGCGTAACCCTTAATATTATGAGCTTATTTGGCTTTATATTGGTACTGGGGATTGTTGTTGATGACGCCATAGTTACCGGTGAAAACGTCTACACCCATTTAAAAACAGCTACGTCGGGCGAGCAGGCCGCAATTTTAGGTACTCAAGAAGTAGCAACACCAGTAACATTTGGTGTGTTGACTACCGTTGCTGCCTTTTTACCTTTGGCCTTTATTGAAGGGGCGCGTGGTGCCTTGTTTGCACAAATACCGGTAGTGGTTATTCCGGTATTATTGTTTTCATTGATTGAATCTAAATTTGTACTACCAGCACATTTAAAATATATAAAACTACGCCACGAAAAAGGCGAACCTTCAAAGTTTGATGTTATTCAACAGCGTTTTGCAGATGGATTTGAAAACGCGATTTTAAAATACTATCAACCCACTTTAAATTTAGCACTGCGCCATAAATTGGCTTCGGTAAGCTTGTTTATTGGTGTATTTGTTATAATTTTAACCATGATCACCAGCGGTTGGACTAAGTTTGTATTTTTCCCGCGCATACCAAGCGAAACAGTCCGCGTTAACTTAACACTACCAACAGGTACACCGTTTGAAGTAACTAATAAATACGTAATTGACATGTCGCAAAAGGCGCAGCAATTACAAGAAAAGTACCGCGATCCGGATACTGGCGAAAGCGTTATTTTAAATATATTAGCCACAACAGGCGGGCGTGGTGGTGTATCTAATTCAGGCTCTGTACGCTTTGAAATAACACCGGCTGAAAAGCGTGAATCAGACATAGGATCACGAGAACTTGCCAGCGAATGGCGCGATTTAATTGGTGTGATACCAGGCGCCGAAAGTTTAACGTTTAGAGCCGAAATTGGCCGAAGTTCAGACCCCATTGATGTTCAGCTTAGCGGCACTTCGTTGACTATTTTACAAGACGTGGCTGATCACATTAAAACCCGTTTATCGACCTATCCAACGGTATTTGATATTGCCGATAGTATGTCCGACGGTAAAGAAGAGTTACAAATAGAGCTTACGCAACAAGGTTTAGCGCTGGGCTTAAATAGAGTCAATGTAGCAGGACAAGTACGTAACTCGTTTTTTGGCTCGCAAGCACAACGTATTCAGCGAGGCAGGGATGACGTACGTGTAATGGTACGCTTACCTATAGATGAGCGCCGCTCTGTAGCTGACCTACAAAACATACTTATAAATACGCCTGATGGAGGCTCAGTGCCTTTATCGCACGTGGCAACACTTACTGCTGGGCAAAGTCCATCAACTATTAATCGAATAGACCGTTACCGCACATTAAACGTAACAGCCGATATCGAAAAAAATAATACCAACATGACCATACTGCAGGCTGACCTAACGGAGTATTTAGATGGGTTAATGCAGCAATATCCTGGAGTAGATTACAAACTAGAAGGTGAGGCTAAAGAGCAAAGAGAGTCGTTTGGGTCGTTGGCTTGGGCACTTGTGTTTGTATTTTTTATTATTTATGCGCTATTAGCAATACCGCTTAAATCTTACTTACAACCAATCATAGTAATGAGTGTTATTCCATTTGGCATGATAGGTGCTGTAGTAGGGCATTGGATCATGGGAATGGACTTAACTATTATGAGTTTACTCGGTATGCTTGCGCTAACCGGGGTGGTGGTAAATGATTCGCTTGTACTCGTTGATTTTATTAATAAAAAGCGCAGTGAAGGTGGTAAAGTTCTCGATGCTATAAAAATTGCAGGTGCATCGCGTTTTCGCCCTGTAATGCTAACTAGTTTAACGACCTTTATTGGTTTAATGCCATTACTGTTTGAAAAAGCCACTCAAGCACAGTTTTTAATACCAATGGCGGTGAGCTTAGGGTTTGGGATTATTTTTGCTACCTTTATTACTTTATTGTTAGTACCAATAAACTACATGCTAATGGAGCGTTTTCAAGGTTGGTTTAAATAACTTCACTCTTAAATACGTGATTATTAAAGCTGTAGGTAAGTAATTACCTGCGGCTTTTTTTATAAGTTAAAAGTAATATTAGACAATTGAAGATAAGTGAATAAAAAATTTAGATAAATATAAGAGTAAATAGGAAGGTTAATTTTTTTTGATAAAGCCTTTTAAAGGCGAGGGTTTGCTAAAAAGGTGTTCCCCAAGATACGGTACTCGGTTTCAGTCCTGAAACCAGAAGGTTTCAGGGCGGGAATCTGCGGTTTACCGTAGGCTTCTCGGTACATGCCGAGCCTGCACAATAGTAGACGAACAGAAACCCTGGTATAAAATTTATCGGCTCAGGGACTTAACTAAGCTCCGGTACCCCAGGGAACAATTTAAGTATATAAGACATAATCCAATCCTTAAACCCCAAACGTAAAAAATTATATCGTTCGCTTAGTTTTTCCGCACCTTTAACTCATCATTTACTTTATCGCATGGTTTTTGAGCTTGATCATACAATTAATTGGAGTTGCTTTTTATCGAGTGGTAGCATTGCCTTAACTTGCAAAGCGAAGATTCGATTATGAACGATTTACCCGATTACGAAAAAGCTCAACTGCTTTTAGAAAAAAACGAAATATTTGTATCACCTGCCGAAGCGCATGGCGTGATTAGTGGTTTACTTGCGTGTGGTTTAACCATTGACGACAAAGAATACTTAGGCCTTTTGAGCGATGTGTTTAACGATGGTGAATCGTTTAGTAACGATTTAAAGCAGTTTTTTGGCACTATTTATAAGCAAGTAGTCGCGAGCTTTAATGATGATGAATTTCAGTTTGATTTATTTTTACCAAGCGACGACGAAACACTCATCGATCAGGCTAATGGCCTCGTATCATGGGTAGCGGGTTTTATGCTTGGTTTTGGTTTAAAGCAAAAAGACTACGGTAAACTATCGAGTGATGTTAAAGAGGTTATTACTGACTTTGGCGAAATCACTCGCCTAGATACTACTTTTGAAGAAACCGAAGAAGACAGCCAAGCGCTGCACGAAGTGATTGAATATGTGCGTGTATCAGCACTACTTTGTTTTGCAGAGCTTGGTAAAGAGCAAAGTACGCAAAGTACTAAAAAAACACTTCATTAACTTTTAAAAAGTAAAACGGGTTGGTTAATAATGGTTGAAGTACAAAAGTCAGAATTTAAAGCACGTCGCGAGCGCTTACTTGCTCAAATGGATGAAAATAGCGTTGCTATTATTCCCGCTGCGAGCGAAGTGACGCGCAGCCGCGATACCGAATATGCATTTAGACAAGATAGCGACTTTTTTTACTTAACTGGCTTTAACGAACCCGACGCCGTACTTGTACTCTGTAATAACAGCGATGCACCCAGTACTTTATTTTGCCTAGATAAAGACAAGCTTGCAGAAATTTGGCATGGCCGCAGAGTTGGCTTTGATAAAGCTAAAAGTGACTACCTGTTTGATGAAGCTTACCCGCTAAGTGAATTAAACGATAAAACACTCGATATGCTAAATGCAAAAAATGCGCTCTATTTTGCACAAGGTGCTTACCCCTCATTTGATACCAAAGTGTTTTCGTTACTAGGTACGCTTCGAAGTGGCTCTCGAAAAGGCCTCAAAGCACCGAGTAATTTAAAAGAAATACGCGGCCTTATTCACGAAATGCGTTTGTTTAAATCGCCAAGCGAGATAGATGTTATGCGAGAAGGCTGTGAAATTAGTGCGCGAGGGCACATGCGCGCTATGCGTTATTCGCATGCGGGAGCTACTGAATTTCAGCTAGAGGCAGAGCTACATCATCATTATGCAATGAACGGTGCGCCTCATCCTGCGTACGGCACAATTGTTGGTAGTGGCGACAACGCCAATATTTTACATTACACGCAAAATAGCGACGTATTAAAAAATGGTGATCTGGTACTTATAGACTCTGGGTGCGAGTTGCAAGGTTACGCCGCCGATATTACTCGTACATTTCCGGTAAATGGTCAATTTAGCGAAGAGCAAGCCGCGCTTTATAATATTGTACTTAAAGCGCAAGAAGTTGCTTTTGATGAGGTAAAACCCGGTGGTTATATGTCGCATGCTAATAAACTAGCAATGGAAGTAATGACCCAAGGTTTACTTGATTTAGGTATTTTAACCGGCGACTTTGACGAGCTAATGGCAAAAGGTGCGTGTAAAGAATATTACATGCACGGGCTTGGGCATTGGCTTGGTTTAGATGTACATGATGTTGGCGATTACAAAGTAAATAACGCTGAGCGGGCATTTGAGCCGGGTATGGTACTCACTATAGAGCCAGGGCTTTATATAAGCGAAGACTCAAGCGCACCGCAAAAATACAAAGGCATTGGCATTCGTATCGAAGATAACTTGCTAGTTACCGAAACCGGCCATGAAAACTTGACCCTAAGCGTACCTAAAAAAATTAGCGATATAGAAGCACTTATGCAAAGTGCTAAAAACGTATAAAGCTCGGAGAGTATAGTGGCTAAGCAGTTTGATGTAGTTATTATTGGCGGTGGTTTAGCGGGAGCAAGCTGCGCATTAAGTGTGGCTAAAACTAATCCCGCGTTAAATATTGCCGTTGTAGAAGCGAATCAAGTAACCGGCGACTATCACCCAAGCTTTGACGACAGAAGCATTGCACTTGCTCAGCAATCGGTAGAGTATTTACAAAGCCTCAATTTATTTGAGCAAAATGCCCCTTACACCGCAGCGATTAAAAAAGTGAGCGTGTCTGATAGAGGCCACTTTGGCAAAGCGCACATTAATTGCGACGAATTTGCTAAGCTCTCACTTGGTTACGTAGTAGAAGTAAATCCATTTGGCCGAGCGCTTCACCTGCGTTTAACGCAGTCAAATATTACGCTTTTGTGCCCCGATAGCGTAATTGCCATTGAGCAAACTTTGCATAGCAATACACTCACCTTACAAAGCGGCGAGCAATTAAACGCCAAGCTATTGGTTATTGCTGATGGCGCACAATCACCAACACGTAGTTTACTTGGGCTTGGTTTTAATACCCAGCCTTATGAACAAGGCGCTATTATTGCTAATGTAGAAGTGGCTGGTGGGCATAATAATCATGCCTTTGAGCGTTTTACACAAAACGGGCCTATGGCGTTATTACCCATGAGCAATAACCGTTATTCGTTAGTGTGGTGTATGCGCCAAGATCAGGTTGAACAGCACATGGCACTCAGTGAACAAGGTTTTTTAAGTGCCCTGCAAAGCGCGTTTGGTTATCGCGGTGGTCAATTTACTAAAGTGGGCATGCGCACGAGTTACCCGCTCGTTTACGGGCAAGTTGAGTCTTTAACTGCGCACCGTACAGTGGTTATTGGTAATGCTGCACATGCTATTCATCCTATTGCAGGGCAAGGTTTTAATTTAGGTCTTCGCGACGTACAAGTACTTAGTAATTTAATAGCAGATAGCCAGCACGATTTAGGCAGCTATGCGTTTACACGTGAATATTCAAAAAAGCGCAGTGATGATATAAAAACCGTAATGAGTTTAACCGATGCACTTGTTAGGCTTTTTTCGAACTCATCGCGAGTGCTCGCATTGGGGCGCAGTATTGGGTTGTTTTCGATGGATTTATTTCCCGCATTAAAAGCGCCATTAGCTAAACAGTTAATGGGGCAAGTTAAACAAGGTAGGCGTTTATGAAGCAAGCACAGGTTTGTATTGTAGGTGGCGGCTGTGTAGGGCTAACACTAGCACTTGGATTGGCAAAAGCCGATATAAGCGTCGTTGTACTCGACGGCGCACCAACACAAGCGTTACCAACTGACGAATATGGTTTGCGTGTAAGTGCGTTAAGCATTGCAAGCCAAACCTTGCTTGAACAATTAAATGTATGGCCCGAAATTATCGCACAGCGAGCGTGCGCTTATACACATATGGATGTACGTGATGCCGACAGCTTTGGCAAAATAGCGTTTAATAACGAGCAACTTGAGCTTGAACATTTAGGCCATATTGTTGAAAACGACATTATCCGCTTTGCGCTTATAAAAGAGCTAGAGCAACAAAGCAGTGTAACACTAATGTTTGATACACAGTATCAGCAAATACATCAAAGCGAATCTGATGTATTTATAACACTTAAAAGCGGCGAGCCAATTATTGCAAAACTGCTGGTGGCGGCTGATGGTGCAAATTCAGCTATACGTAAACAATTTAATATGGCGCTTAGCTTTAAAGATTACGATCACCATGCGCTAGTCGCGACAGTTAAAACTAAAGAGCAACATGCAAACACCGCACGCCAAGTCTTTTTACCAACAGGGCCACTCGCGTTTTTACCATTGAGCGATGAGCATACTCATTCAATTGTGTGGTCTACCAGCCCCAATCATTGTGATGAATTATTAGCAATGGACGACACCGCCTTTAATAAAGCCGTAATGGCTGCAATAGATGGTCAATGTGGCTTGTGTGAAGTGCAAAGTAAGCGCGCGGCTTTCCCACTTAAAATGCGCTACGCCCAGCAATGGGTGTCAGGCAAAGTGGTACTCATTGGCGATGCTGCACATACAATCCATCCACTTGCAGGGCTTGGTATGAACCTAGGCCTAAAAGATGCGGCTTATTTAATTGAGCTTTTAACAAGCGATAGCAGCAAGGAGTTTGCAAGCACTCGCACACTGCGCGATTACGAGCGCACTCGTAAGCTCGATGCACAAAAGCACATAGCTATGATGCAAGGGCTAAAAGAGCTATTTGAAGGTGCAAACCCGGTTAAAAAACTTATTCGCGGAGTAGGGCTATCATTAGTTGATAATCTTGGGCCAATCAAGCACCTGTTCGCCAAAGAAGCGATAGGCAAATAACGTAGCTTGGGAAGAGCGAAACTAAACCCAACGAGTAAGTAAATTAGTCAGTTTTTAGCTGTCAGCTTTCAGCAAAGAAAAACCGATGTTTAGTTTAAACATCGGTTTTTATTTATATTTTAATGGAGCTTTCTAGTTTTTTCACAAGTATAAAGAACTCAACAAAGTATTCCTTATCAAAAGTAAACCTTCCACAGTGTTCCAAGTTGTCTCCGCAAAATCTCATATAATTTGAATATTCAATTTCATAAATTAGTTTTACTAGGTTTATATCCAACAAGTAGAGGTAAGGCTTAAGATCTTCTAGCATAATTTTGATTGGAGAAGTTGTATTTAATATTAACGCATCACTGTTGGTTTCTATTGCAGCCGAAATTTTGTTTCTAGGGTAGTAGGTTCTAGGTCCGCTAATAGGAGCGTTTAGAACACTATCTGTTAAGTAATTATAAAGTTGTTCCTCGGTTAAATTTTTTTTATTAGGTATTGATCGAATAGATTTATTTGGCAATAAAATTGAATTATGAATCCCTGCTTCTAGGGTTCTTATGATCTGAGTAATTAATGGGTTACTAATATCCTTAACTTTTTTCTTCTCAGAACGTTCCTTTAAAGTAATTGTTAAAAAGAAAAATATATAGCTTGAGAGCATTGATATAACTATTGCGCTAATTGCAGAACCTATTGAGCTTGAGCCAACTATAAAACCAGCTGAAAAGCATACGGACACCAAAGCAGCAAAAGTAAAACCCACGGGGAAGTCAAATTTAGTCATTGATTATTATTCCTCACTTTAAGCGCTCCATATTTTCATTTTTATCTTTAACTATGGTCTCTAATTAATTAGCGCAGGTAAAACCTTTTAAGCATCTCGTTTGTTAAAAAGCGCTTTAAATTAATAAGCTACAAATTGGCTTGTGCTTCATTCACCATATCTTTTAGCGCATCAACTAACATTGGGTCTCGCGAGTTTTGCTTAGCAAGTTCTAGTGCCTGTTTCATGCTAGTTACTGCTTCTTTAAACTGTTTGTTAGCGGTGTAGCCTTGCGATAAACGCATGTGGGAGTATGCAGCATTAGGGTAATCGGTAGTAAATTGTTTAAGCGTGGTAATAGCTTTAGCCGTGTTACCAAATTTTTGCTGGCTATGCGTAAATTCTACGTACACATCTTGTGGAATTTTAAGCTCAAATCCGTACTTATCACTCAGTGCTTGATAGTAACCGGTAATAAGCGATACATCAGCAAACTTTCCGTGCTCGTCAGTAACCTTAAATATTAGGTCGCTAAATAAGTGAATTAGGCTATCGCTAAGCGCTGGTAGTATGGTGCCCATATGAGTAAAAGCGGGGTAATGCTTATATTCCCATTTAAGCTGCGAGGGCGTTTGTTGTTCTAAATTTACTAAAGTATTTAAAACACCTGTATAAAAGCGTGACCCTTCACTTGCTACACTAATAAATAACGACTGATCACCTTTAGGGTTTTTAGTGTATTTTATAATATTATTTTTTAATTCCTCATCACTCCACCAACTGTTTGGGCTTATAGCTATATAGTTATTAAATAACTCAGGCTGATTAACTAAAGTATAAAGCGCCAAAGTACCTGCATTAGAGTGGCCAATTAAGGTGTTGTAGCCGTTAGTTGAGTAATTACTGTTTATATAAGTCATGAGTTCATCAGACACAAACTTTAAAAACTTGTCGGTTTGTCCTGCGTCAGGCCATTTGTTTTTAACAAAAGTTTGAAACTCTGTTTTAGGCTCGCCTTCTACTTTTGGTAAATAATCACGAACACGGTTAGTTGTATCAATACCAACGAGCATTGCGTTAGGTATCTGCTCGTAATCAACAAGGGATTTAATAACACCAGACGCCGTATGAAAGTGCTCAACACCATCAAGTAAATAAATAACATAAAGCGGCTGATCGTCTTTTACAGTGTCAGGTATGAAAATTTTAATGGGTCTGTCTTCGTTAAGTATTTTTGACTGCAGAATGACTTTTTTACCAACGGTTATGTCAGTTGTATTGGTTTTTGCGTGGCTTAAAAATGGTGTACTAAAAGTAAGTATTAATACAAGCGATAGTAAGAGCTTCATAAATATCCTTATTTAATAATGTATTGCTTAATAATTGCACGGCTTTAAGCTTGAGTAAATGTTTATATTTTCGGGGTAAACATAAAGCTTAAGTAATTAAAAGATATCGTTTTTCACGCGAGTAAGCTCGACTTCTACAAGAGGCATTGCACTCTGTGCTTAACTTTTTCGATAGGCGAGCAGCTTGCTGACGCGATGAGCGAAGCTCGTAATAATTACCTTTTAACTCTTATCTATAAAAGCTTAAAAAACCTGCTTGCTTAATTATCCGTCTAAGCGTAAAATGCGCGCTCATTTCGGCTTTTAAACTATTAATTCCTTGCCTTAAACCGACCGGCCGAAACGGTAGAAGGCTCTATTAACCGTAAGGAATATCCATGCGTCATTACGAAATCGTATTCATGGTTCACCCAGATCAGAGTGAGCAAGTTGCTGGTATGATCGAACGTTATACTGGTTCTATCACTGAAGCTGGTGGTGTTATCCACCGTCTTGAAGATTGGGGCCGTCGTCAATTGGCTTACCCAATTAACAAGCTTCATAAAGCTCACTATGTTCTTATGAACGTTGAAGCACCAACTGAAGTAATCAGCGAGCTAGAAACTACTTTCCGCTACAACGATGCAGTGCTTCGTAACTTAGTTATCCGCACTAAAACTGCTGAAACTGAAGCGTCTCCTCTTGCAAGAGAAGAGAAGAAAGAAGCACCAGCTGCTTAATTGTTTTGAGTCCTAGCATGGCATGTAATCAGCAGTTACTATAATGGTTAGCCCATATATGAATCAGCTGGTTATATCTGGGGTAGTTTGTAAAACTCCCAAGTTTAGCCAAAGCCCTGCTGGCATCCCGCATTGTATTTTTGTTGTAGAACATAAATCGATGCAAACCGAAGCAGACCTTAACCGTAATAGTTACGTGAGGCTTCAGGTAGTTGCCAGTGGAAAGCAAATGCAACAACAGACTCAACATTTGCACGTTGGGCAGGCATTGCAAGTGAGTGGTTTTTTAAATCGCCACGAAGGTCGTAACGGCCTTAGCCAATTGGTTTTGCATGCTCAGCATATAGAAAGAATTATTTGAGGAATTAATCTCATGGCACGTTATTTCAGACGTCGTAAGTTCTGCCGCTTTAAAGCGGAAGGCGTAAAACAAATCGATTACAAAGATCTAGCTACTCTTAGAAACTATGTTACAGAAAGTGGCAAAATCGTACCTAGCCGTATCACAGGTACTAGCGCTAAATTTCAGCGCCAGCTAGCAACTGCTATTAAGCGTGCTCGCTACTTAGCCCTTCTTCCATACACTGACTTACATAAGTAAGCAGCGGATTAACAGTTTTTAAAAGGTGTAGAAACATGCAAGTTATTCTACTAGATAAGATCGCTAACCTAGGTAGCCTAGGTGAACAGGTTGTAGTTAAATCTGGTTTCGCACGTAACTTCCTTTTCCCTCAAGGTAAGGCAGTTCCTGCGACTAAAGCTAACATTGAAACGTTTGACGCTCGTCGTGCAGAACTTGAAGCGAAAATCGCTGAACAGTTAGTTGCTGCACAAGCACGCGCTGAAAAACTAGAAGCATTAGCAGAAGTTACATTAGTATCTAAAGCTGGTGACGAAGGTAAGTTATTCGGTTCAATCGGTACTCGTGACATCGCTGACGCTATCTCAGCTGTTGGTGTTGAAGTTGCTAAGTCAGAAGTTCGTTTGCCTCTAGGTACTATCCGTGAGACAGGTGAATTTGACGTATCAATTTCAGTTCACTCAGACGTAACGGCTACTATTAAAGTAATCGTAATCGCTGAAGCTTAATTTTTAATTAAGCGACAAAAGCCGTGCTATTAGCACGGCTTTTTTGTGTCTATAATTTGGCTAACTTTAATTAGTTAAGGGCGCAGTTAAATAATACCAATCCGCAATAATACTTAATCATTTTGCGGGGCTAAACGTGTCGCTACCTGTGTTAAAAAATTCTCATTTACGACTGCATGGATGCAGAAGGTAGAGCAATGCAGGAGCAATTGCCGAGAACAACTAAATAGCGAATTTTTTGTCTAGCTATCAACACGTTTTTCCATCCTCAAAATAGATCACTTAATTAAGCGAATTGGTATAAAGCCTCGTACAAGCCCCTTTTTTATTCAATTATTTTTTCATTCGCTTTAAACCTTTTCGAACTGTTATTACGTCTAACTTATCAATACACTAACTCAATAATAATAATTAAAAGGCGACATCACGGATGTTACACGTTAAACCCGAACAAACGCCTTTATGCGAAGCTAAACTCATTGAGCGTATTAAATCAGGTGATCAAGGCGCATACACAACGCTTTATGAGTTACATATAAAACGAGTCTACGGTTTATGTTTACGCTTATTAGCGGACCAAGCGCATGCTGAAGATGCAGCCCAAGAAGTGTTTGTACAGGTATGGCGTAAAATAGCGCAATTTGACGGTCGCTCGCAGTTTTCTACTTGGCTTTACAGCGTTGCCAGTAATGTAGCAATTAGTTACTTACGCAAGCAAAAAAATTGGCTGCAAAAAGTAGTGAGCATTGAACACTGCGGTATGGATGAGCAATCAGCTAATGACTGCAAAGGCTTAAATGGTCTCGATAAATTAATAGTAAGGCTCCCTGAGCGCGCACGTATGGTGTTTGTGTTGTTTGCAATCGAAGGTTACAGGCACGAGGAAATAGCCGAGCAATTAGGTATGGCTGTTGGTTCAAGTAAATCGCAATATCATCGTGCTAGGCAGCTACTACAAGAGTGGTATGAAAATGAATAAACCAAATTTTGACGACTATTTAAATGAGTCATTAAACACGCTTGATAAAGACATTACGCCACAAAAAGACCTGTGGGCGGGAATTGAGCGAGCAATGGTTAGTAATAAGCAGGACCTAAAAGGCACTGCTATTTGGCCAAAACTAACAGCAATAGCTGCCTGCACATTAGCGGCTTTAATTGCTGTAAATTTATTTGTTATAGCGCCCGAGCCACAACCCGTAGTGGCTATAAGTGATTACTTTTCGGCGCAAAAAAACAGTTTGTTGGTTGAATATGAAAATAAAGAAGCATTGACCACTAACTGGCAAACGCAGCTACAAGAGCTTGAAAATGCAGAGCAAGCAATAAAGCAAGTTCTTGAAAATGAGCCACAAAACCAAGCGCTACTAACAATGTTAGCGCAAATATATCAACAACAACTTGATTTAATTAACAAGGTGCATGCGCCACGTTGGCAGCACATTTAGGAGTACGACATGAAAGCGATTTTATTAGGACTGAGCTTATTTCCGTTGGCGGTATTAGCGGGTGAAAAAATAGATAAGCAAATAGACGTACCAAGTGGCGGCACTATTTTTATTGAAAACCAACGCGGTGATATACATATTACAGGCTGGGATAAAAACGAATTTAAAGTATCTGGCGAGCTTGATGACAAAGCCGAGGGTTATGAGCTTAAAACAAATGGC
This sequence comes from Pseudoalteromonas sp. NZS11_1, assembly GCF_015864275.1. Taxonomy (NCBI): domain Bacteria; kingdom Pseudomonadati; phylum Pseudomonadota; class Gammaproteobacteria; order Alteromonadales; family Pseudoalteromonadaceae; genus Pseudoalteromonas; species Pseudoalteromonas sp. NZS11_1. Next base: position 42,691 of record NZ_JADYXK010000015.1, read on the forward strand.
GATAAAACTCAGTTTATTGTAAAAATGCCACGTAAATCAAATTGGAGTAATAATGGCGATGGCTCAAGCCTAACCATATTTATGCCTAAAAGCAGTAGTTTAGAGTTTGCTGGCGTTAATGTATCGGTGACTGCGAAAGTGCTAAAAAACGGCGCTGAAGTTGATGTGGTTAATGGCGAAATTACGGTAGATGATATTACTGGCAACATTAAGCTCACCACCGTAAATGGTGATGTAAATGCAGAAAACCTAAGTGGGAATATTCAATTTGAAACCGTAAATGGCGAAATTAACGATAGGGAATCGAGTGGTGAACTACGTTTTAGCGCTGTTAATGGTGATATTAAATCAACCTCAAGCGCCAATGATGTGCGCCTTGAAAATGTAAATGGCGATATAGATTTTACGCTATCGTCAATTAAAAACTTACGTATTAACACGGTAAATGGCGAAGCCGAAGTACATATTAAAGAGCTTTTAAAAGGCGGTGATGTACGTTTTGAATCGGTAAGTGGCGATGGTGATTTTTACTTTCCTGACAGCATATCTGCAAATTTTGAAATTAAAGCGCACGCTAATGGAAAAATCATTAATAAAGTTACTAGCGATAAAGTCAGTAAAGCTAAATACGGCCCAGCCAGTGATTTAGAATTTAGCATTAATGGCGGTAATGCTAATGTTGAAATGGATACAATTAGTGGACGCATAGAGCTTCGTATTAAATAACGCTCATTCACCTTCACGATTACAAAAAGCAGGAAAAGATTTCCTGCTTTTCTATTTGCACAGCCCCTTCAAGTCGATAGAATAGAGCCATTCAATTTTACTACTGTGAAGTTATGGCCAAACCAGATAAGCAAGTCGATACACTTAAAGTTCCTCCCCATTCAATAGAAGCTGAACAATCTGTTTTAGGTGGCTTAATGCTTGATAACCAAGCTTTTGACCGCGTAGCGGAGCTTGTTGTATCACAGGATTTTTATACCCGCACGCACAAGTTAATTTTTGAGGCGATGACGGCACTTGCTGAGATTGGCGATCCGATAGATTTAATCACTATTTCTGAAAGTTTAGAAAAAAATAATAAACTGGCAGGAATTGGTGGCTTTGCTTATTTAGCAGAAATAGCTAAAAACACGCCAAGTGCTGCTAACATTGACGCTTACGCAAGTATTGTACGCGAACGTGCTGTTGTACGTGAAATGATTGGCGTAGCGAACGAAATTGCAGAAGCCGGCTTTAACACCGAAGGACGTACCAGTCACGACTTACTCGATTTTGCCGAAAGCAAAGTGTTTAAAATAGCTGAGCAACGAACAAAAAATAATGAAGGCCCGCAAAGCATTCATAGCATCCTTGAAAAAACCGTTGATAAAATAGAAGAGCTTTATCAATCACCACAAGATGGTGTTACGGGTGTAAGTACAGGTTATGCCGATCTTGATAAAATGACGACGGGCTTACAGCCTTCTGACTTAATTATTGTTGCAGCGCGTCCATCAATGGGTAAAACCACTTTTGCGATGAACCTTGCAGAACATGCTGCAATGACTCAAGACAAACCAGTATTAATTTACTCTCTAGAGATGCCTTCAGAACAAATTATGATGAGGATGTTAGCGTCTCTTGGCCGTATTAACCAAACTAAGGTACGTACTGGTCAATTAGATGATGACGATTGGGCACGACTTTCATCAACAATGGGCTTGTTGATGGAAAAAGGTAAAATGTACGTTGATGATGCATCGGGCTTAACACCTACCGATGTACGTTCACGTGCAAGGCGTATAGCCCGCGACCACGGTGGCATTAGTATGATCATGGTCGATTACTTGCAGTTAATGCGTGTACCAAGCCTTGCTGATAACCGAACGCTAGAAATTGCTGAAATTTCACGTTCACTTAAAGCACTAGCAAAAGAGCTAAAATGTCCGGTTGTTGCGCTTTCGCAGCTTAACCGTACGCTAGAGCAACGTGCCGATAAACGTCCTATTAACTCAGATTTACGTGAGTCGGGGTCGATAGAGCAAGATGCTGATTTAATCATGTTTATTTACCGTGATGAAGTTTATAACGAAGACAGTACTGACAAAGGTATTGCCGAAATCATTATAGGTAAACAACGTAACGGCCCAATTGGTAAAGTGCGTTTAACATTCCAAGGTCAATTTTCTCGCTTTGATAATTACGCGGGACCAGCGGTAGATGATGATTACTAATGCGCCTAGCCACTGCTGAAATTAATTTAGCTGCACTTGCGCATAATTTAGCGCAAGTTAAGTGCTTTGCACCTAACAGCAAAGTAATGGCGGTGCTAAAAGCAAATGCTTACGGGCATGGTTTAGTAACGATTGCGCAGCATTTAAATAATGCTGACGCATTTGCTGTGGCGCGAATAGATGAAGGGCTTGCCCTTCGAGCTGGGGGCTTAACAAAGCCAATAGTTTTACTAGAAGGCTTTTTTAACAAAGCCGACTTACCTATTTTACTCGCTAATAACTTTCAAACTATTATTCATGACGAATACCAATTAGCCGCGCTTGAAAAAGCAAAGCTCGATGCGCCAATAACATGCTGGTTAAAAGTAAATACAGGTATGCATCGACTAGGTATTGCGCCAGAGCAGTTTGAAGAGTTTTATAACCGCTTACAAAAAACACCTAACGCCAAAAATACCGTTAATTTAATGACACACTTTTCGTGTGCTGATGATGTTGATAATGCCAAAACGGTTCAACAAATCACGTTATTTGATAACTTAGTGAATGGCATTGACCAAGCACATTGTTTATCAAATTCTGCTGGTATTATTGCATGGCCGAGCGGTCATGGTGATTGGGTGCGCCCTGGGCTTATGCTATATGGCGTATCGCCAATGGCAAATAGTATTGGGCAACAACATAAATTAAAACCAGTTATGCGCTTAACTACGCGCGTAATTGCGGTGCGTAATGTACCAGCCAATGAGGCGGTAGGGTATGGCGGACGTTGGAAAAGCGATAAACCAACCAAATTAGCTGTTGTGGCTATGGGTTATGGCGATGGTTATCCTCGGCACGCTAAAGAGGGCACACCAGTAATAATTGGTAAGCAGCGTTATGGTATTGTTGGCAGTGTTGCTATGGATATGATTAGCGTAGATATAGGCGCTAATGAGCACAATATCAAAGTGGGCGACAGAGTCACTATGTGGGGCCCTGAGCTACCAGTTGAAGAAATAGCATTATGCGCTGATACTATCCCTTACGAGCTATTATGTAATATTACACCGCGCGTAAGTTATGAGTATCAGCGTTAATACAGCTATAAAGCGGTATTTACTCTTTTATAAAGTAAACGTCGCTAAAGCCCATACGGGCAAATTCTTGGTCGCGAAAGTTACGAACAGAAGCAGACCCTTTTGAGGTCATTTCTATTTGCTGTACCATGCTTAAGTAATTAGTTAGATCAATACCTTCGGCGGCAGCAATTGCTTGATACATGTCGTGGTATTTATCTTTAGCGAAATTAATCTCGCGCGGTTCGTTTTTATATTTGTAGGTTATTCTACGTGCCATTTTAAGCTCATTTCAATTGAGTGTTGCAGCGATTTTACACTGTATTTAATAACGGCTCTAGCATTGAATGACTTGTTGTAATCGGTAATTAAAATAAAGAGTCAAAAATGAAATTATCAGTAGAGATCAGTAAATACCCACTTCACCAAGATTATATCCCGTTTATTCAGGGCTTTATTGACAGATTAAACGAATACGATGATTTAAAAGTGATTACTAACACGTTATCAACGCAAATTTTTGGTGATTACGATTTAGTAATGCAGGTGTTAAATACCGAAATTAAGCGCTCATATGAAGAATTTGGTAAAGCTATTTTTGTATGTAAGTTTCTCTCTGGCGACTTATCGCCTGAATAACCTATAATACCAACCTGCATAAATCTTTGATCAATTTAACGAATTAAATTGCACTATAACGTCGTTAAAAATTTTTTATTTAGAACAACTAGATACAAAAATTTTTGCCTAGTTCTAGCGTAATTCCCTTAACGTTAAATAGACCCCGTATATAAGCAGATTGGTATAACAATCGGCACAACTAAACGGTAACTGCATAATATGGACTTTTTAACACAAACCTTAAGTGGTTTTACAGCAATGTCGCATTGGGAATATATTGCGGTAGGGTTGTCGATGGCTTATTTATTATTAGCAATAAAAGAAAGCTTATGGTGTTGGCCAGCGGCATTTTTTAGCACGCTCATTTATACAATAATGTATTGGAATGGCGCATTGCTTATGGAGTCATTACTTAATTTTTATTATATGTATATGGCTGTATTTGGCTGGGTTGTATGGCGTAAAGGCAAGGCTGCAAATTTAAATATTACATCGTGGTCGATAAACCGTCATGCTGTTTTAATTAGTTTAACAACCGTAGCTGCAATAGGTATTGGTTACGTTATGCAAAACTATACTCATGCCGATTTTGCTTATCTTGATAGTTTTACAACGTGTTTTGCCGTAGTAACTACTTACTTAGTGGCTAAAAAAGTCCTCGAAAACTGGCTGTACTGGATTGTAATAGATGCCGCTTCTATGTATTTATATTACGAAAAAGGCTATTACCCAACGCTAGCACTCTTTATATTTTATACGATTATGGCAGCGTGGGGCTTTAAAACTTGGTACGAAGAGTACGAACAAAGCCAAGCTAAGCCTCTAGCACAGCTTTAATCAATGATTGCACATACTCAGTTAGTAAAAATGTGTAGTGCGTTTATAGAGCCTACAAGCATTGTTTCAAGCGAGCGATTACTTAATGGCTTTAGTAACGATAACTTTTTAATACGTACCGAGCAACAAGGGTATTTGTTAAAGTGTTATAAAAGCCATTGGCCAAGTGACGGCCTTGAAGCGCAGCGCTTTTTAAGTGACTTTAATATATGTCCTGCGCCTATTTGGCTTGATAAAGAAAATGGTCGTGCGGTGTTTAATTATATTGAAGGCAAGAGCGCGCAATCGGATATAACGCTTAGCTTTATTAATAAACTTGCTCAAGTGCACAATTACAAAATGTCTACCGCGCCAATGGATATAGCTAAAGAGCTTCATTTTTATCAAAGCACCGACGTCTATACGCAATATAAACCTCAAATAGAGAAGGCACTCAAAGCCGTTGCAGCTATGTCATTTAATGCAGGCTTTTGTCATAACGACTTAGTAAAAGATAACATTATTGTAAATGCTTCAGGCATGTATTTAATTGACTTTGAATATGCACAAACTAATGATGTGTATTTTGATTTGGCAGCCCTTGCAGTGAGCTTTAATCTTAATAAGAGCAGTGAAAGCGCATTGTTAAATAACTATAAAAATAGCATCGATAAAACAAAAACGTTTAATCCTTCAATGGATAAGCTGAATTACTATAAGCTGTTTTTTTTAGTGTTATGTATTGGCTGGTATGAAGAGCGCAGCATAACTAGTAAATCTGTAATGTTACGCGCGCAGCTAACTAAACTCGTTAATAATACTTTTTTATAGATGTTAAAGACCACCAAAGCGCTCGGCGAGCTCTTTGTATTTTGTTACTTCGGCTGTATCAAATTGTGGTTCACCATTTTCATCTTCTGATTTAGCAATTAATAAACTTTCTCTAGAGAGACGTTTTACGCGCTCTACTTTTACACCTAAAAACTCAGCAACTTGCTCAGTAGACATTAAACTCATCATTATTTCCTCGTATTAAATTAATCCGCACAGCGACAATCATAGTTTCAATGTTGCTAAACCGTTACTGTTTCCTATTCAATAAGAATAAATAGCGTGTTTTTAAGCCATTGTGAAGTGTTTTATTTAAAAGAGTTTAATTAATAAGCATATAAGCTGATGTTACTGGTATTTATTTAAAGATCTCTTTATCATTGCTGATGCTAAAGCACTGATATCGCGAGTTGGTGTGGCGGCAACAAATGTGCTCTCGTGGTGAAATGGATATCACGTGGCCCTCCGGAGGCTGAGTTGTAGGTTCGATCCCTACCGAGAGCGCCATTTGCTTTTACATCTACTAATATTCCCCTCTATATTATCTAGCTTTTCATTAATTACTTTTGTATTTAAAAATGTATTACTGCATAAATTTTGAAATTTTATTGTAAGAACAGCTTTCTAGTTATTTATACAATGCAAAATTGCATTATTCAAAATGTTATCTAACGTTATGTATGCATATACGACGAAATTATAAATGAGGAAAACCGATTCAATGTTAAATAGTCAGTTAGAAATACTCGCTCAAGGACATGCTTATCTTGAAAGTGTAACTAAAGAGGATTATTCGCAAATCGTTGCTCCTAATTTCATTAGTTCAGCTGGGTCACATATGCGCCACATTATCGATCATTACCAATCTTTAATGACGGGCTTTGGTATAAATAATATTGATTACGATAGTCGCCTACGCGGCAGTAATATTGAAAGTAACCCCTGCGAAGCTATAAAAAAAATTGCCGAGATAGCATCGTGGATTGAACAGCTAAGTACAGATGATTTTAATAAACCGCTGTTACTTTCAAGCGAAGTATCAATTAAAAGTAAAAATGTACAAACTGTAACAACCTCATTAGCACGAGAGCTTATATTTGTAGGAAGCCATGCAGTACATCACTATGCGATGATTTCACAAATTACCTTTGCACAAAAAGCATCATTCGACCAGAACTTTGGGTTAGCACCAAGTACAGCCACTTTTTTGAGAGAAAAAAGCCAACAAAGCCAATTAAAATCACTGCAAAGTTAATATGTGCACTTTAAGTTACTTCCTAACTGATGATGGCTACGAGTTGTTTTTTAATCGTGATGAACAAAAAACACGAGAAATGGCACTCGCCCCGAGTAAGCACACAGATAACGCAATTTACCCTATCGATCCGCAAGGGGGTGGTACTTGGCTTGGTGTATCGCATTGGGGGCAAACGTTAGCTTTATTAAACGATTATCAAAGTGCATTTGATATAACTGCCGTAAAGCACAGCAGAGGCCTCTTAATCCCGCATTTACTAAGCAATAATACCCCTGCATTGTCTCAATTAAAAAATATGGATTTATCGGGTTACGCGCCTTTTAAATTGTGTATTTTTCCGGATAAATTATCGCTAAATAATGGTCACATCGCTTTTGTTCGATGGGACACAAAACAATTAATCGATTGCCAAGTTGAATCGCTTGCAACGTCGTCTGGCGTTGAGCTAGAAACAGTTACACAAAAGCGTAAACAACAATTTAAGCAACTTATTGACTTAAGATATCCTGCAAGTGAGCAGTTTTTAGCATTTCATTACAGCAAAGCCGAGCAAGGCCAATATGGTGTAAATATGCAAAGAGAAGATGCAATGACAGTCAGTATTAGCCATATTAAAGTTGGTAACACTATACGCTTTAATTATTTTGATAAGCAGTCTCAGCTCATTAGCAGCATTAGTTGTTTAAAAGTGGCTACAGCTTAACTAAATATTTTTATAGCTGTTACATAACTAAAAAAGTCGACGCAATTAATTGCGTCGACTTTTTTGTTGCTCTATTTTCATCTGCTGTATTAATACAGCAGATGAAAATTATGAGTGATTTATATAATCATCTTTTTTATCACCAAGGTAGAGCTTAAGTAGCTTTTCAGGCGCACTTGGTAGGTGCACACTTAAAAGTAATCCTGGGGTGTGATTAAAGTTACTGTCAATTCCCATACAATGAAATTGAGCGCCTAGCTTATGATATTGCTTTAATAAAATCGGTATGTCTTTTTTATCTTCTTCTATTCCCATAACCAATGTTGATACATGATCTATGTTTAACGCGTGATCATTAATGAAGTCTTCAAACTCTGGATGAATTTTATTATTAAAAGGCGTATTGGCGCTAACACCTTGTTTATTATTAACCATAGCATGGTCAATGATTGCGACAGAACGAGGGTCGTAAAGCTTACTTAATGAAACCGTGCCATATAAAGTCCTATAACGTGGGTTATGCGCCATAAACGCACCGATCCCTTTAAATAGCAGTAATAAGCCATGGTAACTGCCTTGATGTTTTTGAACTATAAACGAGCGACCCATTTCCAAGCACGGCTGTTGTTGATTAATAAAAGAGGGTTCAAAATTAAACATTTGCGATAAATAAAGGGCGCTCACGTCGCTATTTTTTTGTAATAAATCAGTTTGTCCAATTCGATAAGCTCCAATGATCTCTTCATTTTTATGATCAAAAATAAATAAATGCATGTAGCTTGCGTCAAACTTATCGGTATCACATGGCTCGCCGCTTCCTTCGTTTAATGTACGAAAGGTTATTTCTCTAAGGCGTGTTATTTCAGCAACACAATTAGGTATTTGATCTTGATAACCGTAATAAACGGAGTAACTTTTGAAGTCTAATAAGTGCTGCTCGCTTGGTAAGCTAGCAAGTTCACTCGTCATTTTTGTTTTATCGACATCCTGCATAATCGCTTTTAGTTGCATTGATTGGGCATCGTCTTGCCAAGGTGTTACAAAGCGTTCATCGTTTAAATAGCAAAGCAGGCGCGCAATATCGTTAATGTCGTCAGTTTTCTCAAATTTATTTAATAACTTGGGTGTAAGTAAATTACCAGCACCTAAATTAATGGACCTTTTTTGAATTTTAAGTAATTCACGTATTAGCATTAATAATCTAAATCGGTAGTAAATACGTCCCAAATTGTAAAACATAGGGCTATTTTGACCACTAATAAACACAGGTAATAAAGGGGCTTGTGTTTTTAAGGCTAGTTGAGCCGCTAAGCGATTCCATTGACCGTCGGTTACACGTTGTTTTTTTGATTGAAAAAACGAAACCCTGCCAGCAGGAAAAACCACAAGTAAACCATCGTTATTTACATGTTTAAAACACTGTTTAATTGCACTGGTATTAATGGCTGCTTTTGGTTTTAGCGGATTGGCAAAAATAAAATAATCTTTAATTTCTGTAAATATTTTTAAACCAACGTTAGCCATTACTTTAGTATCGCTACGATAATGGGTGAGTAATTTGGCAATTATTACGCCCTCAATCATGCCATAAGGATGGTTACATACTACTATGCAAGGGCCTTGCTTAGGTATTTTGTTAATAACACTTTGTGCGCCAAGTACATTAATACCCAATACATTTAAAAGCTTTTCACTAAACTCCTGCTTATCTAAACCCGATAAATTATTAGAGAGGTATATATCACGCAGTTTATTTATACCTAATAAGCTATCGAGCAGTGGAGCGGCTACTTTTAATATATGACCCAAAGGCGAGGCTGTGTTTATTGCAGCCACACTTAGGTTTGATACGGGGTGGTTTAGTTTTGTCATATATTAGTACTCTTAAGAATTTAAAGCAGTTGTTATTAAGTGCTGTGTATATTGAGACCGAGGCAAAACAATATTATGTTCAAGAAAGGTTAATAAAGTTCGCTTTTTTATAATGATTAGATAAATTTTATAACTAAATCACCTGCTTTTTAGTGATAAGCAATTTAGTGTAGTTGAGATGAAAGCGTTTAATTATTAAAAAGTAAAATAATCAGAATTACAGTGCAGCTCTAATAGGGCTGTAAATAATGGTTTTAGTTATATATAACTACTTACAACTCAAAAACTAGACTTTTAGGCTTAATTAATGCTATTTAAGGTACATATTCCTTAATAGAAAAATCCCGCCTTTATGCTAATTACTTTGCCCGTGTCTGAGCTTACTCCTGGTATGTATGTTGATAGTGTTACTAAGCAACATGAAGGGATCAATAGCATAAAAATTAAGACCAGTGGCTTAGTACGCGATAGATCTATTATTAAGCGTTTAGTCTCTGAAGGGGTGCTTGAGCTGCTTATAGATTTTGCTAAAGGCGATGCCCCAGTTCCTGCCAAATATAAGCCTCAAAGCAAACCTAAAACATCTAATAGCCAGCAAAAAGCCGAAAAAACACCTATAGCAATCTCAATTGAACAAGAATTTGCTAAAGCGAGTGTCAATTACGATCAGCATGGCCGAAAGCTACAGTCGTTATACGGTGACTTAACATCTGGCCTGAGTGTTAATATAAAAGTGCTTGATGAAATAGCCAGCGAAATAGTCAGCTCAGTTTTTCGTAACGCCAACGCCATGACTATTCTTACTCGTATAAAAGATAAACACAGCTATAACTGGCGGCATATGATCAACTGCGCCATTTTTACCGCTGTATTTGCTAAATACTTAGGGTACAAAATGGCTGTTGTGCAAGAGCTTGCCATGGGCGCGTTACTTCATGATTTAGGCCAAGCTAAATTACCGCAGGGTATATTTTCAAAGCCAACTAAGGTTACTAATAATGAGCTCTTAGCGATTAAAAAGCATGTAGCTCAAGGTTTGGGTTTAGTTAAAGGCGAGAAGGGTATAACACCCCTTATGCTTGATATGATAGTGAATCATCATGAGCGCTTAGATGGCTCTGGTTATCCGCGAGGCCTACAGGCAGAGAAGTTAAGTCGTCCAGCGCGTATAATGGCAATTGTAGATGTGTACGATGCAATGACTGCCGATAGAATGCATCAAGATGGTGATGAACCAATCAACGCATTGCGGTACTTATTAGCCAATAAGCAATTGTTTGATGGTGAGTTAGTACAGCGTTTTATAAAGTGTTTAGGGGTTCATCCGGTAGGAACTATTGTAAAATTAACGAATGAACGTTTAGCCTTAGTGCTTGAAGGGAACGTATTAAATCCTATTAAACCTAAAATTAAGCTATTTTATAATGCTAAGCACAATCATCATGTTACACCGAAAGACATCGATTTAAGTGAGCACACCCAAGAGCTTAAAATACTATCAAGCGTTAAGCCCTTAGATTATCAGATTAATTTGTCTCGCCTGCTAAAAGAGCATTTGTTGAATTAGCCTTACTGCATTGCCTTTTTTTAGTTTGTTTTGCTGAAATAAATGCACCCAAAAAGCAACTTCCCATCAGTGTTAACCATAGCAAAGTGCCTAGCTCTACGTGCAATGCAAAACAACACAGGGCTAAAGAGATCAACGCATTTAACATTGCCCCTAGCCAATAATGGTTTACGGGATTATCGCATTGTCCTGCTTGAGTACAGGCGCAGTAGTTTGCTTTGTAAAAGCAAAACACACTCGCCCCACAAAATATTAGCCCTGTAATAATAAATAAAATGATCACAGTTTCACTTCCTTTGCGATTTTATAATGAGTGTAAGTGGCCGCTAAACCCAAGTCAATCTAAATGATAATTAATTACAGTTAGAGTGTTTGCTCTAATAGCACACTTCTAGTCCGATGAGTTTTAAATTACCGTTAATTTGTCGTTAAAATGTGGTTAAAAACCGGGTTTTTTGCTGTTTTTTGACACTTTCATAGAGTTTTTTACAAAAAATTAAGGTAGTGTAGCCAAGTTTTAAATCCTAATAACAACACACATAGTACCCAGACGGTCAGTTTGGTTAAGGACTCAACAATGAAATTTTCTAAAACTATTATTGCAGCTTCGCTTGCATTTGTTTCAGCTGATAGCTTTGCAGCTGCGTTTCAATTATCAGAGCAAAATGCATCGGGTTTAGGCCGTGCATACGCTGGTGAAGCTTCTATCGCAGACGATGCGTCTGTAGTTGCACGTAACCCAGCACTAATGACTTTATTTAAAGACAAGCAACTAAGTGTTGCTGCTATTGGCGTAATTCCAGATGTAAGTATTGAAGGCGAAAGTACTAATAACGGTATTAACCCAAGTGCATTAGATGACGACAGCATTGCACCAAGTGCTGTAGTACCTGCTATTTACTTTACTATGCCTTACAACGATAAAGTATCGATTGGTTTTGGCGCATTTTCTAACTTTGGTTTATCTACAGAGTTTAACGACGAATATGTAGCTGGCCAAATTGCTGGCGAAACAGAAATCTTTACTGTTAACCTTAATGCAAGCGTTGCTTATAAAGTAACTGAGCAATTCAGCTTTGGTATTGGTTTAAACGCTATCTATGCTGATGCAACTGTTATTCGTAAAGTGGGTGCTAATGCAAGCGGTATTGATTTTGGTGCTGATGCAGTAAATCTTCAAGGTGATGATACTGGTTTTGGTTTAAACGTTGGTTTAATGTACCAGCTAGATGATAACAGCCGTTTTGGTTTTAACTATCGCAGCGAAACAGACATCACATTTGATGGTGATTTCTCAAACGAGTTACCAGTAGGCGGTACTGGTGGTGCTAAGTTTCCAGGTGCTGTTGATCTAACACTACCAGCTATTGCTGAGTTTTCTGGCTCACATCAGCTAGATGACAAGTTAGGCTTACATTACAGTGTATTATGGACAGGTTGGAGCAGTTTTGAGTCACTAGAAGCACAAGTGACACTACCAACTGGTGATAAGTTTGTTGCGTTTGAAAAGCAAGAGCAGTTTGATGACTCTTTCAGATACTCTGTAGGTGCTGATTACCAACTAAACGAAGACTTATTACTTCGTGCTGGTGTAGCATTTGATGAGTCTCCAGTATCGCAAACACACCTTTCTATCTCTATTCCAGATACAGATCGTTTTTGGTTCTCGTTTGGTGGTAATTACACAATCGATAAACAATCAAATGTAGATTTAGGCGTGAGTATTATTCGTGGTAAAACTCAAACCTTTACTGAAGCAGATGACTCAGGCAGCCAATGGGGCTTCGAGTCTAAAGGCCACGCGGTATTACTTGGCGCTCAGTACAACTACAAGTTCTAACATAGAAGTGCTTTGTAGTTAAATGCAAGGCACAAAAAAGCCGCTCACTTATTAAAGTGAGCGGCTTTTTTAATGCCTGTTTAATAAATGCTAAACAGACATAATAACTAAAATTATAAACTTTCTATTTTAGTTTTTTGCTCAAGTAGCTTAGTTTTAGCATCGCTAAACTCAGCCAGTTTTGCATTTTCTTTAGCAAGCACGGCTTCAGGCGCATTATTAACAAACTTTTCGTTAGCAAGTTTGTTTTGCACTTGTGCTAGGCCTTTTTCTGCTTTTTCGAGTTGCTTATTAATACGTGAAAGCTCGGCTTCTACATCAATTAAGCCTGCCATTGGGATCATGATCTCAAGGTTGCCAACATAAGATGTTGCACATGCTGGTGCGTCATCTTTGTTTTCAAGCATTGTAAACTCTTCAATTTTTGCAAGGGACGCTAAAAATGATTTGTTTTCTTCAATGCGGCGCACGTCGTCGCTCGATGCATTAGCAAGTAAAACGCTAAGCGGTTTACTTGGGCTAATATCCATTTCACCACGAATATTCCGAATAGCTAAAATGAATTGTTTAACCCACTCTAAATCTTCCATTGCCTTAGCATCAACGCTTGCCTCGTTATATACAGGGAACGGCTGAACCATAATGCTGGTGTTCTCTGTTTCAAGGCCTGCAAGTGGTGCAACACGTTGCCAAATAGTTTCAGTAATGTATGGCATCATTGGGTGCATTAAACGCAGTAAGCTTTCAAGTACCGTTATTAACGTATGGCGTGTACCACGTTGCTGTGCTTCATTGCCTTTAAACAATACTGGTTTAGTTAGCTCTAAATACCAATCACAAAATTGATTCCAAGTGAATTCGTAAAGCGTGTTAGCAGCTAGGTCAAAACGGTAGTTATCTAGGTGTTCTGTGTAGGTTTTAACGGTAGCTTCGTATTGACCTAAAATCCAACGGTCAGCTAATGAGAACTCTTTATCAGCATCGTTTGCAAAACCACAATCGAGCTCTTCTGTATTCATTAATACGTAACGGCTCGCGTTCCATAATTTGTTACAGAAGTTACGGTAACCTTCAAGGCGGTTCATATCCCAGTTAATATCACGACCGGTAGATGCCATTGCAGCAAGGGTAAAGCGAAGGGCGTCGGTGCCGTGTGCTTCAATACCGCCTGCAAATACTTTACGCGTATCTTTTTCGATTTTAGCGGCAAGTTTTGGCTGCATCATGTTACCAGTACGTTTTTGTACTAGGTCTTCAAGTTCAATGCCGTCAATCATGTCTAGTGGGTCAAGTACGTTACCTTTTGACTTAGACATTTTATCGCCATTGTCGTCACGTATTAAGCCAGTTACATATACGGTTTTAAACGGAACTTGTGGTTTGCCATTTTCGTCTTTTACAAAGTGCAGCGTCATCATAATCATGCGTGCAACCCAGAAGAAAATAATATCAAAACCAGTTACCAACACGTCAGACGGGTGGAAGGTTTTTAAATCATCGGTATTTTCTGGCCAACCTTGTGTAGAGAAAGTCCAAAGCGCTGATGAGAACCACGTATCAAGTACGTCTTCGTCTTGGCTTAGCGTTACGTTATCTGCAATGTTGTTTTCACGGCGTACTTCAGCTTCGTCGCGACCAACAAATACGTTACCTTCATTGTCGTACCAAGCTGGGATACGATGACCCCACCAAAGCTGGCGTGAAATACACCAATCTTGTACGTCGTTCATCCACGAGAAGTACATGTTTTCGTATTGCTTAGGTACAAATTGAATATCGCCGTTTTTAACAGCGTCTTTTGCCGGTTCAGCAAGTGGTGCAACACGTACATACCATTGGTCGGTAAGTAGTGGCTCAATTACCACGCCAGAGCGATCGCCGTAAGGAACCGTTAAACCATGGTCTTCAATTTTTTCAAGTAGGCCTAGTTCTTCAAATTCAGCCACAATTGCTTTACGCGCTGCAAAACGATCAAGCCCGCGCAAGCGCTCAGGAATTGGCGCATCAAACTCAAGCTCTTTACCGTCAAAGGTGTATGTTTCACCTTGGGTTAAAATAGCGGCGTCTTTATCGAAAATGTTGATCATCGGCATTTGATGACGCTTGCCCACTTCGTTATCGTTAAAGTCGTGCGCTGGGGTTATTTTTACACAGCCCGTGCCTTTATCTTTATCGGCATGTTCGTCAGCAACAATTTTAATACGACGATTAACGATAGGTAATAAAATCTCTTTACCGATTAAATCTATGTAGCGTTCGTCATCAGGGTTTACTGCAACACCCGAGTCGCCAAGCATGGTTTCTGGACGAGTTGTTGCTACTACTATGTAGTCTTTTCCGTCTTGCGTTGTAACGCCATCAGCCAGTGGGTAACGTAAGTTCCACATGTGGCCTTTTTTGTCTTTGTTTTCAACTTCAAGATCAGAAATAGCAGTGTGTAATTTAGGATCCCAGTTTACTAGGCGTTTACCACGATAAATTAGGTTTTCTTTGTGAAGGCGTACAAACACTTCTTTAACGGCTTCAGATAGGCCATCGTCCATGGTAAAGCGTTCACGATCCCAATCAACCGATGCGCCAAGGCGACGAAGCTGCTTGGTAATAGTGCCGCCCGATTCTTTTTTCCATTCCCAGATTTTATTAATAAAATCTTCGCGGCCTAAATCGTGGCGTGTTTTGCCTTCTTCGGCATGCAGTTTACGCTCAACTAACATTTGCGTTGCAATACCTGCGTGGTCAGTACCTACTTGCCATAATGTGTTGTTACCTTGCATACGTTTAAAACGCGTTAGGGTATCCATTATTGTATCTTGGAAGGCGTGGCCCATGTGTAAGCTACCAGTGACATTTGGCGGCGGGATCATAATTGAATATGGTACGCCTTTGCCAGATGGCTTAAAGTAGCCTTTTTGTTCCCAGTCTTGATATAGAGACTGTTCAATATCTTGCGGATTGTAGGTTTTATCCATTACACAGAACCTTAAATAAGTACTTAAATTAGTTGGTTAGTTTGCCTGATTGGCTAGCTATTAATATCTTGCGTGGTGAGATTGGCACCGAGTTGGCGTAGCTTTTTAAAACGCTCACGGGCTGCTTGTTTAGCCGCTGCTTCTACGGGTACAAAATCAAAAACTTGGTTAAACCGACGAATGTAATCCGGTAACTGAGTAGCCAAGTTAATTAAAACTTTACGATTGCCAACAGGTGGCGTAATACCAATTTCTACAGGTGCGCCGCCTTTAGGGCCTTCACCTTGTAAATTATGTGGCACAAAACTATCTGGATCGAATGCCCAAATTATTTCATCAATGGCACAGGCTGCTTCGTTATCGTTAACACAAATAAACACACGCTGCCCATTTCGATACTGATCGGCCGCAATTTGAGCAGCCAAAGCAAAATGATCGTCAGCCTGGGCTTTAGACTCATCTTGTTGCTTTAGAACGAAAAATTTAGCGTTCATGTTCATTGTATCGGGGTTTCCCATGACATTGAATGTATACCAAATTGATATACATAAATTAAGAGGCAGATTTTGCCATATAACGGGGTTTGCTTCAATTAATACACAAATAAATAAGGCGCCAAATGGCGCCTTATAAGTAGTTAAACCGTGTGTTTAATCTTGAGCGGCTTCACTTACGCCAGCTCTATTTAATAAATACTGAGTAAGCATTGGAACAGGACGACCCGTTGCGCCTTTTTTAGCGCCACTGCGCCACGCTGTACCCGCAACATCTAAATGCGCCCAATGATACTTTTTAGTAAATTTAGACAAGAAACATGCCGCAGTAATAGTACCCGCAGAGCGTCCACCTAAGTTTGTAAAGTCAGCAAATGGGCTTTCTAGCTGATCTTGATAGTCATCCCATAACGGTAACTGCCATGCACGGTCGCCACTTTGCTCAGACGCTTTTAATAAATCGTGTGCAAGTGGGTTATGGTTTGATAGTAAACCAGTCGCATGCGCGCCAAGAGCTACAATACAAGCGCCAGTAAGTGTTGCTACGTCAATAACGGTATCTGGATTAAAGCGTTCAACGTACGTTAGTGCATCGCACAATACTAAACGACCTTCAGCGTCGGTGTTTAACACTTCAACTGTTTGCCCCGACATTGTTGTTAAAATATCACCTGGGCGATACGCGTTTGAGCCAGGCATGTTTTCACAGCCAGCTAAAACACCAATAACGTTAATTGGCAATTGCATTTGTGCAAGTGCACGCATTGCGCCAATAACACCTGCAGCGCCGCCCATGTCGTATTTCATTTCGTCCATGCCTTCGCCTGGTTTTAATGAAATACCGCCTGAGTCAAACGTTAAGCCTTTACCAACAAGTACAATAGGGGCTTGGTCGTCAGCGGCGCCTTTGTAGTTAATAATCGACATAATTGATTCGTTATCACTACCTCGGCCAACAGCTAGGTAAGAATTCATACCTAGTTCTGCCATTTGCTTTTCGCCAATAATATCAACAGTGATGTTGTCAAAATTAGTTGCCAACTCTTGTGCTTGCTCGCCTAAGTACACTGGGTTACAAATATTTGGTGGCATATTAGCCACGTCTTTACACAGCTTACTACCTGCAGCAATGGCTAAACCATGCTCAATGGCACTTTCGCCAATCGTTAGTTCGCGTCGTGTTGGTACGTTAAACACCATTTTACGAAGTGGACGACGAGGGTCTACTTTTTTACTTTTTAATTGGTTAAACGTATATAAGCAATCTTGCGTTGTTTCTACTGCTTGACGAACTTTCCAGTAAGTGTCGCGACCTTTAACGTGTTGCTCTGTTAAAAAGCAGACTGCTTCCATAGAGCCTGTTTCGTTTAAGGTATTAATAGTTTTAGAAATAATTTGTTTATATTGCTTATCATCAAGCTCGCGCTCTTTACCACAACCAACAAGCAATATACGCTCGCTTAATACATTAGGTACATGATGCAATAATAAAACTTGGCCTGGCTTACCTTCTAAGTCGCCACGGCGAAGTAAATTAGAGATATAGCCATCACTAATTTTATCGAGTTGTTCACCAATGGGGGATAACCTACGTGGCTCGTAAACGCCAACCACAATACATGCGCTGCGCTGTTTTTCTGGGCTACCACTTTTTACGTTAAATTCCATTGTCACTCCTGATTTTGAGTCATTTAAGTTAGTAAGTTGGGGCTAAAAAAGTATTTTCTAGTCTTATCTACGTAACTTATGTGCGGATAATTCTTATTTTAGCTGATTTTGTTAGACTCTTACTGTGTAATTGAACTTTATATGCTTAAGGGCTACTAATGCAACATTATATCGTGCACTTAGGTAGGATAATTAAATTTGATGGCTTATAATAATAGCCTATTTGCCGGTATTAATTGGGTAAAATAGCTATTTAACTATTCAATTCTCACTATCGTAGTGAAATTCCATGTTTAACAGGGGCGAGCATTGCTAATTTTCCGTTATTTGACCGCTGAGGTTTTAAAATCGCAGGTCGCCGTATTTTTAACTTTAATGACAATATTTTTGTCACAAAAGTTAGTTGGTATTTTAGGTGATGCCTCTGAGGGCAGCATTCCTGCTAAATTAGTGCTATCGATGATTGCACTAAAGCTTCCACAACTGGCCTCGCTAATACTTCCGCTGAGTATATTTTTAGGCATTATTTTGGCTTACAGCCGTATTTACGCCGATAGCGAAATGACCGTACTTAAAGCCTGTGGCGTAAGTGAATGGTATGTTGTGCGCGTAACGCTTATATCAAGCGTTGGGCTTGCCATATTAGCCGCTGCATTGACTATGTATATAGCGCCGTGGGCAAGCGAGCAAGAGTATCAATTGAAAGAACAAGCCAAAGCCGATGCAGGGTTATCTGCACTCAGAGCTGGGCGGTTCCAAGAAACCGGTAACGAAAAAGCCGTGGTGTTTATTCATAATATTGAAAAAGGCGGCAAAGAGCTCAATAAGGTATTTGTTGCACAGTTACCTGATAGCGAAAAAGGCAATCTAGCGCGCTTAGTATATGCACAGCAAGGTGTTGTGGTTGAAGCTGTAAATGGTGAGCAACAGCTAGTGCTTACTGATGGAAAACGTTACGAAACAGACGGCACAACGCCTGCACTTAATTTAACAGAATTTGATGGTTATAGCGTACAAATACGAGAACAAGAAATAGAGCATCAACGCCGTAAATTAGAGGCTGTGCCAACTAACCAATTATTGGCTATAAATACTCCTGAATCTATTGCTCAATGGCAATGGCGACTCGCTATTCCGTTATCAATCCCACTACTTACCTTACTGGCAGTGCCGCTAAGTGTGGTTAATCCTCGACAAGGTAAATTTGCAAAACTAGTACCTGCTATTAGCTTGTACTTAGGCTACTTTATTTTACTAAATGCCGCTAAATTTGCAGTTGAAGATGGCAAAATCCCGCCTTCAATCGGCTTGTGGTGGATTCATCTAAGTGCCTTGTTTATAGGTGGGTTATTAATTATAAAAGGGCGACCGCTGGGCGCTTGGCTTAAAGCCGTAGTAACTAAGCGGGAGTTAGGCTCATGATGAAAACGCTTGATTGGTATTTAGGCCGCAGTATTTTACAAACTACCGGCTTTGCATTGTTGGTACTTGTTGGTATTAGCACCTTAATTAAATTTATCGACCAGTTAAAGTCGGTAGGGCGCGGCAGTTACGATTTAATGACTGCAATGCTTTACACGCTTTACACAATACCTGGCGATTTAGTGGTTTTTTTTCCGATGGCTGCGCTAATTGGTGGCTTAACGGGTTTAGGGGCACTTGCCTCAAACAGTGAGCTGGTAGTGATGCAAGCCGCCGGTATGTCGCGCTTACAAATAATTGGCTCTGTGATGAAAACTGCCATATTTATGGCTGTATGCATGATGGCTCTTGGCGAATGGGGTGCACCTGAAGCGCAATTACACGCTAAAGAAATGCGTAACCAAGCAATACATGGCGGCGATGTGTTTAATACACAAAAAGGTGTATGGGCTAAAGACGGCAATAATTTTATTAATATTGAAGATGTTGATGAAAACGGCAGGCTCAACGGGGTACACATGTACCACTTTGATAAATCGTTAGAGCTTACCCAAATTACTAAAGCAAGAGATGCACTGAGCCGAAAAGAAGGCTGGCTGCTTCGTGACGTAAATAAGGTTATTATTACTAGCGAAAAAACCACAACCGAGCAATTACCAGAAGAGTTTTACCCTTCGCAACTCACAGCTGAAAAGTTAGGGGTTGTTTCGGTAAAACCGGAGTCACTTTCATTTACTGGGCTTTGGTCGTATTTAAGTTACTTAGAGCAAAACGAACAAGACACAAGTACCTATGAGCTTGCTCTATGGCGTAAGTTGATGCAGCCAGTATCTGTTGCGGTAATGCTGCTGGTGGCGCTCTCGTTTATATTTGGCCCACTACGTACCGTTACTATGGGCGCACGTATTATTATGGGTGTTGTAACGGGGATTGTGTTTCACTTAACTAATGAAATATTTGGCCCTGTAGTTATGGTTTACCAAATACCAGCCATTATAGGTGCGGTATTGCCCAGTATTATATTTATAGGCTTTGCGACATATTTGATGAATAAACGGGTATAGAGTACCTATTCAAAGCATTAAAAAGGGTGACCACTGGTCACCCTTTTTGCTTTTTAACTACTGCTTAGTTACCGCTTAACTCACGATTTGAAAAGTTGGTATTAATCAAGCTCACTATAAATACGTCTGTTTTCTTCTTTAGTAAGTGCAATAACTTCTGTTTTAGAGATGTAATCTTGCAGTGCTTTTTTGTTTTTAAAATCTACTAACACCACCAAATTACCTAAACCGAGTAAAGCGCTAACGCTGCGGATAATTGATTGCGGCCAGCTAATTAAATTACCCTCAATAGTTTGTACTTTTAAACGCCATGCACGCATGCCAATGGTTTGCCCGCTTTTAGTCCAAAAGTAGCCAAAAAATACTAAGGTAACAATAATTAAAAGAGCGGTACGAATACCCGAAAGAAGATTTGAATTTTGAATAAAGGCAGATACATCCTCTGCGCCATTTAAACTAATTACATCGAGAGAAATAAGCCCTTGTACTGCAAATAAATACAGCACTACAGTTAACATCGCAAACGCAATAATGGCTAACGTATCGTAAACTAACGACGCAAAACGGCGCCAAAAACCAGCACGTGGAAACTCACCCGACATAAATACACTCTCACTATTAATATGCGAGCTAGTTTAGCAAAAAAGCTTACAAATACTAAGACATGTTAATGCTTAGAGAGGGAATTGATTTTATTGCTTTAAGTTATTACCTACAGGGGAAATGAAAAAGACCCTGCTATTGGTAGCAAAGCCTTTTAATTTATAGCGGATTTAACCTAGCTTTATAGCAAGGTATTTTATGTCGTCACCACTTATTTGCGGTAAAAAATAAATATCGCCGTATTTAAAATACTGCTGCGAGTTAATTATTACGGCCTGCGCTGCTTGAGGCAATGAATCGTAAGTTTGGCCCAAGCTATAATCATTCACATTCCCCACTTTTATTGCCTGATTAAGACGGGTTGGTGGCTCATCAACCACTGTATAACCGTCATTATTTGCGACGTAATACACGTTTTGATATGTGTAGTAGGTGGTATTGTGATGCTTAAAATGCCTGTAATTTCTTGGTAGCGTATTTATACGCAGGCCTCTAGGTGGCGTAACTACATGGTAGCCTCTTTTAGCTTTACGGTAGTAAAGGCCGTCGTTAAACGTAAACGAAATACCATTAAATCTAATCGATGCGCTATTGCGTGGTAAATGGTTTATAAATCGATTTTGTCTGTAAGCGACTGAATTATTATGGTTTGTTAAGTAGTTATATTTGCGCTGGTTGTAGCGGTATTGTTCACGCTTTTCCTGCTTGTACTTAGCAAGTTTACGTTTTTCTTGCTTACGGTCTTCTCGTTTTTCTTTTTTATGCTCAATACGCTGCTTTTTTTCATGGCGGCGTTCATCGCGTTTATATTCAACACGTTTGTCGTGGTCACGTTTAAAGCTTTTATCATTCTCTCGCTCGTTTTGTGCTCCAAGCGCAGAGCCTGATACTGCGCCAATGGCGAGCAGTGCAGGTAGTAAAAAAGTAAGTTTCATAGTATTGCCTCGTTTATGTTTTTACATAACTGGGTTCAATACTAGCGGTTCAAACTGAATGTTAACTGACATACAACAGCAAACGGAGCTATGCTTACAGCTTTTTACATTTTACTGACGGTTCTTGACATAATATCTAGTTTTTGACGATTTTTAAGGGTAATTCTGTTCTTTTTAAGGGGGGTTATTACGAGAGATATTTTAATAATACTGCTATTAAATTATATATTTGGACTTTTTTGTTGTGCTTAGAAAACGTTATTTCCGTGCATTTTTAGATGGGAAAATACCAATAATAGAGTTTAAATGGTGTAAAAAGCTAAGTTTGCGGCACGTTGTTTATTGCCGCAAACATGACTTTATATTTTAAAGTACGCATCTATCTTTTAATAAATTTAAGGTTTGGGTGATACGTTATGGTATTAACTTTAACAAATGCTGTGTTATTAACGTTTCTTTTAACAACTTTAACTGGAACATACTTGATTACCTTAGTTTGGTTAATTTTTTTCAGTTCTCGTTTTAGCTGAACCTTTTTATATTCTTGCTTTGTATATCTATCATGTGGTGCTGCAAATGCAGAACTAGATAAAGTGCCAATAACTAATAGTGCAGGTAGTATAAATGTAAGTTTCATAATATTGCCTCGTTTGTGGTTAACATGGCTAGTATTGACGTTTGAAACTGAATGCCAACTGCATGTAAGGGCAACTGTAGAGAGGCTTTACACCCTTTTACTTATCTTTACTGTTCTTGACGCTAATACCAATTCGCAGTAATACTTAATCAATTTGAGAGATTAAATCTAACGCTCACTCTATTAAAAAATGACTGATATATGGCTGCATAAATGCAGAAGGTAGAGAAATGAAAGAGCAATTGTCGAGAACAACTAATAACAAATTCAGCAGTGTTATCAACACCGTTTTCTTACCTCAAAACAGGTAGCTTAATTAAGCTACCTGGTATAAAACCGTATTGGTTCTATACCAATTCCATATATCGTTTAGGTTGACTACTTTTGATAAAAAGGATAATCGCTATAACCGACTTCAGTACCGCCATACATAGTGGCTGCATCGGCCTCGTTAAACGTCCAATTATTCGCTATACGCTCTGGTAAATCAGGGTTAGCTATAAATGGGCGACCAAATGCAAATAAGTCACCGTAACCTTCACCTAAAATACGTACCGCTTTTTCTACTGTGTATTTACCAGCATAAATAATGCGACCTGAAAATTCAGCTCGTACTGCTTTATAAAATTCTTGTGGTAAATCAGGAGCATTTTCCCAATCAGCTTCCGCTATTGATAAGTAAGCAATGCCAGCTTGCTCAAGCACTTTAACGGCTTGTACATAAGTATGATGAGGGTTTGATTCTACAAGTCCTAGATACACTCGTGTTTCATCTGTGCTTTCAAATAAAGGAGCAAAGCGAACACCTAAACGATCAGAGCCTACAACGTCACTTACCGCTTCAACTATCTCTTTTAAAAAGCGCAGGCGATTACTAAGCGTTCCACCGTATTGATCGTCACGGTTATTAGTATGTTCAGAAATAAACTGATTAACTAAATACCCGTTAGCACAATGAAGCTCTACGCCATCAAAGCCTGCTTCTAGAGCATTACGTGCAGCTTGCGCATACATGTTTACCAGCTCGCCAACCTCAGTAGTACTTAGTGCACGGGGGGCACTTGGGTCAGCCAATGCGCCTTCACCAGGTGCGGTTTCAATAAATACTTTTACGTTGTCAGCAATAATATCTGAAGGGCCAACCGGTTTACCTGAATTTGGTTGTAGTGTGGCGTGCGATACGCGCCCTACATGCCAAAGCTGAGCAAAAATAACACCGCCTTTAGTATGTACTGCATGTGTTACTTTTTTCCAGCCTTCAATTTGTGCTTGCGAGTGAATACCTGGGGTCCAAGCGTAACCTTGTCCACGAGGTTCTATTTGTGTGCCTTCGGTAACCATAAAACCAGCCGATGCCCGCTGCGCATAATACTCAGCCATTAATTCATTAGGAATATTGCCAGGCTGAGTGCTGCGAGAGCGAGTAAGAGGTGGCATCACAATACGGTTTTTAAGTGTAAAAGGGCCAAGCTCAATTGATGAGAATAAAGGGGCGGTATTAACTAATTCTGATTTCATTTTAAATTCTCTTATAAAGCAAACAAAGGCTTAAATAGTGGTTAAGCAACATTGGCAGCATAGAGATTTAAGGATACAATTTGAAACAACACTTTTTTGTGCAGCATACAATTATGAATGGTATTAGTCGGCTCGATATAAAACAGTTAAGAGTACTCAGTAGCTTATTAGAACTGCAAAATCTTTCGCAAGTAGCCAAGAAAATGGGGTTAACGCAACAAGCTATTAGTGAGCAACTACGAAAACTACGAGACTTATTTGACGATCGCTTGTTTATTCGCCAAGGTAATAACATGGTTGCTACTCCTAAAGCGCAAGGACTCAAGGCGCCTGTTAATCATATTTTAAAGCAATTAGAATCGTTACTAGAGCCCGAGCTGTTTAGTCCGCAAACTTATAAAGGTGTGTTTACCATAAGCGCAACCGACTACGCCACGCAGGCTTTATTGCCGCAATTATTTAATATTACCCGCCGCGAAGCGCCAGGTTTAAAGCTGATTGTGCGCGACTTTGCGTCTGACAACGTTAATCAACTTATAACGGCAGGCGAGCTTGATTTATTGATTAGCTTTCCAGAATTTATACCCGACAATCTTTCTTATATCACTTTGTTTGAAGAACAGCATTTGTGTATTACCGGTATAGGTAATACTACTTACACTGAACCTTTGAGTTTGGCGCAATTTGCAAAGCATTCACAGCTAGTGGTGTCGCCATCGCGCGCTAATTTGCGCGGATCGCACGATCGGTGGTTTGAAAGCCAAGGGCTAAAACGTAATATTGTAATGTCGGTACCGAGTTTTTCAGCAGTGCCCGATATTTTACATACTACTGATATGCTAGCGTTTTACCCATCAAGATTATTACCAAACAGCAAAGTTAAACAGCTAAAAATAGAAGCTCTGCCTCCTACATTTAAAGTAATAGCCGCATGGCATCCGCGTACCAATAACAGCCCAATCCATAAATGGTTGATAGAGCAGCTGCAAAACCTATAACAGTAAACTTTAATGCAAGTATTAATGTAAGTATTAAAGCAAATACTGTTACCATAATTAACGATGGTTATTAAAGATTGTCGTCAGCTAATTGCAGTGTCCTTCAATTGTGTTTTAAGTGCGGTAAAGGAATTATAAAGCTAAATGTTTAAGTTATTTTTTGGTGTTTTTTGCTGTCTACTTTGTTTCGGCACTTTGGCTAACGCAGTAAAAGAAGATGTTGAAAAAATACTAAGTGGTCATTTAACGAGTAATCAAAGTCGTGGGCTTATGGATAAGTTAGAGCGCAACCTACCTTATCCTTCAGTGCTCGATACTGCTCGAGTTAAAACTGTAAAGTGTTGGTTTTATGACCCCCAAAATGACAAGAATCATATAGCATTAAATGATTTACTGTCAGATGCTAATCAAGCAATCAAAAAAGCTGACTCCCCTAAATTAAAACTCGATTTACAAACATGCCAGGCATTTAATTTATACCAACAAGGAAAAGTAAGTGCGGCCACTTCAATGACCAAAAATGTTATTAGTGACACCTCTAAAAATCCAGAACTTTATTACCAACATGCGACAGCTAACTTAATTTTAGGAAGGATTTTCGTTCGCAAGGCTCGTATCAGCAAGCTTTTTTAGCATTTCAGCAAGCTTATAATTCCTTTGAACAAGGCGGCTTTTCTTACGACAAAGCGCTCATACTTAAAGAGATAGGGCTTATTCATGCCGATCTTCACAATTTTTTGCTGGCTGAAGAACAATTACAAAGAGCGATTAATGAGCTGACAAATTACAATGAGCAAGAGTGGTACATAGCCACAGATATCCTAGCCCAAGCTTATGAAGCCCAAGGTAATTACCAAAAAGCGATAATGCTGTACAACAGTATACTCCCAGCCGTTATTAAGTATGAAGACGATGAAGGGAGTGCTTACCTACTCTTTAAAATCGCACAAATAAATATTCAATTAAATGAGCTGCAAGAGGCTAAACAATACTTAAATCAAGCTAGGGATTTAACGCTAAATAGTGAGTGGATTAAATTTATTCAATCAATAACAACAGCTGAGTGGTTAATTAAAAAGGGCCGCCTAGATGAAGCAGAACTTCTTTATTTAGATTTTGAACAAAATAGTTCTCAAGTATGGTCAGTTGACTCTTTAACTCGTTTTTTAGAATTTAAGCGTGAATTAGCAGTGCAAAAAAGTAATTATCAGCAAGAAGCCTTAGCTCAAAGAGAGTTATTAAAAATCGCAGATAAAAAAGTGCAAGAAATTGCAGATAATACATTACTTTCTCAACGTTTAGCATTTGATTGGGAACAGCAAAAACGAGAAATAACAAGGCTAAAAGAATCGTCAGAGGTAAAAGAGCAGTTATTAAATTTAGCTAATGAAAAAGCATTTTGGCAAATCGCATCGTTGCTATTTTCTATTGGGTTAATATTGATTTTAGCTTACATAACTTATAAACAAACTCAGCATAAACAGCGATTCAAAACACTTGCATTAAAAGACGAATTAACAGACATCGCTAATCGTAGAGCAATATTTGCATTTAAATACAACGCGATTAAAAAAAGCGAGTTCTTAGGAAGCGCGTGTTCATTAATTGTTATTGATATAGACCACTTTAAACAAGTAAACGATACATACGGACATGATATTGGCGATGAAGTTATTATCTCTACTGTTAAATTTATAGAAAAAAACATTCGTCAAACAGATTGCGCAGGTAGGGTCGGCGGAGAAGAATTTTTAGTTGTTTTACCTAATACAGCACTTAGTTTTGCGCATGAAGTTGCCCAGCGTATACGCGAAAATATTGAGAATGTTACTCATACCTCACTCCATATAAAATCAACAGTAAGTATTGGTGTAGTAGAAGTTAAAGCGGGCGAAGCCCCAAAAGATGCATCTCGACGAGCTGATGAAAAATTATACGCAGCTAAAAATGCAGGTCGTAATAAAGTAATGGTTTAATAATTAAATAATTACTGAGCTGTTAAACGGCTAGTAATTTTTATTTATTATTGAAAAATATAGCAAGCTAATTCACTTAATGTAATGGTACGAATTAGGCATAATTAAATGGTTTATTTTAAAAAGCACTCAACCGGTTTTTTACTTGCACACTTGCTGCATGTAGCAGCCAGCCAAGCTATCAAGATAATGGCATATTGCACAGCGAGATCTCTATAAGTAAATACAGCGCACAAGCTGATATGCAACACGCGACTCATAACACAAACAGGCCTGCCAATATTGGCTGCGGTTTAGGGCTGGAGTTAAGCAAAAAAATAATAAAATGGCACGATGAGTATATCAAGTAAGCGACATGCTAGGGCATCATGAAGTGCTGGTCGATTTTAGTTAACGAGCTTTTTTAATACTTAGATTTGAAATATAAAAACCGCGCTAAGGCACTTTTAAAAAAGCTTTAGCGCGGTTTTTTTACATTCAAAAATATTTAATTTAACGCTGAGAATATAAAAACTTAGTGATTTACTTAGCAAAGTATCTGTTAGCGAGCCCTGCAATGCCAATGATCATCATGTTTAGTGCAGGCTTGTTTTGTGGGCTTGGCTTTTACGATCACAATGCTTGGAGAGTTGTGCTCAGTTACTAAAACAGGCGTAACTACTTTAACTGCTTTTTTATGTGGTTTATGCGCACTGGGACTATGTTGATATACAGTGCAGCCACTCATGGTAAATGCTATTGCTGCTACGCTAATAATTTTTAAAGATAAGTTCATAGGTATTTATCCTCTTTGGCTTTGTATAAGCTTTAAGATAAATCTTTTTTTGTATAGTGCTGTCAATAAACGTAAGTGGAGTGTAAATGTTGCTAATGTTCACTAAGGCAATAGCGCATTTAAAGCTAATGCCTTTGTATTTGAATATTAGATTTGCACAAAAAAGTAAGGCCTAAAAAACCTATAAATCGCTGCGCCAACCCATACCAGACTCTTCCATTAAACGCTCGTACACGCCTTCTATGTTAAGTGGTAACCATGCACCAAACTGTTTAAAGTCACTAAATTGGTCTAACTTTACATTTTGTTTAATTTCGTCAAGCGTATTGCCTGCTAAAATGCCTGCTGTTACTTGGCTATATAAAAGCTCTATATAACTTAAGTAACGCGCTACATCAGCCTTGCTGCCAATATCGGCATGTCCACCTACAAAAGTATTAAAGTCGTATTTGAGTACCGCTTGGGTTGAGTTAATCATGCCCTGAATATCGTAACTCCAGAGTTTTTGCCACGGCATTCTGCCAATAACAATCCAATCAACTACAAACAACGTTTTTTGCTTTTCGAATAATATACTAACCGAACCCCGCCCATCGTTTGGACCATGGTAATTTAGCTTTACCGATGAACCACCTAAATTAAGAGTCAGCTCATCATCAAAGGTAAGAGTGGGCATGACCGTGTTCATTTGTGTGTTTTTAATATCTTGCGCGGTAAGTTTATGTGCTACAAACGTGGTGTGCGGGCTTTTAAATACCTCGGCGCCGTAAATATGATCGCTGTGATTATGGCTATAAATTACGTATTTTACCGGTACGTTAAAGCGAGTTTTAATTTGATTGTTTAACCAGGTGGCTGCTTTTTTATTAAGCGGGTCGGTAACAACTGCACCCTCAGGAGTGATTAAAAATACTGAGCGATGTCTGTCATCTATAAAGCGGTGGAGGCCATCGCCTAAGTCTTCAATTTCGTAACTTTGAGCCATAAAACCAATAAGTAATAGGCTGGTAGCGATTAGTGTTTGTAATAAGCGAGACATGCACATTCCTGTTTAACGTTTTTATAGGTTAGTTAAGTAAGAAAGTGCCAATAAGTAAAAAATTTCAATTTTTTATAGGAAAGATTGCGGGTTAAGACTAACTTAACCCGTTAATGGTTTTAACGAACTAGCTGATCGAGTAAATGTATTACTTGCTCACTGGCTGATTCCATTAAGTGTATATGTTTAACTGCTTCTACTTTTTTGCCTTGCTTAATTAGTTGTAGCGCTTGTACGCCGTTTTTATGTACTTCGCTATGCGGTTTATCTATTTGTTTGAATGCATTTAACGATTTGTATTCATTAGAGTCATCAGACTTATACCACTTACCTAAGCGGCACATAGTGTGATTGGTGAAATCGTCTACCGATTTATTGCTTTTGCCATTAGCAACCGCATAAACCTCACCTTTCCATACAATATGATCTAACTTAACGGTTTGAATAAATGAGCGAATAGAAGCCTGCGATATAGTGTTCTTCATGTTTGTGCAAAAACTAATAATGGATGCGTAATCGCTATTTAGTGATTCAAAATTACTTGAAAGCTGTGCATTGTTTTTTTGTATATCGTCGGCTGAATTAACGGTTACATCTGTTTTTTCTATTATTTCTTTAACAAGATCTGCAACCTCTTGAGCTGATTTATTGGTGTTAGTTGCCAGTACTCGTACTTCATCAGCTACCACGCTAAAGCCTCTACCAGCTTCGCCTGCTCGAGCTGCCTCAATGGCTGCATTTAATGCTAATAAATTTGTTTGATCAGATATTTTTGAAATGGTCGATACAAAGGTGTTTATACTACCTGCAAGGCTTGAAAGGCCAGATATATTTTCACTCATGCTACCCATTTTATGGGTCATAAGTTCCATCTCGCTGGCTATATGTATTAATGATTCGTTTGAGTTATTTAAAAGGTCATTTATTTTATAGCTAACTTGGCTTTCTTGCTCAATGGTTGAGTAAGACTCAAGCACAGTTTGGCGGACACCTTCAATTTGGCTTATGCAATCTATAGAACTTGAAAGTAAATTTTCGGTAAATTGTTCATCATTTTCGGTTTGAGTAAAGCTTAATTGTTGTTCTAAGTGTTTGTTTTCTTGTGCTAAGAGTTCGTTATGAGCAGTTAATTCTGCAATTTTTTTTGCAAGTTCTTCGTTATCATTTTTAGCCGATAGATACTTTTTACTTAAAACAAACATTCATAGTTCCTAAAATGTTATGGGTATATTTTTATTATAGTTGCTATTAATACTTTACTTTAAATATTTGTAATTATCTTATTTTTATACAAAAAAAAGCCATTTTTTAAAATGGCTTCACGAGAACTTGTTGGATCAACGCAGTGAAATTTGTTGGTTTATTTCTTCAAAAATACCTGCATCGTCTATGGTTGAAGGAATTTGCAGTTTGTCGCCATCAATTAGTTGGCGTAAATTTTTACGCAGTATTTTACCTGAGCGTGTTTTGGGTAATCGCTCTACGCTAATAATGGTTTTAAGGCACGCTATAGCGCCTATTTGGTTTCTTACGGTTTGTATAAGTTCTTGCTCTACATCGGTACTTGAGCCCATAAAGTCATTTTTAAGCACGATCATTGCCATTGGTAGTTGGCCTTTTAGTGTGTCGGTTATCCCAAACACGGCGCACTCAGCAACAGCAGGGTGTGCGGCTACTATTTCTTCCATTTCACCGGTAGAAAGTCTATGGCCTGCTACGTTAATTACATCATCGGTGCGTCCCATTATAAATAAGTACCCATCTTCATCTAGGTAGCCGCCGTCGCCTGAAAGATAATAGCCAGGGTACTGCGTTAAATAGCCTGCTTTAAAGCGCGGGGTATCTTGCCAAATTGTTGGTAGGCAACCCGGTGGAAGTGGCAGTTTAATTACCACGGCGCCTTGCTCGTTAGCTGCGCATTCATTGCCATCCATATCTAATATTCGCACGTCAAAACCTGGAGTAGGCACGGTAGAGCTGCCAGGTTTTGTTGCTAAGTACTCAAGCCCTACAGGGTTACAAGCAATAGCCCAGCCGGTTTCGGTTTGCCACCAATGATCGAGCACTGGCAGTTTGGTTTTTTCTTTAAGCCACTCGTAAGTGGGAGGATCTAACCGCTCGCCTGCTAAAAACAAACGTTTTAAGCTAGAGGTATCGTATTGATTAAAACCATCGGCATTTGGGTCTTCTTTTTTAATCGCTCTAAATGCAGTGGGGGCACTAAATAATGCATTTACTTTATATTCTTCAACCACGCGCCAAAATGCACTGGCATCGGGCGTTTTAACCGGTTTACCTTCATATAATACGGTCGCGCAGCGATACATTAGCGGCGCGTAAACTATATAAGAGTGCCCAACTACCCAGCCAATGTCAGACGCTGCCCAAAATACGTCGCCGGGCTTCATACCATAAACGGTTTCCATGCTGTATTGCATTGCCACTGCGTGACCACCATTTTCGCGCACTACGCCTTTGGGTGTGCCTGTCGTGCCTGAGGTATATAAAATATAAAGCGGATCACTACCATTTACAGGTACCGGATCTGCGCTTGCAGCCGTTTGCATTGCCTGAGTCCAATCTATGTCTCGTTTAGGCTTAAGAGTGGCCCTGACTTGTGGACGCTGATAAATAACGCAGTGTTCTACTTTGTGCGTAGCTAAGTCTATTGCGTTATCAATAAGTGGTTTGTATTCAATAATGCTGTTTACTTCAACACCGCATGAGGCGCTAAGTATAAGTTTGGGCTTGGCATCATCAATGCGTACTGCTAATTCGTGTGCAGCAAACCCACCAAATACCACCGAATGAATAGCACCAAGGCGAGCGCACGCCAACATACCAATAACCGCCTGTGGGATCATTGGCATATAAATAACAACGCGGTCGCCTTTTGTAACACCTAACGATTGTATTACGCCTGCAAATTTAGCAACTTCTTGTTGTAGTTGTGAGTAGCTATAAGTTTGCTTTGTATTAGTGACTGGGGAGTCGTAAATAAGTGCTGTTTGCTCGCCAAATCCGGCAATAACGTGTTGGTCTAGTGCTAAAAAACTGGTGTTTAATTGCCCGTCACTAAACCAATGATAAAGCCCGTCGTCGTCTTGTGTGTATGCTTTTGAGGGGGTTTTATACCACGGAATATTTTTACTTTGTTCGAGCCAAAATTGGGCTGGGTTTTGCTTAAAGGCATTATATTGCTGTTGATATTCGCCTGACATGTAAGGCTCCTAAAACTAAATTTGTGTGTGAGAGACCTTACAAAATGTAGGCTTTTTTTAGCAAGCAAGCTATTCGACCTTGGTCGGTTAAAAGTTAATCAACACACTGGTTTTAAAAATACAAAATTGACAATACAAAGCGTGTGGTTCAGCATGGCGGGCAGTAAAAATAAGAGAAAATACGATATGAGTAACGTAGTAAGAGTTGGTGTGGCGGTTATCATAAAGCATCAAAACACAATTTTACTAGGTGAGCGCATTGGCGCGCATGGTGCTAATACATGGGCAACACCTGGTGGACATTTAGAGTTTGGTGAAAGTGTTGAGCAATGTGCAATACGAGAAGTGTTTGAAGAAACTGGTTTAAAGGTAAGTAAAATTACTAAGCTTGATTTTACCAATGATATTTTTACAGCAGAGAACAAGCACTATATTACGCTGTATGTAAAAGCTGACTTTGAAGGCGGAGAGCCTGAGCTTAAAGAGCCTAATAAATGTTTAAAGTGGCGCTGGTGCGATATTAATAATCTACCAACGCCACTGTTTACATCACTAAAAAATTACTTATCTGAGGCTGTACTAGCCTAGTTATTTTGTTGGCGGTGTCGCTGGGCTTAACTCTAGTTTACTAAAGCTTACTTGAGCGTAATCGCCATTTTGTTTATCTGTAGACCAATCGCCAGTACCTAAACAACCTGGGTACCAAATACCTTTCGCGCTTTTAGTACTACATTGGTTATAAGCGCCTGCTTTAAAGTAATGCCAATCTGCTGCGTAGCCATGTGGATGATCTTTTTCGTCCACTTTGCCATAAGCATCTACGTTATTACCTAAGTTAATAGAGTAGTTAACGTCTTCTTTGCCTTGTGCGCTAAATGTAAGGTGCATAACATTTTTATACACATTTACCGTGTAGCTAAATTCTTCACCTAGTGCAATACCGGCACCGCCTGGCTCGTTAGGGTTTTCCCATGTATTACCCCAAACAGGGTAAGTAATGTCTGTACGGTCAGGATTCGTTTTAGCTAAGTTACGTTCGTAGTTCCAAAAAACTGAGCCTGTTTTATGTCCTGGCCATTTTTTGTAATATATTTTAAGTGGCTCATTGCCCCAGCCATAACCAAGCTTGGTATCAATAAGTGCTTGATCTTTACCTGCGTGAATTTGCCCTACAACAACCGAGTAAGCTGCTTTTTTATCAGGATCAGTCGCACGTAGCGCAACGTGATCTACTTTTAACGTTGCTTCCATTTTTCCACCAACGGAGCCAAATCGGTCAGATAGCGGGTGAACAGCCAAAGCAAAGTTGTTTTTAGAGTGTTTAGTTTTAATTTTAGTATTTGATCCACGGATCATTTGTCTAAGTTCACTACGGGTATTAGTAGAGTTAGCACTTGTAAGCGCTTTATTAGGGGAGGTAAATACCATGTAGCCTTTACCATCAAGATAGAAAAAATCAGGGTGTGCGTAAGTCTGAATTTCTTCTACATCTATTTCATCAATTTTACCGTCGTTGTTTAAATCTACTGGTACATTTATTTTCCAGTGTGATAAATCAAACTTTGTTGCAGGTACCGGCGCATCGCTTTGCTGATTAGTGCTTTGGGTACTTGAACAAGCGGTAAAAAGTAAAGGGGTGATAACGGCTAAAGCCGTAAGTTTAAATGTGGATGTATTTTTTATCATTATTGTCTCTGTGTGATGAAGTAAAAATTGTGCGGTACAGGCATCGCTTAATCTCAATCTAGCATACCAATTTAACAATTAAAACTTACCAATTAGTAAAATTAAATATTTTTTAAATGATTTTTTGTTATACCAATTTGGTTTAGGTGTTTTTTAACGGCTTTTATGGAAGTGTTTGCGGTATGTATTTTTTATGTGCTTGGCTCTTCATTTAGTGATGTTTAACGTAGATTTTGGCGCTAATGTGTAGTCTATTTTTTGGGGGGGAGGAGATTTTTAATTTTGTAGTTTGCTTTGCCGCGTTTAGCAAATAACTAAATAACCACTGCCAATAACTAATGTCGGGCTTTAACTATGGTTAGTGCTGTATGTTAGTCGTGTTTGGTAATAAAAGTTGCCACTTGTTTAAAATGGCATGGTATTCACCATTTTCTTTAATACTACTTAATGCGTCAGAGAGTGCTTTAGCTGTTGTAGGATTAAGTTGATTACTTGCTGCAAAATTAAGTGAGGAGGGAAGATCGCTTAAATGAATTCGTTTTGTTATTAGGCTAGGATCGAGTCCTAGGCTTTTTAGCTCGTTATTAAGTGTAAGTGTATTAGTTACTACAAAGTCGATTCGGTTTTTATAAAGCATTTGCCAAAGTTGATTATAGTAACTGACCAGTATTAAGTTGTTATTTTCGGTAAAGCCTTTTTGCTTTAAGTAGGCTTCGCTCAGGTAGCCACGAATGGTTGCTACTTTATACTCTTTAGCAAAATTTAAGTGAACAACTTCATCTACATGGCTTTTTAAGCTAATTAAATAAGCATCTGCAAAATACACTTCGCCTAACCATGTATATTTATTAATCCGCTCTGGGGTTTTTAACAAAGACAACATTATGGCGTTGGTATTTGTTTTATGCTCCTTAAAAACGCGGGCCATAGGCATTATTTCAAAATTAGCGGTTAAGTTTGTTTGCTTCACAACTGCTTTGGCAATGTCGACTAAAGCGCCGCTTACTTCACCTTGCTGATTTTTAAAGTGATAAGGAGGAAGGTCTTCAGCTATAAAAGTAACCGAATCGGCGTTACACAGGGGGCTATATAAAATAAATACAAAAGCACTTAATAAAATACGCAAAAACATAAAAAATCTTTTAAAGCAATAATACACCTAGTGTAGAGAGTATTAACTAAAACATATATATATTATGTTTATATAACGTAAATAATTTGCATTTACTTGGCTGTACTTGCTGTTTTGTATTTTATAAATTGTAATGGCGAGCATTTATGCCAGCGTAAAAAAGCTCGATTAAAAGAGCTTTGATCTTTAAATCCTAAAATATTAGATAAATCAGCAAGTGGCATGCTGGCTATTAATGTATCTGCACGTTTTTTACGTTCTTTTTCAAGTAGCTGAGCAAAGGTTAAGTCTTGTTGTTTTAAGCGTCGTTGTAGCGTTCGGGGTGTTAAATTAAGCGCATCAGCTATGCCTATTAGGTTGCAGTTTTGCAAGGTAGTTTTAGCTGTAAGTAACTGATTAACTTTATCATCAATACACTGCTGGCTTTTAAAGTTAGAGAGTTGCTGCTCTGACAATTGCTTAAAAGTAGAATTAATAATGGCGTTATCGGTTTTAAAGGGCAGCGTTAAATAATCGCTCGGAAAGCTAATTTGATTATATTCAGCACTGCTTTTTACAGGGCATTTAAACCATGATTCAAGGGCGCGCCTTTGTGATGGCAACCAATTATAAGTGAAACTAATACTACTTGGCGAAAGCGTTAAATTTATTAACTGGCGAATCACACTTACCCACGCGGTCATGTTTCGTAAAACAACATGCTCATTACAACTTTGGTGAGCAATCCAACGAATAGTTGCTGTATCAGTATTTAGTTCAAACTTGGCTTTACCAATATCAGCCACCAAGCTGTCGTAGCTTAACAATGCTTTAATGGCACTGCTTAAGTTATCGCTTGATTCAATTAAGTAACCTAAAACGCCGTAGTCAGCAGTGCGAATTTGCTGACCTAGGGTAAAACCAAAAAGAGGATCGTTAAGTGTTTTTTTGCCATAAACTAATAAGGCATTGTAACTATTTAAACTAATACGCGGCGCTAATTGATGGGTACGCTGATTACTAAATTCGTCAAAGCTAATAGCGTGCAAAGCCGTTTTAGTACTAATGCCTTGCGCTTGTAAGTAATCAAGAATACTTGAAAAGTAATGATCAGCCAATGTGTGCATTTGTCATCTAAAGCTAAAAAATAGTCGTGTATTAGCAAGTTTGCCACGTTAAATTTTTATATGCTAGTTGAATGCCTAATAACCTCTTGCTGTAAAAATGATACTTATAACAATAAAACAAACGCTTAATGCACAGCCAAAACAAATAATAAGCACACTATTGGATCATCAACAGTTGCATCGATTTTTTAATGCCAAATTTACGCTGCTACAAGCACAAGACGAAGGGCAAATAGAAGGCGGAAAAGGATCTGTTAGGCAAGTGAAAATATGTAAAATAACTTTTTCAGAGCAAATAATCAGTGCCGATCAAAATCAGATCAGTTACCAAATAGTAGGCGATAAACCAGTAGCTAATCATCGAGGCGATATATACCTCACTGCAAATAAAGACATCAATACTTTAGTTACCGAACTTAACTATTGCATAAGCTGCTCAGCTCCGTGGTGGATGCCAAATGCATTACTTAAATATGCTATTACAAAAGATATAACCCAAGCGTTAAACAATTTAAATAATTATTTTTTGGCGGGTAAAGCATGAACTCAGAAATTATTTTGCTCGCTCTTAGCCCGTTATTTTTGATATTTGTTTGCTGTGAGTTTATTAAGTTTAAGCGCTATTACGACATAAAAGATAGCCTAGCAAATACAGTGTTAGCGCTATTACACCAAGGCGCAGATGCTATTGCGTTACTGCTGTTAATGCCTTTATTTAATTGGTTGTATGACTATAGATTGTTTGATATTGAAGTGAGTGTATTAAGTATTGCATTTGCATTTTTACTGCAAGATTTTTTGTATTATTGGTTTCATAAAGCATCGCATCATATTCATTGGTTGTGGGCTGCACATGTGGTGCACCACAGCTCAACTAAAATGAATTTCACCACCGCATTTAGGCA
The DNA here is from genome assembly GCF_015864275.1 of Pseudoalteromonas sp. NZS11_1. Taxonomy (NCBI): domain Bacteria; kingdom Pseudomonadati; phylum Pseudomonadota; class Gammaproteobacteria; order Alteromonadales; family Pseudoalteromonadaceae; genus Pseudoalteromonas; species Pseudoalteromonas sp. NZS11_1. Next base: position 79,624 of record NZ_JADYXK010000015.1, read on the forward strand.
AAGCTTAATGTACCCCGTAGCCGGTATGTGGGTGTTTTGGCTACCTATGATTTTAATTGGATTTGAACCGCTAACAGTATTTAGCGTGGTTGCATTAAATTTGGCGTATCAATTTTTTGTACATACTCAAATAGTGGGTAAGTTAGGCTGGTTTGAAAAAGTATTTAATACGCCTTCGCATCACCGAGTTCATCACGCAATAAATACAGGCTACCTTGATAAAAACTTTGCAGGTGTACTTATTATTTGGGATAAGTTATTTGGCACCTTTGTAGAAGAAGATAAATCAAAGCCTTGTAAATACGGCATTATAGGGCAGCTTAATAGCAATAACCCAGTCGTTATTACGTTTCATCAGTGGGAGCACTTATTGAAAAGTGTTTATAAGGCATCGGGAATAAAAGCTAAATGTAGAGTGCTATTTGGCTACCCTACAAGTAGCATTAAATATAAATAATATTGAAAAAGTTAAAAGTAAAACTGCATAGCTAAACTCATTGATGAATTATGGCTATGCCATTGAGCATGCTGTACTTTGCTGCGCAGCGATACATTGCGAGAAACAGCGTAATTCCATGTTATAGCTATTTCGCTGTGCTTACTTGCTGCGTTATCAGTTAGCCATAATATATTGCCAGTTAAAGCAAGTTTATGGTTATTGTTTATTTGCCAAATTACACCGGTTTCGCTGCCTATTCCTGTACTAAGTTGGTCGGTTATATCGCCTGTATTTAGCTCAAATTGACCAAGAATATAGCCGTGTACATTATTAGGATCGCCATAAGATTTACCATAACCTCCTTTTGTAAAAAAGCGGCCTAAACGTTTATTGTCACTTGGTTGTCGGTCAAAGCCCATTTTAAAGTTCCACGACCAGCTATCAAATACGCGGTTATCGGGTGCAAGCGACATAGCATCTAATAAGTAAAAATGTTCAATATCTGCATTTCCTTCGTCAGTAATAGCGGCTTCCAAATCAAAAAAACTAATTTGTGCACCCGCTATAAAACCTTCAGGCCTATCTAGTAAGTCATGATACGCAAGCCTATAACCAAAATCTGTAAGGTTTGCTTGGTTATTATTTTGTACCCTACCTAGCGATACTTTAGAAGAACCATGACCTTGCTCTGGGGAAGCAATAGGGCGGCTTGGCTTAGTAAATGGCGAAGCTACATTATATTTGCTGCGCATTAGGAGTAGCTTAGTTAGTCGCGGGGCAATTTCTTTACGATTTAATGCTTTATCGTAAAATTCAAAATTTAACCATTCATACGCCATTTCTAAAATAGCGACTAATTGCGACTGTGAGTAATTACGAGTATTGAGGGAGCCACCTTGCATTAACTCTCTTGCATCATCAAGTTGTTCGTCAGTCATTTGAGTAGAGTAATGGTATAGCTTAGTACCAAAAGCAGGGCGGTAATTAGGTGTTTGTAATAAGTTGTTATTTCTTAGTACTGCAACGGTATCTGATGGAATAGCTTGCATATTAAATGACGATGTTAAATCAAGGTCCTCTTGTGCAAGTTGTAATAATGCAAGTAATTGGTAAGAGCAGTTTTCATCAATAAAAAAGTAATCGAATGTAGCTAATTGTAGCTCCCACAAGTGCAATAAAATAAGCTCTACCTGTGGCTCTGATAAATTAAGTTTGTATTCCCAAATATCACGAGATTCTAAATCATTATATTCGCGTACTTTTTTATAGTACGGCATAAGCGAAAACTTACCTGGGTAGCTGCCAATCAAGCCTTTTAATGCGTACACGGCTGCGTTATCTGAGCCATCAGGCTCTGCTGCAAAGTTAACGGCAAATGCGAGCAACTCTTTATGGCGAGTCTGATCTTTTGCATCAATACGAAGTAAAGTGTGGCCAAACATTGATGATGGGCTATTCATAAATGCAGTTGGAAAAACTAACGTAACCCCTTTAGGGTTTATTATTTTTTGCCACGCCTGTAGTTCTGGGCAATTAAGTTCGGGCCAGTTATTTTTAATTTTTGTTTTTAGCCATTTATAACGTGCAGGAAACTGACAACGATATTGTGTTGTTTTTGGGTCAGTATTTTTACCACTAAATGCAGCTATAGTGGCTTTAAGTTCGTCATATGGGCTTGTTTTACCTGTAGGAGATAAAAAAAACTCAGCACTGTCTACTTCACTTTTCCAATCACCTAATGTGGCCAAGCGGTAGTGACCTAATTTAAGCCAGTAAGGGTGTGTTGCTAATGTATTTGTTTCAATACTTTGAGCGTTTGAGTAAGTACTAAAAAGAGCGAGCAGTAAACCAAATAATATTTTTTTCATAATCACTAAATTACAAAAGCCGCTAGAGAAATACTCCAGCGGCTTTATTTATACGTATAAAACCGGCTAATTTAGCTGATTAAGAAAGAGTATAAGAAGCAAGTTGTGCGTTACTTGCAAGAACAGTGTTTAGGTTTTCTAAAACTGTTTGTGAAGTCACGTTTTCAGAAGTAAATACTGAAGAAAACTGTGCTTGAGCAAGCTTATTGAACGCTGCTTTATCTTGATCTGCAACACCCCAAGCTTCAGCTAGAGTAGCTAAAGTTTCGCCTTCACCTTTTGACATATCACGAGCAAGTTGCTCCATGTTACCGTCAATGAATAAAGCAATTTTTTCTGAAGAAGTTACTGTACCAGTACCATCACAACCAAGAGTACCAAAAGTGATACCAAAAGTTTGGTTACCAGATGTACCATTTGTTGTAGCGCCTAAAATTTTAACGCCTTTACCTTGCTGACCAGCAAATAACATAGAACCAAGACCACAACCAATATCTTGGTCAGCCATTGCGTTTGAGAAAGGAAGTAAAGATAGAGCTGCTACTGCGATTAGTTTTTTCATTTTCATAAATCCATATATGATTGTCTTTATTTAGGGTAAATAAAGTTCGCGGAAGATTCTAACAGACTTGCAGAAAAAAGGAACAGGCTAAAACATGAATATTTTACACTCTAATTTTTAAATATATTAAAGTTAATGTCAGGATAAAAATCAGCCTAGTTTCCACTTTTTATTGAACTGGTGGCGGTTTTTTACTTCTTGGGGCACCTAATAAAATACAAGTATGGCAAATACATACAGATAAAAATGCACTAATACCCAATGCACCGCCATAGCCGTCAAGTTTTGGTACAAGGAATTCAAATAAGATTGAAAACAAAATAGATGAGCTTGCTACAGTATAAATACCAAATCGATGTGGGGCGCTCATACCTATGAATGTGCCGCCAAAAAATACAATTGCGTATAAATCGGGGTTCAAATTTAAGGCGCTAAAAATTAAATAAGCAATAATAGAAAGTGAAGACGACGCTCTAACCCCGTCAAAGCGACTATGCTTAGCTAAATAAAATGTTAAAAAAGCCCCAAGCAGTACAAGTAATGGGTATTCAATACTCATAATACAATTCCTTTGGCTAATACAAAAAGTGCCACGCTTGCAAAGGCAACACTGCCAAGCTTGCCACCAAAACCTGTAAACATATTTATAGTAAGCACATACAAACTTGAGCCAATAAGCGAAATAATAGCAATTTCCCAGTAACTGGTAATTAAATGAGTTGAACACATGCCTGCAAAGCTACCAGCATAAATTGCAGCATACGGATGGTTTTTATAATGTGCAGGAAAAGGAATAAACGAGCCAATAAGCCCCGTTAGCGCAGCAGAAATCACTAAAGGTAATGCAAAAGTAGTGTGCATAGCAAAGCAAGCTACAAAGCCTAAAAAGAAAGTGATGAATTTTAAAAATAAGAATTTAATCATAGCGGCGCATTTTAAACTAATCCTTTTGCGCTTTCTAATACTCTCTAACAAATAAATGTTATAAGTAATTACAAACTTTAAAAGCGTGTTTTTTAAACGGCTTTTAGGTATTAAATATGCTTAATAGTGCCGCTGTTAATGTTCTATAAATCACAAGTTATGTATAATGGCGATAATTTAATGTATTAAAGTGTTAACCAAGGGTTATTTATGTCTAACTGTTTACATCTGGCTATTCCGGCTGGCGATTTAAAAGTGGCTAAAGCGTTTTATTGTGACGTACTAGGCTGTAAAACGGGTAACAGTGAAGAAGGTCGCTGGGTAGATATAGATTTTTGGGGTAATGAACTTACCTTGCACCAGAGTGTTGAGCGCTTACCAACAGTTCGCCATGATGTAGATATGGGAGCTGTGGCAGTACCTCACTTTGGGATTCACTTATCTGAAGATGAATTTAACGGGTTAAAAATACGTATTGAAGATGCGGGTATTGAATACTTAGATAAACCATACCGCCGATTTATTGGTGATGAGTTTGAGCAAGAAACGTTTTTTATTGAAGATCCAAATGGCAATGTGCTTGAAATGAAAACCATGGTAAACCCAGAGGTTTTATTTAAAAAAGTATAAATGCTGTTGTTTAAGTTAAGCTAAAAAACCACTTTAATAAGTGGTTTTTTTATAACTATTAATCAGTGTTTTGATAAATTAGTTAATATTTACAGGTGAAAAAAATTACAATACATGCATGATTTTTATTCACTCTACAATGTAGGTATAGACACGTAGACTTAATTTCAACTCTCATACTTTATTGTTATTTATGCTGCTTAAACTCATAATTGCACCTTTGCTTATTTTACTAATAACATTCGCCCAAAAACGCTTTGGTAGTTTTGTTAGCGGCATAATTCCTGGCTTGCCTATTACCTCTGGGCCTATTTCTTATTTTATAGCATTAGAGCAAGGTAAATTATTTGCAGCTAACTCAGCGGTGGCCTCTCTTTATGGTATGAGCGGTATAGGCTTATTTTGTTTTAGTTACTTGGTTGTATCACGAAGGTTTGGAATGCTTAAATCGCTTTTTACAGCGTTGAGTATTTGGTGTGTATTTAGCGTTATTACTTTATTTTTACCAGTGAATATTATTGTGGCGAGTGTGGTTTCGCTTTGTATTTTACTCGGTTTAACTATTATCTCTACAAAGCTAAATATATCAGTTGATGCAAAACCATTAAATGCCCGCTGGGAGCTTCCGGTAAAAATGATATTAGTGACGAGCTTTATCGTGCTTGTTACGTTTATATCGCAGCATATAGGGTCTGCATGGAGCGGGTTAATATCTACCTTTTCGGTTATTTTGGCGGTAATGGGCAGTGTTGCCCATTTTAGTGACAAACAAGCCTCAACGTTTAAAATTCTTAATGGCGGTATTATTGGTTCATTAGGTGGATGTGTATTTTTTGCGGTGATTGCGTTTATGTTAAAACATAACTTTATGATTTGGCAGGTGTACGCAACAGCTGCCATTTTCTCAACGTTATTTACTATTATTTTTAGCCAATTTATTAATCGCCAATTTACCAAGCAAGCTATGCTAAACACCAAAAAAGCAGTGCTTAAGATTGACTCGCTCGGTTAACTTACATATCTAAAGCCATTACCTAGTTATGTAGTTGAATTAACATTTCACTGGGGGTTTTATTAAAGTGGCGTTTAAATTCGCGGCTAAATTGCGATGGGCTGGTATAGCCAACCTTTAATGCAGCTTCGTTGGCTTTGCTTCCACTACTGGTTATAAGCTCTTTAGCTTTAGCTAAGCGTACTTTTTTTAAATACTGCAAAGGTGACTCAAACGTTACTTGCCTAAAAGCACGATGGAACGACGATACGCTCATGTTTACATCTTCAGCCAACCCCTCAACTGTAATTTGATTGGCATAACTACTGTGCATAGTTGAGAGCGTACGGGCGATACGCGCATAATGCCCATCATGCATAGCAAGCCCTATTAAAGTATGTCCTTGTGGACCACAAAGTACACGATATACCAATTCTTTTACTATATCTTCGCCAAAAACGTCAGCCTCAATGGGGTTATTAAGCACGCTAAGTAAACGGTGGGTTACTTGCTCCATTGCGCCATCTATTTTAGCCGATTGAACGCCACTCATTTGCCCAGTGGTGAATGGCTTATGTGTACCAATTTGGTTTACTAATTTATGTAACATTACCGGGTTTATATCTATAACAATACCCATAACAGGCTGGTTGTTATCGGTAAAAGCTTCGCATTCAAGTGGCACTGGTACACCTAAAACAAGGTAGTCGCCTTCACCATATTTTATTTGATGATCAGGAAAATGAATTATCTTATGTCCTTGCCCAACAATAATAATACCTGAGTTATATATAAGTGGCTGGCGCGGCGAGCTTTTACTTGCACGATGAAAATACACACCTGGAATAATGGTTTCCATGTTGCCTTCAAAGTTAAGTAAATTATTGTGCTCTGCAAATTTTTGCATCATGTTGGCTATTGAGGACATTAAAACTTCTACTATCGTACGAATTTTGCGTAAAATATCAATCTTGACAGTTTTAGGCAAGCTTTTGCGAGTTATTGGGCTTTTTTTATGTTTGTTTTGCCACTAATATGCACTCATTGAAGTTTAGCTTAGTTAGTAACTAAGCATTATATTTAGTATTTAACCGTCACCTAGGAGCAAAATAATGAAATTTAGCTACGTAAACCCAACACTTATCCAGTTCGGCCAAGAACAAATTGCCTCACTAACTGATTTGATCGCAAAGGATCAAAAAGTACTTGTAGTGTACGGCGGCGGTTCAATTAAAAAGAACGGCGTGTACGACCAAGTTGCAGCAGCACTTGAAGGCTTTGACTGGGTTGAGTTTTCGGGTGTTGGCGCTAACCCAACTATAGAAGTACTAGACCAAGCAGTAAAAATTTGTAAAGAACAAGGCATCGACTTTGTACTAGGTGTAGGCGGCGGTTCAGTAATCGACGGCGTTAAATACATTGCAGCATCTGCAGTTTATGATGGCGAAGGTTGGGATATTCCTACTGGTAAGCACACTATTACTAGCGCATTACCAATTGGTGCAATATTAACATTGCCTGCAACGGGTTCAGAGTCTAACCAAAACTCAGTTGTGAGCAAAGAAGCAACAAAGCAAAAACTACCGTTTGCATCACCAGAAGTACTTCCTAAATTTGCGATTATGGACCCTGATGTAATGAAAACATTACCACAGCGCCAACTTGTGAATGGATTAGTAGATGCATGGGTTCATACCTGTGAGCAGTACCTAACATTCCCTGAAACAGCATTGGTTCAAGAAGGTTACGCAGAGGCACTTTTAAGAACGCTTAAAACACTGGGCGATAACTTTGAAAACCAAGACGACGCATGGCGTGCAAACCTTATGTGGGCAGCTAACCAAGCACTTAATGGTTTGATTGGTTCTGGTGTATCGCAAGATTGGGCAACACACATGATTGGCCACGAGCTTACAGCCGCTTACGGCGTTGATCATGCTCGTTCACTTGCTATTGTTCAGCCTTCTTTACTACGCAACCAATTTGCAGTTAAAAAAGCAAAACTAGAGCAAATGGGTAAAAACGTATTTGGTCTTGAGCAATCTGACGATTTAGCTGAGAAAACAATTTTAGCAATCGAAGCGTTTTACCACAGCCTTGACGTAGCGACCCAGCTTACTGAGCATGGCGATGATAAAGCCGCTGCTATTGACAATATTATTGGCAAACTTGAAGCACACGGCATGCTGGCACTTGGTGAAAACCAAGCTATTACGCTTAAAGAAAGCCGCGAAATTTTAGAGCAAGCAGTTGCTTAATTTTCAAAGCTAAGCGCTTACTTAAATATACTAAGTTTTAGCGTTAATAAAAAACCGTCGACCTTTAGGTTGGCGGTTTTTTTATGGTTTATTATAAATACTGTGTTGCTAATTAACCAATAAAGTCTGTATTAATGTTTTTTAATGATGATAGTAAACTGTGCTCAACGGTTAGGAAAAATCTAACGATTAAATAAATTAAAACAGGACTAAACTCATGAAATTACTAAACACATTACTTAGCTCAAAAGCAGGCGTAGCAGCATTAATTTTACGAGTACCAGTTGGCCTTATTTTAGCGGCGCATGGTGCACAAAAACTATTTGCTTGGTTTGGCGGTTACGGGCTTGAAGGTACAGGTCAATGGATGGCGAGTATTGGTTTAGAGCCTGGCTATTGGTTAGCAATGATGGCAGGTAGCGCTGAGTTTTTTGGTGGCATTGCATTAGCAATTGGTTTGTTAACTCGCCCAGCTGCTGTAGTTGCCGGCTTTACTTTGCTGATTGCTATTTTTAGCGTACATATTAGTAATGGCTTATTTATGGCAAACAATGGCTACGAATACGCATTAACGTTACTTGTAGTAACTGTAGTTTTAGCAATTCAAGGAGCGGGAAGCTTTTCGCTTGATAACGTATTAGCTAAAAAACTAGCTAATAAATAGAGTTTATTAATTGAAGAATAGCGGCCAATTTGGCCGCTATTTTTGTAGGTTAACTACTAAATTATTTAGCTGAAAAAGTTAAAGAATAACTGTACTGCTTTTGCTCAAGTAAATACTCTTTATGAGTACTTGGGCTCCATGAATCATCGCCACCTACACCCATATGTTGATGATCAATGTGTACATGTACGCAATCATCAGCAATTAGTTCGTTAGTGTGTTTTGCTTGCGTTAGCGTACTTTGCGAATACTCGCTGGCTGCAAACAAAAACGCGCCAGTTACGGTTAAGTTATTAATACTCAGCAATTGGCAATCGCTACGCAGGCCATTATCAGTTGGGAATATATACGGTGTATGTAGCTCATTTAAGCACAAACTGTAATAACCTAAACGTGCGGCGGCTTTGCGATCTGGGTAGTTTTCAAAAGGCCCTAAACCTAGCCAGTTTACTTTTGTATCGCTTTGCTTGTTAAGTGTTGTGCTTAGCCCTATACGCGGCATTGGTGGCAGAGTATCGTTTAAGTGCACGTCAATATTTAAGCTAATATTGCCGGTATTATTTAGTGTATATAGCCACTGTGTTTGAGCCTGTAGCACGCCATTAAATTCGTAATTAAATACACAAGTAATACGTACATCAACGCTTGATTGCACTGCGTGAATTGAGCTGCATGTGCGCTGCCATTGCCCTATACCTGCACGTAACCAACGAGCCTCCCATGCATTGGGGTCTAGATTGTCTACTTCGCTTACACCAATGTCGTTATCAAGTGGGGCACGATAAAAGTTATCAACCAGTGGGCTACTAATAACCTGAGTATCGTTTTGTAACCACTGCTCTATAAGCCCTGATTGTTGATTAAAAATCAGTTTAAATTTATCGTTTTCAATACTTAGTTGAGAGTCGGTTTCGCTAACACTTATAGCGTTTTGCTCAGATGATGATACAAATAACTTACTGCTTAAATTGTTACTATTTATAAGCTTAAACTGCTCTGAATCCATAACGTGATTAGCGTTTGCAAAGTGTGAGTCGTTAACTAATGCTACATCTAAATTAAGGTAATATTGCGCACCTTGCTCAAACGCTGTTTCAGTTTTAATAGTTAACGTGTGTGTACTTTGCGGAGCAATATTAAGTACATGCTCGCCTTGCTCAACACAGATGCCATTTTGCATTAACTGCCAAATAAGCTTTTCGTTATCGGTATGTCTAAATACGTAATCGCTAAATACATCAATGGTGTATTGGTTTTGATTTTGCTCACGCAATGTAAATTGTAAATGTTGCTGGCTGTATTTAGCTTCAAACAGGCTAGGGTGCGGCGTACGGTCTGGGAACAATAACCCGTTTATACAAAATTGACGGTCATTTAGTTCATCACCAAAGTCGCCGCCGTAAGCCCAATAATGCTTGCCGTTTTCGTCTGTTTTAGATAAACCTTGATCTACCCAATCCCAAATAAAGCCGCCTTGCAGGCGTGGGTATTCTCTAAATGCTTGCCAGTAATCGTCAAAGCTACCTAGGCTGTTACCCATTGCATGGGCGTATTCACATAAAATAAGCGGGCGAGTTTCACCTGGTAGGCTTAGCCACTTTTTAATAGAGTATTTAGGTACCGCATCGTCTTTAATATCGGTATCTACACGGGAGTACATAGGGCAAATAATGTCGGTAGCCGTTGTGTTTGCGCCGCCACCTTCGTATTGCACAGGGCGCGAAGGGTCAAAGATTTTTGACCAACCGTACATAGCATCATGATTTGCACCATGCCCGCATTCGTTACCCAGTGACCAAATAATAATTGAGGCGTGGTTTTTATCGCGCTCAACCATTTGTGTATAACGCGACATAAATGCACCAGCCCACTGCGGATCGCTTGCAAGCCTGCCCATAGGAAACATGCCATGGGTTTCTATATTTGCTTCATCAACTACGTATAAACCTAGCTGGTCACATAGCTCATAAAAACGGGGATGATTAGGGTAGTGAGCAGTACGCACGGCGTTAAAGTTATTTTGCTTCATCAGCTTAATATCTTCAATCATATCGGCGGTAGTAACTGCATGACCGTTTTCTGGGTGGTGTTCGTGGCGGTTAACACCGCGAATAAGTAGCGGCTTGCCGTTTACACACAGTTGCCCGTTAAGCATTTCTACTTTTCTAAAGCCAATGTCGTAGGCTTCAACATCGACGGTATTGCCATGCTCATCAAGCAGACTTACAACGCAGCGGTATAAGTACGGGGTTTCGGCGGTCCATTTTTTAGGGCTTTGTATATCAATTGTTTGAAATACAACATCGCTCCAGCCACCTTTTTCATCAACACGTTTATTGTTAGTACTTTGAATTTGTGGCTCACATAGTGGTGTTTTATCATCAAAAATTTGCACTGCTACTTGGTAGTTATTCGGCGCATTAATCGCCGTTTTTATATGTAGTGCTGCATCGCGATAGCAAGCGTCTAAATCGGGGGTTATAAACACATCACGTATTTGGTTTTGTGGTTTTGTAAGTAAGTTAACATCGCGAAAAATACCGCTTAGCCACCACATGTCCTGATCTTCTAAATAACTGCCATCGCTCCAACGAATAACCATAACGGCAATACGGTTAGTGCCTGCAACTAACAGTTCGCTTAAATCAAACTCGCTCGGTAAACGGCTATCTTGTGAATAACCCACCCACTGTCCGTTACACCACAGGTGAAACGCCGAGTTAACGCCTTCAAAAATAATATGATTACGCTGAGTTAGCTGACTTTCGCTTATATTAAATTCAGTGCGGTAACAGCCTGTAGGGTTGTCGCTTGGTACAAAAGGCGGGTTAACTGCAAATGGGTACTTAACATTACAGTAAATAGGTTTATCAAAGCCGTGTAATTGCCAGTTAGAAGGCACTGTAATACTTTGCCAGTTGCTGTTTAGTGTTTCACTTAGCAATGACTCATCAACCGCTTCGGGTTTATCAAATAATTTAAAGTCCCATTGCCCATTTAAACACTGTTTTTGTGGCTGTGTATTGGTGCGAGCATGTTCAACGCTTTTAAAACCATTGAGTGGGCTGTGCGCTTTTACTTGATTAACTTGTACTGAAATTGGGTTTTCCCAATCTCGGCGATTAATTATGTGCTGTAAAGAGGTCATGTTTATCCTATTGCATAAGCGGGCAATTATAATGCGCTAAATATAGCTAAAAATAATCGCAGGGGTTATGCTTAAAGCTCTCCTTTATTTGTCCAAAACTATCATTGTAATTATGCGCTATAACATTAAAGACATACTCGATATTGGTCCGCGTTGTATAGAGCGCTTTATTGATTCACAAACGCTCGCGCAAATGGCAAACCTTGAAATAGCACTTGCGGGTTGCTCAAACCTATCGGGTCGTTATTGCGTAGCACGCTCAGCACCGCTAGAACATACACTTTTTTATACGCTTGCAGGGCAGGGTAAATTAACAACACAAAATGAGCAGTATACACTTAATGCCAATACACTTATTGTGCTACCAGCAAAGCAAAGCTTTGAAGTGAAAATTGATGCTGAACATTGGGATGTTATTTGGTTAAACCTTGCAAATACTAAACGTTGGCAGCATTTAAACTTAGCGCAAGCACTGGTACTAACCGAGCAAAAACTTGAACCGTTACACCTTGCTATGGAGCTTTTATACAGCGAGCCTAATGCTAATTTACGCGAAAGCGTAACGCCTATTTTAAGTCATTACTTAAATGCTACGCTGCAAAATAACTCACAGGGTGCGGCGCATAACCGTTTAATTAGTCTGTTTGAAGAGGTAGACAAGCGCTTGCAGTTTGATTGGACAATAGAGGTAATGTGCGAACATGTGCATTATTCATCGCCGCATTTACACCGTTTATGCCAAGCCCAATTTGGTAAAAGCCCAATACAACAACTTATTTATTTACGCATTGAGCGAGCTAAAAACTTACTGTTAAACACGGCTTGGCCAATTTCGCATGTGGCAAGTTATGTGGGGTACTCTAATATTTTTAATTTTTCCAAACGTTTTAAGAAGTCGGTAGGTGTGTCGCCAAGCGAATTTAGAAAATAACGTTAGCGGCTCTCTACATTTGAATAAATTTAAGGTATTGTGCGATTTCTTAAATTGCATTTTAGAGTTTTAGGTAGGTAATGCGCTCAAACCGTTTTTTAATAGTGATATTATTAGTGCTTGTACATAGCTTTATTAGCTGTGATGGTGCTGCGTATCATTTGCAAGAAGACGTTGATCACGTAACCAGTTCGTTATCGCAAGGCGACTCCACAGCCGATGATAACCAAAGCGATAAGACATCAACTACCGAGATTCATGCCCACCAACATTGCCATTGTGGCTACAACAGCACCTCTAGCCATTCAATAAGTCCAGAGCAAAGTAAAGCAACTTCGCCTGCGTGCTATAACGGGTTAAATTACCCGCCAGATGTACCGCCACCAAATTTTTATAGCTAGCTTTTAATTTTAAATACTTTGTAAAAACTGCCTGCGCTTGTGCGCTATTAGGCTAGTTATTTACATATTTAGGTTGCTTGATCGCGCTTGTTTTTAAAATAGGCGTAGTGATTAAGTTAACTCTGTTTGTTAAAAAACGGACACGCTATATGAATAAAAAACCAATTATGCTGGTGGCGCTAATGTGCGCGCTACCTGCTTTTAGTACTTTGGCGAATGTTAAAACATTAACCCTTAAGCAGGCACTGAGTAATACCGAACAACAAAATCTGGTATTAAAACGCTACCCGTATCATCAAAAAATATTGAGTGCGCTTAAATCTCAAGCTGCTCTTTCGCCTAATCCTGTATTGAATATTGAAGCTGAAAACTTACTGGGCACAAACAAGGCGCGTGGCATTCAAGGCGCTGAAATAACACTTGGGCTTAGCCAACTAATAGAGCTGGGCGATAAGCGCCAAAGCCGTATTAATTACGCAACCGCCAATATTAAAGCCCAAGCAATACAGTATCAAAATACCCGTTTAGCCTTATTAGCAACCACTGCTGAGCGATACTACCAAGGGCTTAAATTTCAAACATTATTAAGTTTAAATAGTGAACGTAAACAGGTAGTTACTCAAGCGCTTAAAGCGATTGAACAAAGAGCTAATGCGGGTGCTGCGTCGCAAGCTGATGTAACGCGCATGCGTTATGCACTTAGCCAAGTAGAGCTTGATAAAGCCATGCTTAATAGTGAATTTGAGCGAGCAAGTTTATCGCTTAACGAGCTGTGGAGTGAGGAGCAATCCTACGATACTTTTGCTGGCAATATTAATGCAATTACTGCGCTTAAATCAGCGCAAGCACTTTTAGATGCGGTTAACCAAGCCCCTGAATTTGCATTATTACAACAGCAATATTTACAGCAAACAGCTAATTTAACACTGCAAAAAGCAAACGGACAAACCGATATTAATGTAGGGGGAGGCGTGCGCTATAACCAACAAAGCGACTCCAGCTCATTAGTGTTTTCGTTTTCTATGCCACTGCAATTAAGTAATTCAAATAGCGGAAATATTGCAGCTGCAAATAGTCAGCTCATGCTTTTAAATGAGCAGCAAGGGCAATTGCGCATCCAGCTACGCCAGCAAGTACGTACTTTGTACGCTTATTATCAAGGTCGAGCTAATCAGGCAAAGCTATTATCTGATCAAATTATTCCTCAGGCACAAACATTGATTGAGCAAAGCTTAAAAAGTTATCAACGCGGACAAATTTCGGTGTTGCAATTGCTTGATGCTCAACAAGCACTTTTTGATTCTAAACGCACACTTATTACCACTCACGCAGAGCTGTACCAAGTGCTACTTACTCTTGAGCGTTTAACAGGCCAATCTTTAATTGAGACTCATCAATCATGAATAAAAATATAATCGCATTACTAGTATCACTTTCGTTTGCCAGCAGCTTTGTAAGTACACATGCATTTGCCTCTGCTGAGCATGGCGAGTCAGGTCATAAAGAAACAGAACAAGACGAGCAAAAGCAAGGTCCACACGGCGGCTTTTTATTAACTGATCCTAAATTAACCCTTGAGCTTAAATTGCAAGAATTTGCAGGTAATGTTGAGCTGCGCGTATACGGCTATAAACAGAATAAGCCAATTAATATAAACGACTTAAACATAACAATGAGTTTAAAGCGCTTAGTTGAAGCGCCGCAAAATATACAGTTTGCAGCTGAGGGCGACTACCTTGTGAGCACGCAATCAATTAACGAACCGCATTCGTTTGCACTTGCCGTTACTGCTAATTATAAAGGCGAGAGCATTAGCTATGAATACGATCAACACGAAGGGCAAACTACGCTAACAGAGCGAGCTATTGAGCGCGCAGGTATTAAAACCGAGATAGCGCAAAGTGGTGAAGTGGATATTACCGATACGCTTTTTGGCGTTATTGCACCAACACAACATGGCACGGTAGAAGTAATGGCGCCGTATACAGGATTGATCAGTGATATTTTTGTAAGCATTGGTCAAAACGTTAAAAAAGGCGAAGTACTTGCCAATGTAACCAACCGGGAAACACTGCAAAACTACCCTATTAAAAGCCCAATTAGTGGCGTTGTAACCGAGCAATACTTAAAGCGTGGCGAGCTTGCAAGCACCAGCGCACTAATGCAGGTAGTTAACCTTGATAAAGTATGGGTTGAGTTATCGGCTTTTCCTGAAAACATTGAAAAACTAGCCATTGGTCAAAGCGCTAAAGTGTACGACTTGCATCACCATTTAAATACGCAAGGCAAAGTGTTTTTTATAGCCCCAATGATGACTGGCGGGCACATAGCGCGTGCCCGTATAGAGCTTAATAACCCAGACGGGCATTGGCGCCCAGGCATGCATATAAATAGCGATGTAAGTGTGGCTAAAATAAATGCCAGCGTGCGTGTAAAGCCACAAGCAATTCAAGAATTTAACGGTCAACCCAGTGTGTTTGTTCGTAAAAATAATGTATTTGAAGTGCGCCCCGTTACCTTAGGTGCAAAAAATAGCGAGTGGGTAGAAGTACTTACAGGCTTAAACGCAGGTAGCGAATACGTAACAGACAATAGTTATGTCATTAAAGCTGATATTTTAAAAAGCGGCGCAAGCCACGCTCACTAGGAGGCACCATGATTAATTGGATAGTTTCTTTTGCGGTTAAACGCCGCATGCTGGTGCTTGCGCTTACATTTTTATTTGCTGGATTTGGTGTATACAACATTCAAAATTTAGCAGTAGACGCAGTACCCGATATAACAAACGTACAAGTGCAAATTAATACCAAAGCGCAGGGTTTTACGCCATTAGAGGTAGAGCAACGCATTACTTATTTGGTAGAAACCGCCATGGCGGGCATACCTAAGCTTGATTACACCCGTTCGCTTTCGCGTTATGGGCTTTCGCAAGTAACGGTTATTTTTAATGAAGGCACCGATATTTATTGGGCGCGTCAGCAAATTGGTGAGCGTATTCAAAGTATTCGCTCCGACTTACCTAATAACGTAGAGCCAAACTTGGGTCCTATTGCCAGTGGTTTAGGCGAAATATTTACTTATAGTGTGCACGCCGCGCCTAATGCGTTAAAAGAAGATGGCACTGCTTACAACGCCGAAGACTTACGCACTTTGCAAGATTGGGTTATTCGTCCGCAGCTTTTAAAAGTAAAAGGCGTTACCGAAATAAACAGCCAAGGTGGTTTTGAGCGCCAATACCAAGTAGCGCCAGTGCCCGAAAAACTCATTGCCTATAAGCTTACTATTAGCGATGTAATTAGTGCACTTGAGGTTAATAACAGTAACCGAGGCGCAGGTTATATTGAGCGCTTTGACGGGCAATATTTAGTACGCTCGCCTGGGCAGCTTAAAACGCTAGAAGACATAGCCAATACCGTTATAGCTAAGCGCGACGATGCACCTGTACGCATTAAAGATGTGGCTAACGTGCTTTTAGGCAAAGAGCTTAGAACCGGCGCGGCCACTTATAACGGCGAAGAAACCGTGCTCGGCACCGCCATGATGCTAATTGGCGAAAACAGCCGCGTAGTGGCAAAAGCTATGGCTGATAAGTTAATTGATGTGCAAAAAAGCTTACCCGCTGGCGTTATTGTTGAGGCAGTTTACGACCGTACTACTCTTGTTGATAAAACCATAGCAACCGTGCAAACCAACTTATTTGAAGGTGCCATTTTAGTGATAGTAATTTTGCTATTACTGCTGGGTAATGTAACGGGCGCGCTTATTACGGCAATGGTTATTCCGTTGAGTATGTTGTTTGCCGTTACAGGTATGGTAGGTAATCGCGTATCGGGTAACCTAATGAGCCTAGGCGCAATCGACTTTGGTTTAATTGTTGATGGTGCTGTAATTGTAGTTGAAAACTGCCTGCGCCAACTCGGTGTAGCTCAGCATAAACATGGCAGGCTACTTACTTTAAACGAGCGTTTAAATGTAGTGACCGCAGCCACCAAAGAAGTATTTACACCGGCTGTATTTGGTATTGTTATTATTATGCTGGTTTACTTACCTTTATTTGCACTAAGCGGCGTTGAAGGCAAAATGTTTCAGCCAATGGCGTTTACTGTAGTTGCGGCGTTAATTGGCGCGCTTATATTTGGCGTTACATTTGTACCGGCTGCTATTGCAGTGTTTGTTCGCGGTAAGGTTGATGAAACCGAAAACGCAGTCATGCGCGGCGTTAAAAAAGTGTATAAGCCATTACTTGGTATATCGCTTAAATTACCGTGGTTGATGGTGGGTATAGCCACTGCATTAGTATTGGTGCTTGGTTTTAAAGTTAAAAACATGGGCGCAGAATTTTTACCAAAACTTGATGAGGGCGATATTGCTATGCACGCGCTGCGCATTACTGGCACCGGTATTGAGCAATCTGTGCAAATGCAAAAAGAGCTTGAGCAAGCCATATTAGATCAGCCTGAGGTTGCTAACGTATTTTCAAAAATTGGTACTGCCGATGTAGCAAGCGATCCTATGCCGCCTAATGTGGCCGACACCTTTTTAATACTCAAACCGCAAGATGAGTGGCCTAATCCAGCACTTACTAAAGCAGAATTGGTTCAGCAAATTCGTACCCGTGTTAACGATGTACCGGGTAATAATTACGAATTTACACAACCAATAGAAATGCGCTTTAACGAGTTAATTGCTGGCGTGCGCGCCGATGTGGCACTGCGTATTTATGGTGACGACTTAAGCGTACTTAAAGAGTTTGGCGAAAAAGCCACAGGGCTAATGCGTAATATTGCAGGCGCTACCGATGTACGTTTGGAGCAAATGGAAGGATTGCCAACACTTTCGGTAACACCAATGCGCGACCATATGGCGTTATTGGGTTTAAGTGTAAACGATATTCAACAAACACTTGCCGCCGCTGTTGGTGGTGTGCAAACCGGACTAATTTACGAAGGTGATAAACGTTTTTCGTTATTAGTGCGCCTTGATAAGCGTTGGTCTAGCGATGTATCAGCACTTGCTCGTTTGCCAGTTGCTTTACCTAAAGATAGTAACCCAGAACTTGCATTTGTACCGCTTGGCGAAGTAGCAACAATCAGCATTGAAAAAGGGCCTAATCAAATAAACCGCGAAAGTGGTAAGCGCAATGTAGTAGTAACTGCCAATGTAGAGGGGCGCGATTTAGCAAGCTTTGTAAGTGATGCGCAAGCGAGCATGAATGAATCACTTAATTTACCAAGTGGCTATTGGCTTGAATACGGCGGCACGTTTGAGCAGCTACAATCGGCAAGTAAGCGATTGTCGTTGGTTGTGCCGGTCACTTTACTGCTTATATTTGGCTTACTGTATAGCGCCTTTGGATCGCTTCGTGATTCATTGATTATATTTAGTGGTGTGCCACTGGCATTAACGGGTGGTGTGCTTGCGTTATTGCTGCGCGATATGCCGCTTTCAATATCAGCGGGTGTCGGCTTTATTGCCCTAAGCGGTGTCGCGGTATTAAACGGCGTGGTTATGCTGTCGTTTATTAAGCAATTACGAAGCGATGGTTTAAGCTTGTTTGATGCAATTCACAGCGGTGCATTACAGCGCCTGCGCCCAGTATTGATGACTGCGCTGGTGGCAAGTTTAGGCTTTATACCTATGGCGCTTAATTCGGGAACGGGTTCTGAAATGCAAAAACCTCTCGCGACAGTAGTGGTTGGCGGGATTATTTCATCAACTCTACTAACACTGTTAATTTTGCCCGCGCTTTATAAGTTAGTACATTCTAAATTTACTAAAAAAGCAGAAGCTGAATTAGTTTAAATACTAGCTATTGATAATGTAATAAAAAAAGCAGCTGTACTTACAGCTGCTTTTTTATTTGGGTATTATTTAGCAAAAATACTACATTAATTATATTGAAACAGATTATCCCAACGCTCATCTAATATCGTTTTTGCGTGTTCTAAATTTATTGCGCTATACACATCACTAGTGCACGTTACCAAACGCATACGTACCAGCTTTTCAAGTGCGTCGCTAATTTCAAAATCAAGATCGCACTGGTATTTGCTTTTAAACCAATGCTCTATTTGTTCATCAAGCGTTTGGGCGGTTAAGCCGCTTTCTGATTTTAGTAAAAAGGTATACGCAAGCAGGGCTTCTTTTATGTCTTCTTCTTCGGCAGCGTCAATAAGCGTGTGAAAAACACCCGCGTTATTATCAAGGTTTTTAAAGTAGAGGTTATTGCTAAGCGCTTTCATAAATTTAATTTTACGGT
Organism: Pseudoalteromonas sp. NZS11_1; assembly: GCF_015864275.1. Classification (NCBI taxonomy): domain Bacteria; kingdom Pseudomonadati; phylum Pseudomonadota; class Gammaproteobacteria; order Alteromonadales; family Pseudoalteromonadaceae; genus Pseudoalteromonas; species Pseudoalteromonas sp. NZS11_1. The sequence goes on from NZ_JADYXK010000015.1 coordinate 98,699, forward strand.
TTTTAAACTTACTCCATTCTTTAAAAATAAAGCTGCCAAATACTCCCATGCCAATAGCAAAGGTAATAAAATGTTGTTGGGTCATTTCTACAGCTTCACTTCTAAAACCACCCCAAAAAGCAAACAAAGCAAGCAATAATACGATTGATGCGCCAAGTTTAGTTATAAGTACCACTGCACCGCCAACTAAAGCCGATGAGCCAATAATTGCTTTATCAATAGGGCGCATGCGTACTTCGCTATTAGGAAATAGCATTTCGAGATCGGCCTTTGGCACATTTTGAAACAGCTTTACTATGGTTGAGCTTGGCTCAAATCCCATTGGCGTTTTATTTTTAGTTTCAAAATAAGCGCTGTCTTTAAAGCGAATAAACACGGCAACACGGTCGTAATTAGTAAAGTGCAGCGGCTTTTTACGCAAGCCCCAAAAGCTGGTAATGGTTTCAGTGAGTTGCGACTCGCCACGGCGATAAAAAACCACTTCTTCAAAGTCGTCAAATTCAACTTCAAGGCGCACCTTAAATAGTGACTCTTCGTTTAATGCATCTTGTAAGTCTTCATTGGTGATCACTTCAAAATTAGCGGCATTAAGCACCTTAGCAAAATCTTTAGCAAACTCATGTTGGCACTGCGCTTTTTGATCCGCCGATACTGGCGCTAACGATCGCGTGTCACTGTTGGGATCAAAAGGGGCGTAGTTGTTTTTAAGTGACTCAAGTGTTGAGTGGTAATCGTAATGAATAAGGCTTGCTAGTAAATCGCAAAATTGTTTAAACGATGTTTTTTGTGTACTGCTTTTAAGCTCTTCGCTACACATATCAACAATATCTTGCTTTCTAAAGGGAATAAAACGCGCACTTTGCATAAATTAATAACTACTGTGATAGGGAATCTAACTGCATGGGCACATAATAAAATATTCTTATGGATATTACTAATTTGTTAATGCAGTAGGGCGTATTGATCATTGGTGGTTGAATTTGCAGCTGTGTGTTTGGTTTTTAGGCAAGGCAGAGCCTATGTAGTGTGGTTATTCCCCATAAATAAGGCGATAACGCAGCATAAATACCAAACATGCGCTGCCCTCTGGGTTCTTTCTAGGGACGATTAACTCTTTGTTGCCTACATGGATGTCATAGGTAGGTACTTAAGAAAAACATTAAGTACA
>NZ_JADYXK010000016.1:0-92745 GCF_015864275.1 Pseudoalteromonas sp. NZS11_1
ATGATAAATTAGTCCAACTTAGCAGCAACCCAAGAGCAAGAAAGATGTGGCCAACGCTGCCTGACACCTTAATAGCGAGGTTAGTGACTCGAAAAATAAAGGGTAAATCATACAGTGTGATAACATCGATGACAGCTCCGATGCAATATCCGTCAGCCGGTATAGGCGATTTATATAGTCACCGCTGGGAGATAGAGCTTGGTTATCGCGAACAAAAGCAATATATGCTGGGTAATCGATTAACATTAAGAAGTCGCTTACCTGCGCTTGTAAAGCAAGAGCTGTGGGGAGTGTTGCTTACTTATAATATGGTGCGATATCAGATGGTAAAAATGTGCCACACATTAAAAGGTGATTATTTACCATGCCAACTCAGTTTCAATGGTAGTTTAGCTCAAATAATGAGGTTGCTTGTTGGATTACCTTATTCAACACCTGGAGCCATACCACGTCAATTAAAATACTTTTATGCGATGGCAGAAAGCCTCATTCTAGAGCCACGAAGGGGGCGAAGTTTTCCTCGTTCAGTCAACCCAAGACCACAGCGGTACGCTAGAAATAAAAAAGCCGTTCACCTTAAGTGAACGGCATTAAAGCCAAGAGGCTTGCTTTTTTATTTGTTTTATTCGAATGTAATGTCAACGTAATTAGTGACAAACGGGACTATATTAATATTACCTGTTGCATAGCTTTCTTTAGCAACGCCTTCCGTTCTTACCTTCATATAGTAACTACCAGAAGGAACTACCTTGTCATAGTGGGTTGTTCTTGTTTCGAGCCAAATACGATTACTTTGGGCATCTATTAACCAGCCTTGGGGGCTAATCTCGTACATATAAGCTTTACATTTCACTTCACCAACACGAGGATGCAAACATTTATTTATAGCAACTCGAGTTTGCTTTTTTGGATTTTCAGCTGTACTTACTAACATGATCTGACCAAAATCTCTAGATTCTTTTGTTGCTTTATACGCTAAAACTTTTGTTTGCGTCGTTGTATAAGTACTTTGATTTGAGGAACTAATTGACTGGTTGCTAGAGCTAGATACACCATTTACTGCACCGTTAATACCGTCTTTAACTGCGCGAGTTATATCATTACTTTTACAGCCACTCAGTACTATTAGTGCGGGAACAATAAGAGCGAACTTATTCATTTTTTGATCCTTAATGTTATTGTTTTATCCTGTGCTTTATTACTTTTAATAAAGCGTATTAGCATCATGGAATCCTACATTGCAATAACCGTGTTCATCCCTGATAAAGGTAAATAATGACTAAAATATACACTTTTATCAACCCCAAGTAACGAATCTTAATAGTTGATTTAAATATAAAGTAGGTTCATTATTGCACCTGTTTACGGTTTGCTTACTTTATATCTATAAGTTTGCTTTTATACATTAATAAATAAATAGAAATTATGTACGAATATTCAAACAATTTAGAAAGGAAGCTCATTGTTCGGTTCTTTTCTTCAATAGGTTTTATAGCAACGTTTTCGATGGCTAGCTTAGCATTTATTAACAGCAGCTATTTATTAGCATTTACTTTGGTTGTTTCTTCTTTTGTTTACTTATCGGCGTTTAATATAGGTAGAGGTGTAGAGAAGTCTGCAACTGTAATTTTATATAACCTGTATGCACTGATGTTTTATCTGGTACTTACAGGAGGAGCACAAGGTACAGGGCCTATATGGATATTTATAGTGTCTCCTGTTACTTATTCAATTCGAGGGCTTAAACGAGGGACGTTTGATATTGTTTTATTTTTATCTGCGATTGTTCTCGGTTTCTATTGCGCTGATACATTTAATATATATGACTATAATCCTGAGCAGTTTCCAGTCAGAATCATACTCGCTTTTATAATTGTTGCATCGTTGAGTGGTTATTACGAATTTTCAAGAGAAAAATACAGCAGTAAATTAATTGCTTTAAGCCAAAAAAATGAATTTTTAGCAACTATAGATCCACTCACTAATCTGCCAAACCGTCGTTTCACTATGAATAAGCTTATAGCTTTTAAAAATGAGCTTAAAAATAATAATATTCCGTTTGTAATATTATTAGCTGATGTAGATAATTTTAAAAAAATTAATGATCAATTCGGCCATGATTTTGGCGATGAAGCTCTTATCCATTTAGCCAAAACATTTGAAAATAATATTCCGCAAAATGCGATTGCTTCACGTTGGGGCGGTGAGGAGTTTTTAATTGTGATTCCAAATGTAACCGTTGATGAGGGCGAGCTCGTTGCAGAAAAAATCCATAATGCCCTTAAAGCTTCAGCTGTAAGCTTATTTTCAGATAGTGTAAATATAACGCTAAGTATTGGCATCACAGCTGCAAACGCTGAGCGCTCAATTGACCTAGATATTAAGCATGCTGATGAACTACTTTATAAAGCAAAAGAGCAAGGTAAAAACAGAACGTGCTCTTTTTAAATGTTTATTTACTTTAGTCCATTGAAAACGAATCAAGGGATGGCCTTATTTTAGCCTTTCTGCGTTTTAAGCTCATGTAGCATATTACAATACACGCAATCTGCATTGTAATTAAAACCCAATAACTAACACCTAAATCACTTAGTCCATTTATTTTTTCGCTAGTAAAGTAATAGGCCACAACGATTAGTTGAAAAACTAAAAAGCTATTTAAAAACTTAAATAAACGTTGTTTAAAACAAGTATGTTTATATTTACTAAATATAATTAAACAGGTGCTTAGTACTAATAACAACCAACTTAAAATTATACAAAAATCAACTAAAGTACTGTGCATTATTTAATCCTTGAAGACGTTATTTACTAACACATTAGGCGTGAGCCATTATTAGTTCTTTAGCATTTGCTTTAGCTGTTTTGCTTATGTTATCGCCGCCAAGTAAACGGGCTATTTCATTAATACGGCCATCTTTATTTAAAGGCAGCATATGAGTAAACGTTTCGCCTTGTGCTATTTCTTTAGCTACAAAAAATTGCTGATGTGCACTACTGGCAACTTGCGGTAAATGAGTAACACAAATTACTTGAGTTGATTTACCTAATTGGCGTAATAACTTACCTACAGCAGATGCCGTTGGGCCAGAAATACCTACATCAACTTCATCAAAAATAAGCGTTGGGGTTGTTACTTTTTGGGCAATAATTACCTGTATAGCAAGACTTATACGAGAAAGCTCACCACCTGATGCTACTTTAGCTAATGGCTGAAGTGGTTGCCCCGGATTAGTTGATACTAAAAACGAGACATTATCAAAGCCTAGGCTGTTTGGTGTACGATTACTCTCTTGAGTTAAGGCTATTTCAAAAACACCGTTTTCCATTGATAAGTTAGCCATGCTTTCACTTATTAGTGTGTTAAGTGTATTAGCATATTCGCAGCGGCTTTTACTTAATTCATCAGCAGTTTGCTTGTAACTAAGTAACGCGCTTTCTATTTCTGACTCAAGCTGCTCCAGACGATTACTATTATTACTTATTGACTCAAGTTCTTGAGCAATCGATTGATGAAACTCAACTAACTGCTGTGGTTTTATATGATGCTTACGCGCTAAATCGATAGCGCCACTTAGCCTATTTTCTACTTCAACTAAGCGTGCCGGGTCTAAATCTGCTTGCTCAGTGTAATTGCGCACTTCGCGGCTTGCTTCTTCAACTTGTACAGCGGCTTCGCTAAGCATAGCAGCTACGCTTGCTAAACTTTCGTCATATTGAGCCAGTTCGGTAAATTGTTGAGCGCTGTGCTGTAGTAATGAGCAAGCGTTTTGCTCATCACTTTCATATAAGTGTTGTAACTCACGTTGGCACGATTCTAATATTGTTTGGCTATTGCTTAGTTTGTAATGCTCAGCCTCAATTAAATCAAACTCATTTTCTTGTAATGCAAATTCATCAAGCTCAGCAACTTGATACTCTAACAATTGTTTTTGCGCTGCTTGTTGCTGCTGTTGTTGTTCTAAGTGTTTAAATTCTTTTTGTAAGTTAGCAAACTGTTTATAATTTTTATTTACTGAGTTTACTAAGTGGTGATGCCCTGCATAGGCATCTAAAAGCTGTAACTGATGCTCAGCTTTTAATAAATATTGGTGGGCATGTTGTCCATGAATAGATATTAAATATTGACCAAGTTCTTTTAATTGTGATGCGGTAACTGCACTACCATTAATATAGCTTTTACTACGGCCATTTTTACAAACAACACGACGTAATAAGCACTCGTTGTCAGAAGTGCTTAGCATATGTTGCTCTAAAAATGCTTGAGCAAGCGGTAGATCTGTTAAGTCAAATTGTGCACATACTTCTGCTTTATCAGAGCTTGGGCGAACTGCTGATGCTTCAGCGCGCTCACCTAAGCATAGCGATAGGGCATCAATAGCAATAGATTTACCAGCACCTGTCTCACCTGTGATCGCAGTCATACCGCTGCGCCATTCGGTGCTTAAATTACTTACGATTGCAAAATTTTTAACTTCTAAACCAATTAACATACTGTTTATCCATCCAGTCAATTAACTGTTAATTTATACAGTGTTTTGGTTTTTTGCAAATTAATTTTTTATTATTTAAGCAACACTTACATCTTGAGTAAACTGTGTATCGGAAGTTTGGGAAGATGCATCAATTTGATCATCAACAATATCAGTAGGTTGTATACTCTCTTCGGTTTTAAGCAGAGCAATGAGGGGAGGTAATGTATTAATATAAAAACTCTTATTGTACAAAATTCCTTGCTGGGGCAACTCAGATACAAAGTACTGTACATTATCGATCAATGGTTGAATTATATTTGTTTGATTGGTTTTAATTAACTCGTTGGACAACGTATTAATTAGTAGGTCGGCGGTATCTTCAAGCTGTTGCAAGTTCTCGTCTGTATGTGATTGAACAACAAAAAAATTATTTACAATAGCTTGAATACGAGGAACGTATTTTGGGCGAATTATTTTAGCATCAAGTAGATCATTAAGCTTTGCTTTAAGGCGCGTATTTACATGCGAAACACGTTCATTAAATAGCTTTTTTCTAGCTTCTATCGCTTTTTTACGGTTACTCTCAATTTTGAGGTAACTGTATAAAAGTGTAATTAATAGCAGTAAAGCAAAGAATACTACATAAGTCATTGCTACTCGTTCCTAAATTAGTTGATTATTATTTTAAGTCGCCATTTTGCTTTATAGTACTAAATTTGGCAATAAAATTAGTACAAACGACTACCCCAATTCAGTTTTGTACGTAAAACGTTGTAGTAAGAGTAATTTTTTGGATGAATTAAGCGCAATTGTTTATCGGCTTTTTTAATTACTACCTCATCGCCGGGTAATACGGCTAGCACTACGTGGCTGTCGCAGCTTACCTGTAGGCTATCTGTATTTTCTAGGCTTAGCTTTAAACGAACTTCATTATCGGCATCTACCACTAAAGGTCTGCTAGATAAGGTATGAGGAAACATAGGTACTAACGATATAGCATTTAGTTCTGGCGTTAATATTGGACCGCCACCTGAAAGTGAATACGCCGTAGAGCCTGTCGGGGTTGATACTATTAAACCATCGGAGCGCTGAGAAAACACAAAGTCATTATTTATAAAAGCTTCAAATTCAATCATGTGCGCTACTTTATCGGCATGAAGTACCGCTTCGTTAACGGCTGAGTTTGCACTTTTTAATTCGTTGTGGCGATATACTTCTACTTCTAATAAAAAACGTTTTTCTTCAAGATACTCACCACTGAGTACTTGCTCTAAGCTCGCTTCAAACCCTTCGGGGTTTAAATCAGTTAAAAAGCCAAGGTTGCCTCTATTTACACCAATTACAGCAATGTTAAAGCGCGCAAGTACGCGAGCTGCGCCAAGCATGTTACCGTCACCGCCTACAACAATGGCTAAATCGGCTTGTTCACCTAAGTCGACTAACTTAACAAGTTTGTCATGCGGAATATCGTCTAACTGACTCCCTGTGCGTTTTTCTACTATTACCTCAAAGCCAAGCGCAAGTAAAAAGGTATGTAAACGCTGAAGGGTAGCAGCGGCTCCCGGGTGATTAGGTTTGCCAATTAGGCCTATGGTGTTAAAAGGAGAGTCCATAATGTACGCACAAAGAGATTTAATAATAGTAGAGTAACTCAAAACAGAAGTGTTTGAAAATACAGATTATAGCAATATTATAAACCTTCAATTTTATTCGCAGTGAGTTAGCTGCACGACTTGAAAAAGTACTAAACGCCCCGATATCTCTTTCATGCAACAAGATGTAGATACCATGAAACTAAACCCACGAGATCAGCAAATTTTTTCAGCTGTTATGAACATGTACTGTAATGGTGAAGGCTTGCCTGTTCCATCAACAAAAATTGCCAAGCTCAAAGGCATGGCAGTGTGTTCGGCTACGGTTCGTAATGCTATGGCTCGCTTAGAAAAAGTGGGCTTATTGTATTCACCTCATACATCCGCAGGGCGAGTGCCGACAAATGAAGGGTTTGATTATTGGTTTGACGAATTTTTTGTGCTTGCTGATATTGCTAATTATTGGCAACCACAGCAGTCACAACTCGTTGAGCTAGCGCATGGTTTGAGCCAAAAATACCAAGTATGTTGTTGTGTTGGTTTACCTCAAGCCAGTTCACAGCAAGTGTTTAGAGTAGAAGTGCTTGATTTTGATTCTACCGACTGGCTTATTTTATTAATAGATAGGGCAGGGCAGAGCCACAATATTTGTATTGATAAACCTCATGATTCGTCAGACTCTGTTCGTTATCAATTTGCCACGTGGTTGAATACTGTATTTAGCCAACAAACCTTAATGGAAGGTTTGTACCGTATGCAAGCTATGGCAAATACAGCGCCTCGAAATTGTCATGATTCGCTTAATCAATGGACGCGACAACTAAGCCAAAAATTAGGCTCAGATAATAGTATTGTTGTTGGTGAAAATTACCTCTACAAACAAATAGACTGCGAACAAAGTTTAAATATTGGTGTTTCGTTTTTAAATTATGTAGAAGATAAGCTTGCTTTTAAAAATGGTGTATCGGTACTTAATAGCGAAAAATTACCTTTTACTGAGTGCGATGAATTAATTGTAATAAGCGTGCCGTACTTTAAAAATCAAGAATATCAAAGCCGTTTTTGTATCATTTGTCCTAAATCAGCGCAGATTGAAGAAATAATTCAAGAATTTAAATTAATTGAGGCATCTAACTCTTGAATCTTTTTATTCAATCCCCATAATTACCGCAGTTGTAAAGAATTGGAGCACGTATTTTATGTCTGAGCAGACACAAAACCCTGAGCAAGAAGTAGAATTAAACGAAGAAATTTCTAAAATGCAGGCTGATGTAGAAGCAGCAGTAGAAGCCGCTGATCAGCATGCAGAACAAGAACAAAGCCCTGAAGCAGAAATTGCGATGTTATATGCAGAGCTTGAAGCTGCAAAGCAAACAATTGCTGATCAAAAAGACGGTGTTGTTCGTGCCGCAGCAGATGTAGATAATATTCGTCGTCGTGCAGCACAAGATGTAGAAAAAGCGCATAAATTTGCACTAGAAAAATTTGCTAACGAATTACTACCTGTAATTGATAACCTTGAGCGTGCTATTGAATTTTCTGATAAAGAAAATGAGACACTAAAGCCGTTGCTTGAAGGTATCGATATGACGGTTAAGAGCTTTAATGACGCTGTTTCTAAATTTGGTGTTGAAATTGTAAACCCACAAGGTGAGCAGTTTAATCCAGATTTTCATCAAGCAATGTCAATTCAACCAAGTAACGATGTAACACCTAATACAGTACTTGCTGTTATGCAAAAAGGTTACACATTGAATGGTCGTTTATTACGCCCTGCAATGGTTATGGTTTCTAAAGCTGCTGACGCTTAATTAATTTAAGGTTATTAGCTTTGATAAAATGCCTCATATTGAGGCATTTTTTTTGTCTTTTTTATAGTGAATTAGCTGTACGAGCATAGTGAGTAACACAGCACTAAACATTAAACTTGAAAATGGTACTGCGCTTTTTGCATGCATAATGGCGAGTAACGGGCCAACTAATGCACCACTACCAAAACGAAGTGTGCCAATTACGGCCGTTGCTGTACCTGTGTTTCTTTCAAACTTCATCAATATTAGCGAATCAGCATTACTTGCAGTGACACCTAAACTCATCATTAATGGCGCAATAGCAGCCACAATATAATAAAGTGATAAGTGCAATAAGCTAAATGTTAACAGCGCAAGCCCCGATACAAACCCACATACAAGCCCAATATAGAGCATTTTTCGAGAGCCCAGCCTTGGTACAATTCGCGTATTTAAAAAGTTACCAAACATAAGCGCCATTACATTAAACGCAAATAACACACCAAATAACTGTTCTGACACTTCATATAAATCTAAATAAATAAATGGTACTGAGGTTAAAAAGCAAAAAAATCCAAACGATACAAACATAGAACTGAGTATATCCGCACGTGCGTCTTTATTGCTCAGTACAGTTTTATAGCTATCAAAAAATAGAGCGAGGCCTTTTTTCTCATTTTTATGAATAGGTATATCTATTAAATACACTTGTACAAACGCTAATATTAAAAAGCTATATCCAGCAAGAACCAAAAATATGGTTGACCAAACAGAAAATCCTAAAATAAACGAACCAACAGAGGGGGCTACTAACGGTGCTACCATCATGATCATCGACACATACGACATTCCCTTAGCTGTATTTTGCTGATAAATATGACGAATAATACCCGGTACGACTACGGTTGCTGCAGCTCCCGTAAATGCTTGCACTGCTCTAAGAGTCCAAAACGCATGGATTTCGGTTGTAAATGCGAGTGCAAGTGAGCTTGCGCCAAATAGGGTTAAGCCAATACGTGCGAGCTTACGGCGGCCAATTTGATCGGCAATAGGGCCAAAAAATAACATCCCCAATGAATAACCCGCTAAGTAAATACTCAACGATATTTGTACATTTGGCATATTAGTTTGTAAATCGCTTGCAATTACCAGCATGGCGGGCAAATACATATCAATAGCCAAAGGAGTAATCGCCACGATACTGGCTAATAAAGGCAATAAAATACGGGTATTAAAAGACGAGGCTGAGGCGTCCATGTGTAAACTCAACAATCACTAAAAACAAGGGCTATAGTGTAACAGGGCATTGTATTTGGATAAACTTAGTTTGCCTGCTAAGTTTATCGTCTCATCGTATCTTTTTAATATAAAGGTATATAAAGCAAATATTTTAAATTGATACTGTGTTTGCTATTCTACAAGCAATAAAAAATTCATTACTTAAGAGAATTATCATGAAAAAACTAGTACTTGCAGTATTAGCGACAGCCGTTTTAGCCGGTTGTAAAACGTCACCAACAGGACGCACTCAAATAGCGCTTTACTCAGATCAACAAATGAGTGAAATGGGCACTGCTAGTTTTGCAGATATGAAAAAAAGCCAACCAATTAATAAAGATGCAAAAACAAATGCATATGTAAATTGCATTGCTGAAAAAGTAGTGGCTGTATTACCAAAAGAATACGCGTCGCAAAATTGGGAAGTAGTTGTATTTGAAGATGAATCTGCTAATGCTTTTGCACTACCTGGTGGTTACATTGGGGTCCATACGGGCTTATTAAAAATAGCCACCAATCAAGACCAACTAGCAACAGTGCTAGGGCACGAAGTAGGGCACGTAATTGCTGAGCATTCTAATGAACGTGTTTCACAAAGCTCTATTTTAGATACCGGTATGCAACTTGGTAGTGCAGCACTTGAAATGGGTAACATTCAATACCGTAATGAAATTATGCAGGGTCTAGGCTTAGGCGCACAGTATGGTGTTGTTTTGCCATTTAGCCGTTCGCACGAGTCAGAAGCTGATGAAATTGGCTTGGATTTAATGGCTGAAGCAGGCTTTAATCCACAAGAATCAGTAACCCTTTGGCAAAATATGAGTGCAGCAGGTAGTGGTACAACACCTGAGTTTTTATCAACTCACCCAGCGCCAAGCAGTCGTATTAAAGACTTACAAGCACAAATGAGTAAAGCACTTAGTGAGCAAAGTACAGCTAAAGCACAGGGTAAAAACCCACAATGTAAACTGTAATCTAGTTTAATTACTAAATAAAAACCCCTGTGAGTAATTACTTACAGGGGTTTTTGTATTCAGTACTCACCTTTATTTAGTTGTAAGCGCTTTTTGTAATACATTTTTAAAGCGTTCAAAATCTTCAATGTGCGGCAGGTGCCCTAAGTTATCTAGTTCGAATAATTGTGCGTCAGGGATAAGTGTTGCAGCGTGTTTGCCTAATTTATCGTATCGGCCAAGCTCGTAATCAACATCCTCTTTTTTCCAGTTACGGCCAGGACCGGTTCTATCGCGTGTACCAATAATTAATTTAACTGGCACAGTTAAATCTTTAAATTCGGTTATTACAGGTTGAGTGAAAATCATATCGTATGTTTTTGCATTCACCCATGCCATTTGTTCTTTATCTGGGCCTTGTATTTGCCCTGTTATAAAGTCAGTTAAGGCTGAATATGTTGTATTCCACTTACCATCGTAGTAATTTTTTTGCTGATAACGTTTAACGCCTTCCGGTGTTTTTGAAAGCTCGTTTTTATAGAAAAAATTAGTATCTTTGTAATCAACATACTGCAAGTAGTTTTCAAGCCCAATAGGGTTTAATAAAATTAGCTTTTTAGTGGCGTTTGGGTACATTAATGCAAAACGACTCGCTAGCATCCCGCCCATAGAGTGCCCAAGTACAATCGACTCTTTAATATTAAGTGAATCTATTAACGCGTGAGTGTGATGAGCAAGCGTCGCAAACGAATACTGGTAATTAGTTGGCTTAGACGACTTGCCAAAACCAATTTGATCAGGGATTAATACCCCATAACCTAAAGATTGCAGGTATTGCGCAGTGGTAGTCCAGTAGTCGGCGTTAAAATTTTTGCCATGCATAAGTGTAACTGTAGGCATATCGGCTTTAGTTGGCTTTAAGTAAATATAAGCCATTTTTAATGATTGTTTTTGCGACTCAAGTGCAAAATAATTTACCTTAAAATCGTATTCGTAATTGCTTAATAGTGCATCATAAGAAAGGGCGGATGTATCTTGAGAAGGGCCAGCTAAGGCATTGTTTGTTAGTACTAATAAAGTAGAGAAACAAATAACTTTAATCGACGACATTCAGTTACTCCTATTAAAGGCGAGCGCTTGGCTTAAAAAGAAGTACAACAATAACTAAGTATTTAAACCTGTTCAATTAAATGTTTTACGTGGACGAAAAAAAGCGAAGCTAAAATAGTGCTTCGCTTATTATTACTGAGTAAAGAGCTGATTGTTGAAGCTTAAAATGTCCACTCAATATGGATTTGTGGTACCGATTCAGTGACTTCAGTACCTAATTTGTTGTGCCAGTATTGTAATTCCATTCCCAGCAGTAGTGTGTTTTCTTTCATTTGAAGGGCGTGACCCATATCCCACACTAAAATAGGCTGTGCTAGTATCCAAGCTTGTACATCGTTACCAAATTCATCTTCACGCTCTGCGATGTATTCAGCGTGGCCTTTAAAGCTAAACTTTTGTGAGCCAATAGTGAAAGGATATTCAAAAGCTACATCAAGCATCCAACTATTAGTTTCAATAGGTGCGCCGCCTTTTGCTACACCTTCACTATCGTCAATGTAGGCTGTGAACAGCGTTTGAAAAAAGTTAAACCCAGGTACATCCCAGCTTAATTTAACACCTGGTAGATACTTCATTACTTTTGCATCACCAGCAACGTTAATACCGCCCGTTAGGCCAACATCTAATAATGCGCCAGAGCCAATTTGCTTACCAGTGATGGCAGATAAGCTAACCGTTGAGTACCACTCACCATAAAAATCAGCATCTTGGTAACCGTCATCTATATCGTCTTTACTGTAATCAATAAAAAAGAAATTATCGCCGTAGTCATAGCCCGATGCATGTTGAAGCGAGTAAACAGTGGTGTCTGACTCTTGCTTAGAAAATGGATTTTTTTGGCTGCCATTATTTATATGTACTGCTGTACTGCTCCAATTAGCAGCGAAAGCCGACGATGATAAAGCGAGAGAAGTAAGGGTAATAAAAGGGAGTAATTTTTTAAATTTCATAACTGTTTAATAACTATAATTTTAGTGACACGCGGAAGCGGCAATTATAGCAGAAGAGATTGATTTGTTGATCGCTAATTTAACACATGTTGCAGCCTACTTAATAAGCTGCAACATGTAATGACTCAATTTATTACGCTTTATTACGGCGTAAACAAATAATAGTAATCGCCGTAAATGCTAAAATAAAACAGTAATAAGAAGACGTTGATACTTCCCACGGGCTAATTTTAAACGTAGCGCCTAACAGTAGCGCTTGTGCGCCATAAGGAAGTGAGCCTTGCGTTACACAAGCAAATATATCAAGCAAACTTGCAGAGCGTTTACCGCTTATTTCACCGTCATCTGCTAGTTTTTTAGCAATAGGGCCAGCAACAATAATAGATACGGTATTATTGGCAATACAAATGTTACTTGTCATAACCAATGCTGCAATACCTAATTGATCGGCCACTTTACGGTGCCATTTTGCGATGATTTTAGTTATGGCTTGAATTTTTTGAGCAATGAAATCAAGGCCACCGTTAATACGAATAAATTCAGATAAGCCACCTATAAACATTGATAGTAAAAATATTTCCTGCATATCGGTAAAGCCTTTGTAAATGTCTTTTACAAAGCTTGCGCCTTCATAACTTCCTGTAAAGCCCATTAATGCAGCAAAAATAATACCGCTAAACAACACGACAAATACGTTCAAGCCAGCAACTGCTAACACTAAAATAAAGGCATAAGGAAGTACTAACCAAATATCGTAATCTTTGGTCTCAACTACTTGTGCTGCAGGTGTTAAGTAAAACAACAAGCCAATAGTTAGTATTGCAGCAGGGACTGCAATTTTAAGATTCTCTTTAAACTTATCTTTCATCTCACAGCCCTGCGTTCGCGTAGCTGCGATAGTGGTATCGGAAATAATTGATAAGTTATCGCCAAACATAGCGCCAGATACAATCGTACCGGCCATTAACGCAGGGTCGATACCTGTTTTAATTGATACCGCATAAGCAATAGGACCAATCGCACCAATCGTTCCCATTGACGTACCCATTGCAGTAGATACAACCGCTGCAATTAAAAATAAGCCAGGGAGCAATAACGCAGGTGGAATAAGAGATAAGCCTGCATTTACTACCGCATCTACACCACCGGTTGCACTGGCAACAGCAGAAAACGCACCTGCAAGTAAGTAGATTAAACACATGGTAATAATATTGTTGTGTCCGGCACCTTTAATAAAGGTCTCTACACACTCGTTTACTGTGCCTTTATTTAAAATAAACGCAAGCATAATGGCGGGTAATATAGCCACTGGAGCAGGAAGTTGATAAAAAGCGTAGTCAACCCCTTGCGATTGTAAATATAAACCAGAGCCCAAAAATAGTGCTACAAAGGTTAAAAGGGGTAGTAAAGAAAGTATTGCTTTATTTTTGTTAAATGATGGCTGCATCATAATCCTCGAAACCAGTTAATTTACAACAGCCAAAAATTCCTCTTTTAGCTGAATTTAGCAAATCTACCTACTATGTTAATCATTAACAAAATTAGGAGAGTGCAGCGCCCGCAAGCCAAAGACCAAATCGACGCGAAAGAGAAGTTTAAATGTATAGATGGCTAAAGTAAACTGGTATTGTTATTATTATTAAATTAAAAGGTCACCTGACTATTGCATGACTTTTAGATAATATCTACAAAGTAACGCTATTTTCAGCGATTAATATTTGTCCAACTGCATAAAAATGCCCAAGCGCGTATTTGTAATGCACCGGATATATACTCAGATTAGTAAAAAACGGATCCAAATTTAAATTAGGTAAAAACAATGACTACAAATCGAATAGGCGTTTTTGGTGCTAATGGCAGAATGGGCTTAGCTCTATTAGAAGCCGCGACAATTAAAGAACAAACACAACTTACAGGTGCATACGTTCGTAGCAGTTCAGCGTTATTAGGTATTAATGTAAATCAAGTAAATAGCGCAGCCGATAACAGTGTTAGCTTTAGCGAAGAAATCACAATAGATAATGTAGATGTTTTAATCGACTTTACGCTTCCCGCTGGTATGAAAAACCATTTAAAAACCGCTGTAGCACAAAAAATTCCTATGGTTATTGGCACAACGGGCTTAACAAGCGACGATATGGCACTTTTACACGATGCCGCTAAACATATTCCTATTGTATTTGCGCGAAACTACAGTGTAGGAGTCAACGTATTACTGAACCTTGTGCAAACCGCAGCGACCAAATTTGGTGACGATTTAGATATTGAAATATTTGAAGCGCATCATCGTCATAAAATCGATGCGCCATCGGGCACAGCATTAGCCATTGGCGAATCAATTGCACAGGCTAAAGGCTGGGACCACGACGAGGTTGCTATATATGACCGCAGCCAAGTGGAGACAGCTAAATCGCAAAATGAAATTGGTTATTCGGTACTAAGAGGGGGCGATATAGTAGGTGAACACACCGCATACTTCGCCACAATGGGCGAAAGACTCGAATTAACCCATAAAGCAAGTTCAAGAATGACATTCGCTCTAGGTGCTATAAGGGCTGCAAGCTGGTTGAAAAATAAACCTGTAGGACTTTATGATATGCAAGATGTACTAGATCTGAAGTAGTTTAGTTACTTTTTTAACTGTTTGGGTCTAATTTTGCCTACAGTGACTTGTTTGTAACAATTTACTAAATAATATTAGACCTAAAAGCTAACTTAATGTAATATGCAGCCAATTTGCCAAAAATTACTAAATGCGTGTTTCCAATTATACCCAAGTGGCTAGTAAATCCGGGGTTTCAGTGGGAATAAAAATAGTTTTAGGCAAGAAAAAATGATTGAAGGTTGAATGCTTTACATCTGCATCATTTAAGACTGCGTAAAACAATTTAAGCTCACAGAAATCTGGTTTTGACGATCCCTCTGGGTATTGGCGGGGTGTTAAGCAATTGCTTACTCCCGTTTTTTACTGTTAGGAGGTTTAACTTGACTAAATCCGCTCTGTTAGTCCTAGAAGACGGCACAGTGTTTCGCGGTACTGCAATCGGCGCTGACGGCATGTCAGTCGGTGAAGTAGTATTCAATACGTCTATGACTGGTTATCAAGAAATTTTGACTGATCCATCATACGCGGAACAAATCGTAACTTTGACGTACCCACATATCGGTAATACGGGTACCAACAGCGAAGACGAAGAAGCGAATCAAATTTGGGCTAAAGGCCTAGTGATCCGTGATTTGCCACTGCTAGCAAGTAATTTTCGTAACGAGCAATCGTTAGATGATTACTTAAAAGAACGTAATATTTTAGGTATTGCGGACATCGACACCAGAAAGTTAACTCGAATTTTGCGTGATAAAGGCGCACAAAACGGGTGTATTATTGCTGGCGACGAGCTAGACGAGAATAAAGCGCTACAAGCCGCGCAAGCCTTCCCAGGTTTAAAAGGTATGGATTTAGCAAAAGTTGTCTCAACCAAGGAAAATTTTGAGTGGCGCGAATCAAGCTGGACATTAGGCGAAGGATTTAAAACCCTTGATGCTGCTGATGAAAAGTTTCATGTTGTTGCCTACGACTTCGGTGTAAAGCGTAATATTTTACGTATGCTTGTAGACCGTGGTTGTAAACTTACAGTAGTACCAGCGCAAACCTCTGCCGCTGACGTACTGACTTTAAACCCTGATGGTATCTTCCTATCTAATGGCCCTGGCGATCCTGAGCCATGTACTTACGCTATTGATGCAATTAAAACCTTTTTAGAAACCGACACACCAATTTTTGGTATCTGTTTAGGTCATCAGTTATTAGCCCTTGCCTCAGGTGCTAAAACAGAAAAAATGAAATTTGGCCACCACGGCGCTAACCACCCAGTTAAAGACCTAGACCGCGATGTAGTTATGATCACAGCTCAAAACCATGGTTTTGCAGCTCAAGAGTCAAGCCTGCCAAGTACGCTTCGTGCTACGCACAAATCGTTATTTGACGGAACGCTTCAAGGTATTCATCGTACAGATAAACCTGCGTTTAGCTTCCAGGGTCACCCTGAAGCAAGCCCTGGTCCGCACGATGCAGCCCCATTATTTGACCACTTCATCGATTTGATGCAAGCGCGTAAACACTAATTTAACTGGAGTAATAATGCCAAAACGTACCGACATAAAAAGCATTCTTATCTTAGGCGCAGGCCCAATTGTAATTGGTCAAGCTTGTGAATTTGACTACTCTGGTGCTCAAGCGTGTAAAGCACTTAGAGAAGAAGGCTACAGAGTTATATTAGTTAACTCAAACCCTGCAACTATCATGACCGACCCTGATATGGCTGATGCAACATACATCGAACCAATTCACTGGGAAGTGGTAGAAAAAATTATTGAAAAAGAAAAGCCAGATGCAGTACTGCCTACAATGGGTGGTCAAACGGCATTAAACTGTGCGCTTGAACTAGACAAGCACGGTGTATTGGCTAAACATGGTGTTGAACTAATTGGTGCAACGGCTGATGCAATCGACAAAGCAGAAAACCGTGAACGCTTTGACGTAGCAATGAAAAATATTGGTCTTGAATGTCCTCGTGCTGAGATTGCTCACTCTATGGATGAAGCCAAAGACATCATAACGCGCATTGGTTTACCATGTATTATCAGGCCTTCTTTTACTATGGGCGGCACCGGCGGCGGTGTAGCGTATAACTTAGAAGAGTTTGAAGAAATTTGTGAACGTGGCTTAGATTTATCGCCAACGAACGAATTACTAATTGATGAATCACTGATTGGTTGGAAAGAGTACGAAACAGAAGTTGTACGTGATAAAAACGACAACTGTATTATTGTTTGTACCATTGAAAACTTTGACCCTATGGGTGTTCACACTGGCGATTCAATCACCGTTGCACCAGCGCAAACGCTAACCGACAAAGAATACCAAATTATGCGTAACGCCTCTATGGCAGTATTACGTGAAATTGGTGTAGAAACTGGCGGTTCTAACGTGCAGTTTGGTATTAATCCTGAAGATGGCCGTATGGTTATCATTGAGATGAACCCACGTGTATCACGTTCATCTGCATTAGCATCAAAAGCAACGGGTTTCCCAATTGCTAAAATTGCAGCAAAACTAGCAGTAGGTTATACGCTTGACGAGCTTCAAAACGACATTACTGGTGGCAAAACTCCCGCGTCTTTTGAGCCTTCAATCGATTACGTTGTTACAAAAATTCCTCGCTTTAACTTTGAAAAATTTGCCGGTGCAAACGACCGTTTAACTACGCAAATGAAATCAGTTGGCGAAGTAATGGCAATTGGTCGTAACCAACAAGAATCATTACACAAAGCATTACGTGGTCTTGAAGTGGGTGCAACGGGATTTAACCCGATAGTTGCGCTTGATGATCCTAAAGCAAAAGAAAAAATAATTCGTGAACTACGCGAGCCAGGCGCTGAGCGTATTTGGTACATTGCCGATGCAATGCGCCATGGCATGAGTGTTGATGATGTTTACGAACTGACTAAAGTTAACCGCTGGTTCTTAGTACAAATAGAAGACATTTTAAAAGACGAAGCAAAAATAGCGAAAGTAGGCATGGCGGGTTTAAATGCTGACTTCCTACGTAAACTAAAACGCAAAGGCTTTGCAGATCCGCGTATAGCAGAAATTGCAGGTGTATCTGAAGCTGAAATTCGTAAAAAACGTCATTTATTAAACATCGTGCCAGTATACAAACGTGTTGATACGTGTGCAGCAGAATTTAGCTCAGACACTGCTTACATGTACTCAACTTACGATGAAGAGTGTGAAGCTAACCCAACAGATCGTGATAAAATCATGGTTATTGGTGGTGGTCCAAACCGTATCGGTCAAGGTATTGAGTTTGATTACTGTTGTGTACATGCCTCGCTTGCGCTTCGCGAAGACGGTTACGAAACTATTATGGTTAACTGTAACCCAGAAACGGTATCTACCGATTACGATACATCTGACAGGTTATACTTTGAACCAATTACGCTTGAAGACGTACTCGAAATCGTACGTGTTGAAAAGCCAAAAGGCGTTATCGTACAGTACGGTGGTCAAACACCACTTAAGCTAGCGCGTGAGCTTGAAGCCAATGGCGTACCAGTGATTGGTACTTCACCTGATGCGATTGACCGTGCAGAAGACCGCGAACGTTTCCAACAACTTGTTGAGCGTTTAAACTTACTTCAGCCAGAAAATGCAACAGTAACTTCAACCGAAGAAGCCTTACTTAAATCAGTTGAAATTGGCTTCCCGTTAGTAGTACGCCCGTCGTATGTACTAGGTGGTCGTGCAATGGAAATTGTATACGACGAAGATGATTTACGTCGCTACATGACCGAAGCTGTACAAGCATCAAACGAAGCACCTGTATTACTGGACCGTTTCTTAGATAACGCGATTGAAGTTGACGTTGACGCAATTTGTGACGGCGAGCAAGTAATTATCGGCGGTATTATGGAGCACATTGAGCAAGCGGGTGTTCACTCGGGTGACTCAGCCTGTTCATTACCAGCACATTCTTTATCACAAGAAGTGCAAGATGTAATGCGCAAGCAAGTAACCGACATGGCGCTTGAACTTGGTGTTGTTGGCTTGATGAATACACAGTTTGCAGTAAAAGAAGACAAAGTGTACTTAATCGAAGTTAACCCGCGTGCTGCACGTACTGTACCGTTTGTATCAAAAGCAACCGGTGTGGCGCTTGCAAAAGTAGCTGCACGTTGTATGGCTGGTCAGTCTTTAGCAAGCCAAGGTATTACTAAAGAAGTGATCCCTCCTTACTACAGCGTTAAAGAAGTTGTTTTACCATTTGCTAAGTTTCAGGGTGTGGATCCAATCCGTGGTCCTGAGATGCGTTCAACAGGTGAAGTGATGGGTGTTGGTGATACTTTCGCCGAAGCATTCGCAAAAGCACAATTAGGTGCAAGCAACACTTTACCACGCGGTGGTCGCGCGCTATTATCTGTTCGTAATAGCGATAAGCCACGTATTGTTGAATTAGCCAAAATCATGACCGACTTAGGTTTTGAACTTGACGCAACTGGTGGCACGGCACAAGCTCTTGAAGAAGCTGGCATTGAAGTACGACGTGTAAACAAAGTATATGAAGGCCGCCCGCATATTCTTGATTATATCAAGAATAAAGAGTACAGCTATATCGTTAATACCACCGAAGGTCGCCAAGCGATCGAAGATTCGAAGGTGTTACGTCGTGGTGCATTGCAAAATAAAACCAACTATACGACAACCTTGAACGCGGCATTCGCTAACTGTACTGCTAATAAAGCAGATGACCGCAGCAAAGTGACGTC
Source organism: Pseudoalteromonas sp. NZS11_1 (assembly GCF_015864275.1). NCBI lineage: Bacteria > Pseudomonadati > Pseudomonadota > Gammaproteobacteria > Alteromonadales > Pseudoalteromonadaceae > Pseudoalteromonas > Pseudoalteromonas sp. NZS11_1. The sequence continues at coordinate 19,475 of NZ_JADYXK010000016.1, forward strand.
AGTTCAAGAGCTACATCTGCGATTGAACTAAGGAAATGTGCCAAGGCCAACTAGGGCCTTGGTGTTAAGTGAGAAAAGTATGCAATCAATTCCGATGACAGTTCGTGGCGCAGATTTACTGCGTAAAGAGCTTAACGAATTAAAAACAGTTACCCGTCCTAAAATCGTAAGTGATATTGCGGTTGCACGTGAACATGGTGACTTAAAAGAAAACGCTGAATACCACGCTGCGCGTGAGCAACAGGGTTTTTGTGAAGGGCGTATTCAAGAAATTGAAGCTAAACTTTCAAATGTTCAAATTATCGACGTAACTAAAATGCCAAATACCGGTAGAGTTATTTTTGGCACTACGGTAACTATTGTAAATATAGAAACCGATGCTGAAGTAAAATACCGTATTGTGGGCGATGACGAAGCAAATATTAAAAACAACTTAATATCTGTTAACTCACCGATTGCACGTGGCTTAATTGGTAAACAAATGGACGACGCAGTGTCTATTCAAACGCCAAAAGGTATTGTTGAGTTCGAAATCATTGAAGTTGAGTATCTTTAACGCATAACTCACTTTAACGTTTTTAAATAAAAACCGATGTAATTACATCGGTTTTTTTATGTCTGTAATTTAACCTTTAATGGTAGGCGCGTTTGTACAGTATTCATATTCTATAAATATGGTCTATGTTGGTATAGTAGGTACTTATATCAATTTATTAAAAACATGAGCATTTAGCGCATCAAATAACTCGCTGATTTAATGTAATTGGTATTAACGTATTCTCTAAAAAGGAAAATATATGCCTAATATACTTTACCCAGCGCCTTTAAAAGTAGGATCAAAAATAGCAATTTGTTCACTTTCATCAGGCCTTAAAGAAAAGTACCATGCACGGTTAGACATTGTTATTAATGGATTAAAACATCGAGGGTATGATGTTGTTGAAGGAGAGTTTTTACGTCAAAGCAAACCGCATGGACAGCTTAACGCTAAAGCGCACGCTCAGCAGTTAATGGGTTTTTTATTAGATGATGAGATAGATGCAATTATGCCTCCATTTGGTGGCGAGCTTGCAATGGAAATACTGCCCCTACTTGATTTTAATGCAATTAAAGAAGCAAAGCCTAAATGGTTAGTTGGGTTCTCTGATGTAAGCACCATTGCATGCGCACTCACGGCAAAATGCCAATGGGCAACACTACACAGCGCTAATCTTATGCAGTTACATCCTGACGAAAAAAGTCCTTATTGCCTGCAAATATTTGAAACACTAAGTTATGAAGCAGGTAGCAAATTTGAGCAAGCCCCGTCATCGCATTATCAAAAAAATAGACCTGATTACGTACAAAACCCAAATGCATTGTTTGAACACACAGAAGTTACTCAGTGGCAGTGTTTAAATTACTTTGATGCACGCACTATTGAAATGTCGGGTCGCTTATTTGGTGGCTGTTTAGACACAGTTGGCTTATTACTCGACTCTCCATTTTTGGCACTACATGAATTTAAAAAACACAGTGCACCCGAAGGGCTTATTTTATACCTAGAAAACTCAGAGCTGACGCCAACAACCGTTGCACGGTTTTTACTTTCATTAAAATTAGCAGGTATATTTGACGATATAAACGGTATTATTATTGGTCGCAGCGTGATCACTCAAGGTCAAGATGCTTCTTTTGATTACCGCCACGCGCTTGATGTTGCACTAGGTGGGTGTTTATTTCCTGTGATTATTGATGCCGATATTGGTCATGCTCCACCTAACTTAAATTTAGTAAACGGCGCTACTTGTACAATCACCGCTGATATAAATGAAGGTAAAGTAGTCAAAGCCTCATTAAATACCGAGCTTTGTTAGAAGTTTATTCACTTACCTTTGATAAGTAATTAAGTTAAAGGGTATAATAAGCCCGCTTTTATAGCGCTTTAGTTATAAAAGTACATTCTCAGGGCGGGGCGAAATTCCCCACCGGCGGTATGTTTAATGTTATTTATAACTTAAACGAGCCCGCGAGCGCTTTATTTAACTTAGGTTCAGTAAAGGTCAAGCAGATCTGGTGAGATGCCAGAGCCGACGGTTACAGTCCGGATGAAAGAGAATATGGCTTATTATACTAATACCAATTTTATTAAAGACACGATCATTGTATCGCGTTAAGTGAGCTATTTTTCTAGCGTTATAATAGGTCACTAATTTAATGCCGTTGGTATAACAGTGTGTGCTGCTTTTTGCTGCGTGCTTTTTGTTATTTTATTTAAGCTATTTTGGTAGTGATCGTTTTAAATTTAAAGCGATATATTACTGATCCTTTCACAGTCCTGAATCTATTATTTTTTATTTGGAATATAATGATGATTCAGTCTCTACTTACTCAATTCGGCGAAAGCCATATCCGCGTACAAAGCGCAATTGCTGCACTACAGCAAGGGCAAGGCGTACTTGTTGTTGATGATGAAAACCGTGAAAATGAAGGCGACTTTGTATTTTCAGCTGAGCATTTAACGACTTCTCAAATGGCCGAAATGATCCGCGAAGGCAGCGGTATTGTTTGCTTATGCATAGGGGAGGAGCGCATTAAACAGCTCGACTTACCGCAAATGGTAACCCACAACACAAGTCAAAATAACACCGCTTATACAGTCACTATTGAAGCTAAGCATGGCGTTACAACAGGCGTGTCTGCTGCTGATAGAGTAACTACTATAAAAGCAGCGACAGGCGATAACGCTAAACCAAGTGATTTATCGCGCCCTGGGCATGTATTTGGTTTAAAAGCACAAACGGGCGGAGTATTAGTTCGTCGTGGTCATACCGAAGCATCCGTTGATTTAATGCAGCTTGCCGGCTTAAAGCCATTTGGCGTAATTTGCGAACTAACAAATCCAGATGGTTCAATGGCGCGCTTACCTGAGGTGAGTGATTATGCTAATAAACATAATATGACTGTGGTTTCTATTGAGGATTTAGTGCAATACATTCAGGCTGCGCAGCTTCAAGTAAGTTAAACTGCTTTAAAGCAAAAAACCACTTATTTAAATAAGTGGTTTTTTAATATTGTTATCATTTAAGTTTATAACGTATTACTTATAAAACCTGAATAACTTGCTCTTTTGCCAAGCGAGATTTAGGTAATTTAGCATTATAATCTTCTGCGCTATCGTGATAGCCAAGTACTAATGCTACGTCGCACACGTAACCATCGAGTTCTTTTTCAAAAACTTCGCCAATCAACTCGGCATCTACGCCTTCCATTGGAGTAGAGTCAATGCCTAAACGTGCAGCTGCATGCATAGTGTTACCCAGTGCAATGTAAGTTTGTGCTTTAGTCCACTCTTCATTATTGCCTTGCTCATCAGTATTCATATCAACAAACGCGTAAGCACCAAAAGCTTGTTCGCGATTTTCTGCTTTAGTACGACCATTTTTAATATCTGCATCAATGATTTGTGCGTAATCATCGCGGGTATATTTAGGGTTGTGAGCAAATAATATTATATGCGAAGCTGTTTTAATGTGTGGCTGGTTAAACGCAAATTTATTAGCAAATGTACTATGCATACGCTCTTTAGCCTCATCTGATTCAATTACGATGAATTTCCAAGGCTGCGAGTTAATAGATGAAGGAGACAGGCGCATAGCTTCGTAAATAACGGCTAAATTGTCTTGAGATACACGTTTCGTTGCATCATAACGTTTTGCTGTGTAGCGCTTTTCTAAGTCATTAATAATAGGGTGAGTCATTAGTTTTTCCATTGAGTAGGTGTCTTACCAGTATTTACTATGTTGAGTCAGTTTTAGTAAAAACAAACCCTTTTAAAAATTTATTACAAAAATAATATCGTGCTTTTAAATCACTCTACTTACTTAATACAATCGATATATCTACGTAACGTAAGGCTTATCAATATAGCTATGTGCGGATAGTAGAGGATTATTACAATATGATAAACAGGTATATGGTTGAATCATTATCAAATATTATTAGGTAATAGTTTCTTTAATAAATATAAATACAGCAAAAGCCACCCCGAAATATTGGCTGGAGACGCCAATTGCATTGGCGCCTTTAATCAATTCAGGTATAAATAAGGCGTGTAATATTTATAGAATTAAAAACCTTCCAACACTATTTTGCCAATAGAGCGACCTTCTTCAAGTTCTGTGTGTGCAATACGCAGGTTAGCCGCATTTATAGTGCCTAAGTTTTTACCAATCGTGGTTTGAATGTAGCCTTGGTCAATCAAATCGGCAACATGATTTAATAACTTACTTTGCTCAATTAAATCTTTGGCATTAAACATTGAGCGGGCAAACATAAATTCCCAATGTAGAGATAAACTCTTCATTTTTAATTTGCTAACATCTAATGACTCAGGATCGTCAATCATTGCAATTTTACCAAATGGTGCAAGTACCTCTGTATACGCTTCAAAGTAAGTATCAGTACTGTGCAGGCTTGCTACATGTGTTACCGAGCCAATATTTAATGCATCAATTTGAGCGGGTAATGGTTTTGTATGGTCAACGACATAATCTGCACCGAGTTTTTTAACCCATGCTTGTGAGCTTTCACGCGATGCAGTGGCAATAACCGTTGCGCCAGTAATCGCTTTAGCGAGTTGAATAAAAATAGAGCCAACGCCGCCTGCGGCACCTGTTACTAAAATAACCTCGTCTGATTTTGTTGTTGCATCAGCAGCTTGTTTTACAATGTTTAAATGCTCAAATAATAATTCGTACGCTGTTATTGCAGTAAGGGGTAATGCAGCAGCTTCAGCATCGTTTAAGCTCTGCGGTTTAAATCCTACAATGCGCTCATCCACTAATTGAAATTCTGCATTACTACCTGCGCGAGTAATGTCACCTGCGTAATAAACCGCATCACCGAGTTTAAATGCCGTTACAGCATCGCCGATTGCAACAACTTCACCAACTGCATCCCAACCAATAACTTTTACTTCACCCTCAGCAGGGGGCATAGATGCACGCACTTTGTAATCTGCTGGGTTAACTGCAATTGCTTTAACTTTAATTAATAAGTCGCGACCTGTTGCAACTGGCTGTGGTAATTCAACATCAATTAACGATTCAGGATTAGAAACAGGAAGAGATTTTTTATAACCAATGGCTTTCATAATAAATGTCCTAATTTGTTTACGTATAAGGTGCAAGCCATGCTTTGGCTAGCTGATGGATATATAGTAGACCTTGCTTTAATGTAGATAAACCGCATAATCGTTGAATCATTATCAAATATAAATAGATAATATGAACATAGAAGATTTAAAACTTATTTTAAAAGTAGCTGAGTTTAGAAGTATTACGCTAGCAGCTGCTAAGTTAGATATGCGTACAGCCACAGCAAGCGCCGCTATTAAACGCGTGGAGTCAGCGCTTGGTAGCGAGCTGTTTGTTCGTACCACACGTCATTTAAGGTTGTCTGCTGCTGGGGAGCGCTACATACCACAATGTGAGCAGGCTTTAGCAGTGCTTGAGCTCGCAAAACAAAACCTTAAAGGTGAACACGACGAAATAGAAGGCGAATTGCGTGTTGCACTTTCATCTGACTTAGGGCGTAACTTGGTGATCCCATGGATTGATGAACTCATGGACACTTATCCAAAGCTAAGTTTAAGAACCCATATAAGTGATAGTAATATCGACTTTTATCGTGATTCAGTTGATATAGCACTTCGTTATGGCTCGCCTAATGATGCTAGCGTTTATGGTTTTAAAATTTGTAACGTACCGCGCTTATTATGTGCAACTCACGAATACCTCTTACAAAACGGGACTCCCGTGCATCCTGATGATTTAGCGTCGCATCAAGGTTTGTTTTATCAGTTGCAGGATATTATAAATAATACGTGGGAATTCACCGATGGTGAATCAAAATATAAAGTTAAAATGGATGGCAGGCGCGCCTCAAACGATGGCGATTTAGTCAGGCGCTGGTGCGTTGCGGGTAAGGGCTTAGCTGTAAAGTCGGCACTTGATATAGCCGACGATTTACTCAATGACAGGGTGGTTACTGTTATGCCAAATTATCAACATGTTAATGGTGAACTTTGGCTTATTTGCCCAAGTAGGCAGTCAATAACCCCTGCGGTGCGTTTACTACGTGATGTATGCAGAGCAAAATCCCAAGCTATTCTTCAGCAGTTGGTAAATAAAGGAATTATTGATAAAAGCGTACTGAGCTAATTAAGGAAGAGTTATGCAAGTTGATGATATTAGAATTTTTATTCCCTGTAAAAATTATGAGCAATCTCAGCGCTTTTATAAAGCGCTTGGATTTAAGATTGAAGATGCCTCAAATGATTTATGCGTGTGTACTTTTGGCGAATGTACGTTCTTTTTACAGCGTTATTATAATAAAACGTTTGCTGAAAACTTAATGCTGCAACTTTGTGTGTTAAATATAGATGAAGCATACGAACTCATTAGTAATTTAAACGGTTTTGATATCCGCTTTGAGGGTATAAAACGAGGGCGTGTTGAACTTTATGGATTGAAATTTGTTCAATCTAGGGGCGGTTTAATCGCGGCGCAGGGTTTGTAACCTAGTGGGCTAAGTAAAAACCGAGCAACAAAGAGTCAATCGCCCCTAGAAAGAACCCAAAGGGCAGCGTATGTTTGGTCTTTATGCTACGTTATCGCCTATGTATGGGGAACAACCACATATCATAGGCTCTGCCTTGCCTAAATACCAAACACACAGCTGCAAATTCAACCACCAAAGGTCAACACGCCCTAGACCCTTGGGGTAGCGTTATTTACTTATGGGGACCATCGGGTGAGCTTTGGCACGTAACTGAATTAAATTAAAAATAAAAAGGAATAAATGTGAGATTTAATAAATATATAATCATTTTTATGGCGACCTTACTTGCTTCTTGTAGTTCGTTTGTGAGCAACAATACAGGTAAAAATACGCAATCTAGTAGCTTAATGGATTTCTTATATCCTGATCAACAAAGTCGCTCTACCTATAAACCTGAAATACCTGTTTTAAAACTCCCTGTTACTGTTGGAATTGCATTTGTACCGTCTAAAAACTGGCAGCCAGACGGGTTAGAGACCCAAAATCAAGTTGAGTTACTCGAAAAAGTAAAAAAGTCATTTCTACAATATGATTACATTGACCGCATTGAAGTTATACCAAGTACCTATTTAAAAGGAGGTGAAGGCTTTGCAACACTCGAGCAAGTCGGGAGACTTTACGATGTAGATGTAATGGCACTGGTTTCATATGATCAAGTTACGCAATCGTATGAAAATAATGCAGCCTTACTTTATTGGACAATAGTGGGTATGTACGTTATTCCTGGTAATGAAAATACAATTCAAACCTTTGTGGATACAGCTGTTTTTGATATTAAAAGTAGAAAAATGCTATTTAGAGCACCTGGTATAAGTAAGCTTGAAAAAAGAACAACAGCAATAGGTATTGATGAAACGTTATCTGAAAAGTCGGCTGAAGGTTTTAATCTAGCGGTTAGTGATATGAGTACTAATTTAGATGCAGAACTAGCAAGGTTTAAAACACGTGTTAAAGAAGAAAAAATTGCAAAAGTTGAAAATAAAGATGGCTCTAGCAGCGGAGGCTCTTTGAGTATTTATTTACTCGTTTTGGTGTCGTTATTAGTTATGCGTAGAAAAAAAAATTAAAGTTGATAAAAAACCAAGTATTTTTAATAGTGCCACCGGCTTAGAGCTGGTGGCATTATTCTTTATTAGCTAACTTAGCTTTTTATTAAAAAACTCAACGGTACGTTGCCATGCAAGCTCGGCATTGTCTTTATCATAACGACCTGTAGAGTCGTTATGAAATCCATGATTTGCCCCTTTATACATATGCATAGTGTATTCAACATTATTGGCTTTTAAGTCTTGTTCGTACTGTGGCCACGACGCATTTACACGTTTATCTAGCTCGCCCAATTGAATCATTAATGGTGCTTTAATATTTTTACGTAAACTTTCGCTGGCTGGAGTACCGTAAAAAGGCACTCCGGCGCTGATTAAATTGCTATCTACTGCCGCTAAATAATTAACAATGTAGCCGCCAAAACAAAAACCGACAGCGCCTAACTTACCGTTACTGTTAGCATGCGATTTTAAAAAGTGTGCTGCGGCTACAAAATCGTTTTGAATTTTAGCGCGATCCATGGTTTTTTGCATAGCGCGTCCTTCATCATCATTACCAGGGTAGCCACCCAGTGGAAATAGCGCATCGGGTGCAAATGCAATAAAGCCTATCTTCGCTAAGCGTCTTGCTACATCCTTTACGTATGGGTTTAATCCACGGTTTTCGTGTATCACAAGAACAACAGGGAGCTTACCTTCTACATTTTTAGGGGTTGCTAAGTAACCTTTGCCTTTACCGTGCCCGTCTGGCGAATCAAATTCTTCGTATGTTGCTTTAATATCATCGTCATTAAACGATACTTGTTCAGCAAGTGCATAGTTAGGTAATAATGCTGATGTAAGTACAGCCATCGAAAAGCCAAGTGCAGCAAGGCCACCGAGTTTTTTCATAAAAGTACGTCGGTCCATTAAACCGTGGGCGTATTCGTCATACCAATCAAAGGCTTCTTGAGGAATGTGATCAGAGGGAGATGTATTCATGGCTGTTCCTTAACTTTATTATGTCTATTTATTATTTAAATACCATAACGTATTAGGGATAAAAAACGAGCAATATTTCTATCAATTATTAGGACTGTTAATTAATCCTGCGTGTTAAAAAATAAGTAATAGAAGTAATGTTAGCAAATAGGTGAATATCATTTTTAAGCTAAAAATAAAAAGCTCGGCATAATATGCCGAGCTTTTTTGGTTGGGATGTTACTTAATTTAGCTGTGAGTAGGCGCTGGTTGGGCATCTACTAGCGGCGGCTTGCCACGCATTTTACGTACTAATCGTTTAGCATCTTCTAGTGCAACATACTGGCACGGTATAAGTATTAGTGTAATTACTGTGGCAAATAACACACCAAAAGCAAGTGATACAGCCATCGGGATAACAATTTTAGCTTGTAAACTCGTTTCAAAAATAATTGGCATTACACCAATAAAGGTAGTGATTGAGGTGAGTAATATCGCTCTAAAGCGACGAGCACCGGCTTGTACTACTGCATCTTTAATTGCGACACCTTCGGCGCGGGCTTTGTTTACAAAATCAACCATAACGAGGGAATCATTTACGACCACACCCGCTACAGCAATAATGCCAAACATCGATAAGCTACTCATGGTCATGCCTAAAATCATATGCCCAAACATCGCGCCAACTACACCAAACGGAATAACCGACATTATAATAAGTGGCTGCGAGTAAGAGCGAAGCGGAATCGCTAACAAGGCAAATATAATCATCATTGATATACCAAAGTCACGAAGCTGCTCTGAAGCACTATCCATCTCTTCTTGAATGCGCCCAGCTACATCACTTGTAACGCCAGGGTAGCTTTTAAGTAATGTTGGTAAGTATTCATCACGAATTTCTTCTGCAATCGCAAATGGTTCGGCTTGGTCGGTATTTACCGCAGCCCATACGTTTACAGTACGTTTAGAGTTTTCGCGGCGAATACGGTTTACACCGTCAACCAACTTAACTTCGGCTATTTCACTTAGCGGTACTTCAGCGCCTGTAGGCGTAATAATACGCACACTTGCTATGTCACTTATTGAGTTACGTTCGTCTTCTGGATAGCGAATCATGACTTTAATTTCTTCGCCTTCACGCAATATTCGCTGCGCTTCTAAGCCGTAGTAACTAAAGCTAACTTGCGATGCGACATCAGCAAGCGTTAAACCCATGCTGTAAGCGAGTGGTTTTAAATCAAGTTGCACTTCGTCGGTAGCGCTTTGCATTGAATCGTTTACGTCGCCAACGCCTTCCATTGTTTGTAATTTGGCTTTTAATTTACCAGCCACTTCTTTTAGTTCGTCAGCATTTTTGCCTTCAAGTTTAAAGCTAACGTCGCCATCATCTCGACCGCCATTCATTATACTGTCTTGAATGGTCATGGTTTTAATGCCTGGTAGGGCGGGCATTTGCTCACGCCATAATGCACTTAGGGCAAAGGTGTCGATAGGGCGTAAATCAGGCTCTACCAAAATGGCCATAATATTTGCTTCAGTTCGTCCGCGCAGGCTTACCGATAAATCGCGGATCATCGGTTTACCGTATTGCTCTTGTAGTTGCTGATCGACCTTTAACAACACGCTTTCTATTTTACGTGCAGTTTCAAGCGTTGCTTGCTCAGATGAAGCAAGGTTCATCTCTATATCAATACGCGGAAAGTCGTGCGGTATTTTAGGGTTTGGTACAAACTTAACTAAACCACCTGCAAACATACCTGCGCTTACAATAAGCAAACACATAAAGCCAACAATTACGGTATAGCGGTAGTGAATACAGCGGCTAACAAAAGGAAGGTAGTAGTTATTCACAAAGCCTTTTAAACCACTATCAATCACCATACGTAAGCGATGTAATAGGTTTTTAGGATTTGGTTTACGCGGGTTCATTGCTGCAATATGCGCAGGTAAAATAAGTTTTGATTCAATGAGTGAAAAAATCAAACATAAAATAATCACGCCACCAATTGCCTTAGAAAAAGCAGCACCAGGGCCGGTTGCGAGTGTTTGTGGTAAAAATGCCGCAATAGTTGTTAGTACACCAAAGGTTGCTGGCATCGCAACACGTTTTACGCCGCGTACTACGTTATCAAGTGTATGGCCGTATTTTTCTATTTCGGCACTGGCTGACTCGCCCACAACAATGGCGTCATCAACAACAATTCCGAGCACAAGTATAAAGGCAAAAAGAGAGGCTAGGTTAATTGTTACGTCTAAAAAGCCAATGGGCATAAACAAAAAGGCACCTAGAAAAGACACCGGTAAGCCCATCATTACCCAAAATGCCAAGCGTAACGGTAAAAATAGTGCCAGCACTATCATTACTAACAAGCCACCCCAAATCATGTTATCGACCATCATATCGAGTCGACCTTCAAGGTAGTAAGTTAAATCAACAATAGGAGATAGCTTAACACCTGCAGGTAAAAGTGGCTCTTTAGCCGCCATGTAGCTTTTAAGGACTTTTGCTACATCGGTAATATCTTGATCTTTTGATGCGTTAACTTCAAACGAGAGTGAATTTTTACCATTGTATTTTGAATACTGCAGACCTTCTTCAAAGCCATCATTAATAGTTGCAACATCGCCTAAATAAATTTGTGCGCCATCAGCAAGGGTAATAAGGGGGAGTTTTTCAAACTCAAAACCACGGTAGGCTTGTTTTTCAACACGCATCGAAATATAACCGTTTTCAGAGCGTATTTGCCCCGCCGACATATTGGCCGAAAAGTTTTGCACAGCGCCTGCAATATCTCTAAATGTTAAGCCGTACTCGCGCAGTTTATCAGGGCTGACTTCTATACCAATTTCGTATTCTAAGCCGCCGTTAAAATTAACAAGATTCACGTGAGGCAGTGCTTGTAACTCGTCTTTTATATCGTTGCCAAGCTCTTTTAACTGGTAGTTACTCATGTCGCCATAAAGCGCGAGTATCATTACTTCTTGCTCAAACTTATCGCGGCGAACAACAGGGCGCTCCATTCCCGCAGGAAAGGTGTTTATTGAATCAACTTGTACTTTAATTTCATCAAGTACTTCTTGTGGATTGTATTGTTCTTCTATTTCAATCCACGCTTGTGAAAAACCACGGTTAGAGTAAGTAATTAGGCGTTTAATGCCTTCAATACCTTCGAGGTTTTCCTCAACTTTTATGGTTATTCCTTCTTCAACTTCTTGCGGGGCTGCACCTGGGTAAACCGCTTGTACGCTTATCCAGTTACTTTCAAACTGTGGGAACATTTGTTTGCGAATGGTCATCGCCATTAAAATACCGCCCACTAATATAAATATCATTAGTAGGTTGGCAGCAACGGGATTTCGGGCAAACCATGCTATTAACCCTGTTTCACGAGTGTTCATGATTATTCCTCTTTCAGCGCAAGTTGAGTTACATCAGTTTTATCAGGCGCAATATCTTCAACTTTTACTGCCATACCTTCAGTTGGATACTCAAGCGCTGAGGTAACAATTTGCTCGCCATTTTTTAGCCCTTGGCTGGCTATAATCATGCCGTTTTGTTCGCGTATAATATTGAGAGTTTTAAACGATAATGTTAAATCGTCATTTAAAATTACAATTTTATTATCTTTAACTAAATGATGCGCAACAATAATTGCGTTATCAAGCGGGCGACCTTCAATGGTAGCGTTAATGTATGAACCAAAACGAAGAGGGCGTGTTTTATCGCCATAAGGTGTTGCAAGTTGTGCAACCAAGTAGCTCATACGGCTTGTTTGATCAACCACACCTTCGGTGCGAATTACTTTGGCTTGCCACATTGTTTGCTTACCCGCGTATTCTGCGTTAAATGTAACATTTGAGCCTACGCCGCCATTTTTTAAATATTGTAGTTCTTGGTCGGCAACGGGTAAACGTACCTCTGCAACTGAGGTTGCACTCAATGCACCAAAACTATTACCTGGGTTTACTACTGAACCCAAGCTAATTGTGCGTTCATTAATAATGGCATCGTATGGGGCTTTAATATAAGTACGTTCAAGATTGCGGCTAGCACGTTTAACACTTGCTTGAGCAGAGCGGTAACGCGCTAGTTTTTCGGCCAGTTGTGGTTTACGTAAATAAAGTTCTGAGGCAATAGCTTCGCTTGAGTCCGATTTAATACGCTCCCATTCAGCTTTTGCTACATGTGCTTGTGCGCGTTCTATTTCAAGTGCTGAGCTTGCTTGTGCTAAACCTGCTTGCGCTTCAATAAAGTCTGCCTCGTAATCATTTGCATCAATTCGTGCTAAAATATCGCCTTGCTTTACAAACGCGCCTTCAACAAATTGATCTGATACCGAAATAACTTGCCCACTAACTTGTGCTATCAGCTCGGTACGGTCCTTTGGTTTAACAATGCCGTACGATTTAACATCGAGCGTTATAGAATCTAAAAGTATGCTTTGTGTTGCAACTAAAGGGCGTAAATCTTGCTCTGGCTTTTCTTCGGGTGGTTTTTTCATTGCCATAAAGGCGAAAGCTAAAGCAATACCGCCTGCTAAAACAGCAATTGGGAGTATTATTTGTTTTGTAGTAGCCACAAGGCATTCCTTCATAATTGGTGGTGACAGAGCAATAATACGCAATAAAGTGTTTACAAGGCGTTTTAAGATGTAACAAAGCATTACATATGTACATTACAACTGAACATGCGGCTAATTACGTTCCTAAAAAGGAATTAAAGTAAGTGTGTTTTATTCAGAGGATATTATGAAAACCGAATCGATGAGTTGCAGGCTAGGCTGCGGCGCATGTTGTATCGCGCCAAGTATTAGTTCGCCTATACCAGGTATGCCAAATGGTAAAAAGGCCGGAGAGCGCTGTATTCAGCTGGACGAACGTAATTTATGTAAGTTATTTGGTGATTCAAGCCGACCTAAAGTATGTAGTGATTTTAGCGCCACATTTGATGTGTGCGGGTCAACAAATGCACAAGCTTTAGCGCTTATTACAGAGCTTGAAGAGCTAACTTAATCCTCGTTTTTAATACACATCTATTTACAATATATTATTAATAAAAATCTTCACAAGGTTATTAAAAGCAGTCGTTAATTTATTTAATGGCGAAATATTAGACATATTTAACTTTGTTGCTAATATAGGAAATTGTAAGATACTTTTTATAAATCTAATTTATAGGTGATTTCGTTCAATCTTAATTTTTAAAAGGAAAGAAAAATGAAAAATTTACTTACAGCATTTACATTAGGTGTGACTTTATTAGGTTGTTCAAACTTACCCTATTAAAACCGATATTAAAGAAGACCACTTTAGACTCGAAAACTTTAAAAGAGAGCAGGGAGTAGATCTAGAATATGTCTACTTGATGTGCTTTAACAAAAAACCTACACAATGGGCTGAACCAAAGCAGTATATCAGTGGTGAGCATGATTTATGGGTAAAGGCGAGTGTTTCAAACCCTGATGTTTTAAATAGTCAAAAAGAAGCTTTTGTTAATTTTAACGTTAATTTAGATTCTGATAAAAGCTACATGCTAAATAGAAAAAGGGAAGGGGATAAAATATCAATCTGGATACAAGAAGTTGAAACCGGTACGGTTGTTTCGCAGGTTCTTACAGATGAGCTTAGTCGCCCTTTACAAATTGATAATGAGCTAAGAAAAAGACAATGTCGTTCTGGTTCAATATAAGCTGAGTAATCAAAGCTCTTAATATTTAGTATGCCGTTTATTTTTTGCTAAATATTTATTCAAAGACCTGTTTTAAATAAACAGGTCTTTGAATGTGATAGCTCAATTCTACCAACTATACGTTGCGCTTAACGTATATTGCTCACCTCGCCCTGGTGTACCAGGTATCTCTTCAAACGATTCACCCCATAGGTTATCTGCTGCTAAAGTAATAAATAAGTTTTTTAGCATTGGCGGCGTAATTTTTAACGTTAAATGAGTAAATAAAGCATCGTCGTCACTACCGCGCAGCGCATTTTCGTGCTGTTTGCGCCACTCGTTATCTATTCTAAACTGCAATATATCAGTAGGATTCCACACTGCGCCGAGTGTTAGGCGGTGATCAGGGAAGTTTAATGCGTAAAAACTAGCGTCAATATCTGCCGCACCGTAATTTTCTGATTTATGAAGGTAGGTGTAACTCGCTACAATTTCGGTGGTTTCAAAGTGTTTAGTTGCTAAGAACTCAATGCCCGTCGTATTTATATCTACAGGGTTTGCAAAGCGCGCAGAGCTTGAATCAAAATTAAACGTCCAATCGGTTAAGTTGTCATCTTTGCGATAAAAAATAGCCGAATTAAGTTGCCAAGTTTGCTCATCAACTAATAAACCTAGCTCTAGGCTTTTAGTCGTTTCGCGCTCAAGATTGTAATTACTTCTAAATAACCCGCCTGAATCACTTCCGCCAATGGCGGTATAGCCTGCTACTTGGCTTGCCTCTGCGTACGATAAATAAAACGTGCGCTCAAAACCTTTGCTGTTTTGTGTATTAAGCGTTATATCACCAATAAGTGACAGTTCAGAGTCGTCTCTATTTGTATCGTCAAACGCAGCGCCTAAACGAAATGTAAGTTGTTTATTATCCTCAAGCGCCATTTTGTATTCAGGCAATACGCTTAATTTATAATACTTACGAGAGGTAAAGTTGTTTTCAAGCGTGGTAGATTCAATTGAGTCGTCAATAAACTGTGCTGAATAATTTACAGCAAATACATCGCTTTGAGCATGATGCCCCGATAGCGCTAACGACTTCACTTCACTTTTGTGAAACGCTTCAAAAGAGCTTGGATTTTCGCGAGAATAAATGTAATGATCGTCGTGTGTGCGGTAATAAGCCGACACTTCAAAGTTACTACCCTGCGCATAATTTTGCTTATGGTTTAGCATTAATAAGCGCGTTTCTAACTCTTCAGTTTCGTTAACGCCAAATGGAGTGTACAAATTTGGCCAGCCAAAAAACTTATCTTGTGAGCCAAAAAACAAATCGGTTTGAGAATCAGCGCCAGCTAATTGAACGCGACCCGATGCACGCGTAAAGTCGTGATCGCCGTTATCAATAGTGCCATCGCTTTGTGAGTGAGAAATCTCACCTTCAAAGCCAAGCTTCCAATCCTTTGCACCTTCTAGGGGCATACTTACACCCGCATGTAAGCTTTGTAAGTTAAAATCATTTTTGCCAGTACCTACCGATACACTGCCGCCCGTGCTAATTGGTTTCCAGCCAAACGATACAGTGCCTACAGAGCTATTAGCACCATTAAGCGCGTTGTCTGCGCCTGTTAAAATATAAGGGCCGGTTAGCATTTGCGGTGCAATAGGAATTTCAGCAAAATAATGGCCAGACTGTGGGTCAAGTAAAGTAGCACTACCAACTCTAAAGCCGGTATTTTCAAAAATACCGCCACGTATAGTTACATCGGCTTGCGCTTCAGCAATATTACGTGATTGCAAATCAACACGTGGGTCATACTCTAAATTAGATACTGGAGAGTCAAATGTACCTACAGGTAATGTGTTTGCAGTGGGCGATGCCTCAACCGTTATTTTTTCGATTGCCGGTGATGCTTCAGTTTTATCAGTTACAGCTTCGCCGTAGGCAAAACTGCTCGCGCTGCATAGCAGTGCAGGGAGTATAAAGTGCGGTGACCATTTCATGTTGTGTGTCTCATTTTTTATATGCAATTACGGTAACAATTAAATTCAGAACACACTTTTAAGGCGTGATAAAATAATTCAATTAAACAACTGCGATTTTGGCGCGATTGTACATTAATTCATTAAAAACTGCATTTGATAATCATTTGCAAAGTTAATGCATTTAACAAATTTGGTCACATTTATTATGAATATAAAACAGCAAGATACTATTTACTTTGCAGGTGGCTGCCTGTGGGGCGTGCAAGAGTTTTTAAAGCACTTACCTGGTGTAATAAGTACTGAAGCAGGGCGGGCTAATGGAAAAAATGATAATACACAAGGCGAATACGACGGTTATGCTGAGTGTGTAAAAGTAATATTTAGTACAAAAGAGGTTAGCTTAAACGAGCTGTTTGGCTTCTTTTTTGAGATTATTGATCCGTATAGCGTTAACAAACAAGGGGATGACGTAGGCCCTAAATATCGCACTGCCATTTATAGCAAAAGCCAAGATCATTTAAAGGTCGCTAGCAATTATATAAGCCAGCGAAGTGATGCTGATAAAATTGTGGTAGGGGTCGAGCTGCTAACTAACTACGTGCCAAGCGATCCTGAGCATCAAGACCGCTTAACTAATCACCCTGATGATTACTGTCATATACCGCTTGAGTTACTGCATAAGTATAAATCGTAACTTTAACGCGGTGTTTTTGTAGACGTGCAGCTTGCTGACGTGACGAGCGCAGCTCGTAATTTAAGATGGAATATAGCGCTATAAAGTAATTAGAAGCTATCGCTTCTCGCGCAAGCAAGCTTAGCGCCTACAGGTAAAGTTTAATCCGGTGTTTTTTGTAGACGTGCAGCTTGCTGACGTGACGAGCGTAGCTCGTAATTTAAGGTTGAATATAGCCCTATAAAAGTAAGTAATTAGAAGCTATCGCTTCTCGCGCAAGCAAGCTTAGCGCCTACAGGTAAAGTTTGACGCGGTGTTTTTTGTAGACGTGCAGCTTGCTGACGTGACGAGCGCAGCTCGTAATAACTTTATTTTAAAAGTTCCAAAAATACACACCCACAAAAAAGCTCACGTACTGTGAGCTCTTTTAAAACTTACTTATAGCTAATTTTAACTTACTGCTGCTTTTGCGGCGGGAAGTTACTTAAAATTTCGCTCACTGTTTTATTAATTGATGTTTCACGTTGTTCTGGCGATTGATTTTTCTTTAATCGACCTTCTTTTGCGCCGCGCCATACTAGCTGGTTAGATTCACGGTCTACAATATCAATAATCAGTGTACCCACTTCGTATTCACGCGCAGTTGTATCGCGTTGAAAACCAGTACCCCAATAACCCCAATGCGGGCGGTAGTTTATATTGAAGTTATCTACTTCAAGCTCTTTATCTACCGATGCATGATAGTTAACAAGTACATCAGCTTGCGCTGCATCAACTAAGCTCATACCTAGTGTTTGGCTCAATTCTGCATTAACGGCAGTGCGAACACGCTTTTCCATTAGGCCATTAATTTGATAGTTATTTGTGTCTTTAGTTAGGCTGGCGTTTTCTACCCAAGCAAATGTTTTAAAATTACTAAAGTTAGCTGATTTATCGTAATCCCAATCTGGGGTTTGTGTACAGGCTGTAAGAAGTGCTAGCGCTGCAACAATAAGTATATTTTTCATTACGTTTGCTCCAATAAAATGCATTAATTTAAAATAACACACATAGTTTAAATGTGTATTATTTAAACGTCCTATATTTTAGTTTAGTTGGTTTGCCTTAACGGCCAATTAATTGTGTTCAACTTCAATCCAATCTTTTTCATCTACCCAGTTTTGTGCACCGTCTTTTACCGAGCGAATAGGCACAATGTAGTCACAACTTATTTGTGGTTTAACTGAGGCAAATATAGGCACAAAACCAAAGCTTAGTGCGGTTTCTATAATTGCTTTTTGATTTTGTGGGTCAATGTCGGCCGCTTCATCTATGTAAATAGGTATACGGTATAGGTTTTGTTCCTGGTCACTCAATAAGTAACGAATAAACAACATGCCACACAATAACTTAATCGTAATACGTGTGCCGTTTGAACCCGCCGAATCTATTTTTTCAAAGTGCTCTGTTTCACCTGCGCGGTTAACTACTTCAAATCGAATATCAAATAAATCGGTAAGCGTTAAACCCGCTTTATCTGAGGCGAGTTTAATTAAGTGATCTTTCGCTTCGTTTACCGCACTTTCGCTGTACGGTTCTTGGCTCAGTAAATCAAGTGTGTCACCTTGCTCAAACTGATGCGACGTGCTGATAATGGTATCTATACTATCAACCAGCATTTTACGCGGTATGACGTTAATTTTAAACGCTTGCAGGTTTGAAATACGGTGCTGGCTTATGCCTTTATTAAAGCTATTCATTTCGCGGCGAAGGCGGTCTAAGTCTTCTCGCAAGCCTTTAATAGTTGCGGCCACTTCGGTAAGCGCAACGCGTGCTTGGCGTTCAACAGCGTCGCGTTCGTTATCAATATTATGAAAGGCGCTTATTAGCTTTTGGTATTTAGTGTATTCGTCATTTTCGTTGTCGAATTTAGTAATACCCGCGTTATATACATGCAAATAAGTGTTGCGTACGTTTATGTCAAAATTACGCAGCTCTTGGCAGTCTTTATTAAAGTGATGAACAAGATCGCTTAAGTTATCAAAGTCGACCGCAATATCAATCATGTACGGGGTCACTTTGCCGCTGTACAAATCAAGCGTGTGGTCAATTCGCTCGCTTTTAACTTGGCGTAAGCGCTCAGTTTGGCGATTAATTTGCTCTTGTTTTGATTTAATTAACGAGCGACGATCGGCAATTGAGCCACTATTTTTTTGAATATCTTGCAGGTAGTCGTCAACTTGTTCGCGCTCAGCTAATAACTGCTCTTTTAGCATGGCTTGCGCTTCAACCGACTGTTGCATTATATCAAACTGCTCTAAGCGTTTTAGGGCGCTCTCTGCGCTCATAAGCTCATCGTATAGCGCGTCTTTTTCTTTTTGCTTGTCGGCAACGTTTGCTGCAACATCGCGTTGTTGCTTAAACTCTTTAAGTGAATGCTCAAGTGCATTTAGCTGAGCGGTTAATTGCTCCTTGTTTTCGCCGCTTTGCATTTGCACAGGCGAGAGCTTTTTGAGATTAATGCTCGCACCTGGTAGCGTTAATACACCGCCTTTAACGTTTTCACTTAATAGCGATAAAAACTCCCCAAACGCGTCTTCGTCATCAATGGTTATATCGCCATTAGTGGTGGTCGCAAACGAGAGAATATCTGGGTTTAAAATGCGCGATATTTCTTCTACTTCTTTTAACGAGAGGTCTTCGCGCATACGGGTAAACAAATTAAACTCAAGGTTTTTAAGTTGCAGCTTTAAGCTCTTAATTTGTTTTTGTGTTTCGCTAATGCGGTAGTCAAGCGTGTGCAGGCTTTGCCCTTGTGCGCTGGTTATAGAGTGCGAAAGCGACTCGTAATCTTGCTTTAACTGAGTCAGGCTGGTTTTAAGAGTGGCTTTATTTACCAGTTCAAATTCGCTTTTAAGCGCATCGTAATCTAAAAACCACTGCTCAATTTGTGTTTGTCTGCGCTCTATGTCGCGCGATTGCTGTACGTATAGGCTTTGCTTTTGCTCAAACTCGTGTTTTTCGTGCTCAATATCTTCAAGCGCAATGCCCAACTCATTAAGTTGCGATTCTTGATAGGTATCAAAATCAATCAGTGCTTGGTCAATTTTAGGTGCGTATGCGGCTAATTTACCTTTAAGCACGGTTTGGTTTTCAAGCATTGATTCAAGCGCGGCTATTGGCTCTTGCATTGACTCAAGGGCTTTTAATTCGCGTTTTGAGCGATTTACTTTATCAAACGAGCGGCGCCATACTTCATAAAAGTCGACCTTAGAGTTTGACATATGGCGTTCAAACACGCGTAGCATAAAGCGTTTTACGTCGCTTGCGCCTAATTTGTGTAAGTTAAGAATACGTCTAAATATTTCTTTATAAATAGAAGAGTCTTGCACATTGTTAAGCGGGATCATTTTTAAGTTAATGTCGCCGTCAAAAGGCGTTGCACCGCCAGTCAGTAGCGCGTTTAGCTCTTGTGCTTTAAGCTCAATAGGGTTGTAGTTAAGCGATTTTAAATGGTTGAACAGCTTGGTAAATTTAATAATAGTTTTACCTTGCGTGTACTGCTCTAAATCAAGCTTTCCTTGATAACAAAAGTACTGATGCGCGTAACCGGCAATTTTACCAAGTCCCGCAACGCCTATTACTACCGAGCCATGAGGCAAGTTAGCTTCGAGCAAAATGTACGACTGATCGGATGAAAAATAAAACTTACGGGTTTCATCTAAATCGTGTCCGTCCCATTCTGTTAAGCGCAAATCGTTAATAAGCGGAAACTGCAGGGCGTTAATAACTGAGCTTTTACCTGTGTTATTGGGCGCGCAAATAGAGCTGCTTTTATCAAGCGGAATCACACATTTTGCATAGCCTGCAGTGTTAAGTAGGGCGAGTTTACTTAGTCCATATAGATTTTTCATTCCTCGTCCTCTGTAATGTAGGTTTCTTCGTTTACTTCCATGAGTGCATCTATGTAGCGGTGAATTGGCGCTTGTAGCATAAAGCCGCCTTCTACTTCACGGGCTAAACCTAAGCGCACCATGCGCAGGTAAACGTCTTTGCGCAAATCAGATCCCGAAAATATCTCAAGCTGATCAAACAAATGTTTGTTAATTTGCACCAGCGTTTGCATAAGCTCTAAATCGTTTACGTCGTCAAACAATGCGCGCATTGGGTCTTTACCCGTATTGGCGTAGTGCTCAATTAAAATGTAAATAGTGAGCGCGATAGCGCGAGATATTTTGCCCATATTGGGTGTGCTTTCGTCGCTACCAAAATAATAAAAGCCACGGCTGTCGCGTTTTAAATCGTTACCTAAAGCGGTAAATAGGGCGGTGTAGTCTTCTATGTGTTGGTCAAGCTCTTGCCACATTACGTTGTCTTGCTCGCAAATGTGATAACCCGCTACTAATTTTTTATTAATGGCTTGTAGGTGGGTTAGCTCGTCTAAGTTTATGTGTGTCATGGTTTATTTACCTGCCTTTGAATCTGGCTGAGGCTCTGAATTAAATGGATATAAAGAAAAGTGCTGACCGGCAATTTTTACGCGGGCTTTTTCATCGCTTTGAATTATTTTAATATCGCTGTCGCTGACTAATTTTTGATACAAAAATAGCATTTCGTCGGCATCGAGATTTGGGTAGCTTTCGTCTAAAAATTGCAGCAAGGGCTGCGGCTTTTTGCGTTTTTTATTAAAGCGCTTAGCAAAGCTGGTTTTAACATCGTTGTAGTCAGGAATATTAGGCGTAACAAATGCAGGCACGTCTTGCTGGTCAGGCAATTGGTATTCTTCGTGTTCAAATTCAACCAAGCTTGCCATGTAAGCCACAATATGACGTTGCTGACCAAGCGAATATCGCTGCGCGTCGCTCACAAAATGTGGCTGTACAGCACTTAGCATGTTGTCTACGCCATTTTTGCGCACAAGCCCAAGTACTTTGGCTGCTTGGCGAGTAATTAAGTTATTACGGCGTAACTCTTCGCGTAGCGGCATAAGCATGTCGGCACTTTTACGTAAGCTTTCTCGACCCACTAAATGCATTTCGAGTATACGGGTACGTAATTGCTCAAGCATGCGTTTGTCGTTGTACGCTTTACCTGAGCGCTCAATGTGCAGTATTTGCTTACTTATTTGCTCTTCAATGAGGGTAAAACATGCATGAAATTCACCGCGAATATCAACCATTTCAAGCATTGGCTCTATGTATTCGTCAAACGCTTCTATTACCGCTTTATAACGCTTTTGCAGCGATTGCACCGCATTATTAGATTTAGCTTGTTCAACAATATTTAAAATAGCGTTTTCGTTGTGTGCGTATAGCTTCATTATTTTACGCACCCGATCATCCATAATGCGGCTGTAGCGGCGTAAATCGTCAAAGTCTTCTATTTCGCCAGCGTTATCTAGGCGATTACCTAAACGTGCAAGGTCGTCGACTAATACGCTAATTTCTTGCGCTAAACCTAAATGCTCTTCTTGCAGTAAAAACGTAGCAAAGTCGGCAATGGCACGATTTATTTCAAGCTGAGAGGATTTAGCCAGTGGAATTAAAATATCTTGGTTTAACAAACGATTTGTTTCTTTATAAATGCGTTCGTTTGACCACGTGGGCTGCTTTTGCTTAATCGCATTTTGTACGTCTTTTAGGCTAAAGTCAGCCATTTTAAAACGTTTAAATAATAGCTCTAATACACCCCAATGTTCGGTTATGGTGTTTAGCAGCTTTTTAGCTGGGATCATAAGAGGTTACAACATCCTAGTATTTTATTATTGAGTTCTTTTAGAAGACTCATTATTACGTATTTTTAATTAACCTTGTCTGTATATAGTATTCGTTTTTAAGACCATTTAATAATAGTTTTTGCATAGAGGCAGTGCTAAAATTCGCGCCGAAAATAGGCACATGAAATGGAATGTTATTTGTGTGTTCTTTAAAACTATATCAAAGGTTGTTTAACTACCATGGTTTCCTCGATTATTCTAACCCTGATAGCGATTGCATTTTTACTGATCGTTATAGAAGATATAATCCATGTCAATAAAGCTAAAACCACGCTGTTTTTTGGTACGCTTTGCTGGATTCTTCTTTTTATATACCCTCTACACGGGCAAAGGCCCGATACGATTCAACACCTTTTAAATGAAAATATTTTAGAAATTGCCTCGTTATGGTTATTTTTAATGGCTGCAATGACCTTTGTAGCGTATTTAAATTCAAAGGGGTTTATAGAAAACATTGTTCACCGCGTTATGCCAAAAAGTATTAGCGAAAAAAAGCTCATGTTTTTAGTGGGTGGTTTTGCATTTTTGTTTTCGTCGATTTCAGACAACGTAACAGCTACGCTTATATCGCTTGCGGTTGTTATGTCGTTAAAACTTGAACCTAAAAAGCTCATTAAATACGCCACGCTTATTGTGTTTGGGGTTAACTCAGGTGGGGTATCGCTAATAACAGGTGACGTAACCACACTAATGATATTTTTAGATGGCAAAGTAACCATTGCTCATTTATTACTACTTATAGCGCCAGCACTTGCAAGCGTTATGCTGCTAGCCGCGTTACTATCTATCGGTATGAAAGGGCGTGTTGAGTTTGCTGGTGCAGGTAAAACCCGCATTGAAAAAACCGACATTACCATCGCTGTTATATTTTTATCTACCGTAGTGAGCACACTTATGCTGAGTGTAGTTTACAGCGTACCGCCTTTATTAACCTTCTTGTTTGGCTTATCAGTGATGTTTTTAGTAGCGCAATTTTTAATGCGCAAAAAAGACATAAACAAAGACATAATCGATTTTGTTCGCGATATAGAATACGACACATTATTGTTTTTTGTAGGTGTACTTTTACTTGTAGGCGCACTTAAAGAAATTGGTATGCTAAGTAAATTTACCGACCTATACACGGTAATGGCACCTGAGTACGCAAACTACTTAATGGGCATATTATCAGCAGGGGTCGATAACGTACCGCTTACTGCTGCTTTATTAAAAGCCGATATAGTAATGAGCCAACAACACTGGTTGTCGTTTACTTATGCAACGGGCGTGGGCGGTTCAATGCTTATCATTGGGTCGGCTGCGGGTATTATTGCCATGAGCAAAGTTAAAGCGCTTACCTTTATGAGCTACTTGCGTTTATCGCTGCATTTATTAATTTGCTACACCGTAGGTTATGCAGGCTCTTATTACATGGGCAGTTTTATTTAACTCATAAATTATTAAATGCTTGACAGCTAGACGTCTAAACGATAACTTTCAAAGCCCCGCTACTTAGTGGGGTTTTGTTTTATTAGCCACTGGTTAATAAAGCATTCAGAAGAGGTGCGATACTTAGGTACTTAATGTTAGGCGACGAAAGCCAATGATCATTAAGGAGGGAAGTACTCGCCGAGGAAAATAATGATACGTCGTCATTGTTTTTCGGTTTATGGGGCTGAATCCTCAAAACTGTCACCAATATAGGTGGAGAGCTTCTGGCAGTGGACTTATCTTTAAGCATTCCTTTGCCAAGTTCTTCTTGTTTTATTGCGGTTTGGATACCGCGAAAGGAGACTAAATGACTACCCAATCAGCGCCACAAACAGTACTTCAAACAGAGTTAAGCGCAAAATCAGATTACATCGTTGCCAAATTTGGCGGAACCAGTGTTGCCAACTTTGAAGCGATGAGTCGCTGTAGCGAAATTATTGTTGCAGATAAAAGCGTACGTATTGTTGCCGTGAGCGCTAGTGCCGGCGTAACTAACCACTTAGTTGCACTGTGCAAACCAAGTATTACCTCAAGTGAGCGCCAAGAACACATAAACGGTGTGCTTGCTATTCAACAAACTATTTTAGATGAGTTATCGCTAGATGCCGATTTAGCGGTTGGCTTTAACGAAACCCTAAAAGCATTTCAAACATTGGCTCAAGAGTCACTAACAACCGATCAGCAACACGACGAGCTACTTAGCTTTGGTGAGCGTTTGTCGTCGTATTTGTTTGCACAAGTGCTGCGTTTACAAGGTTTAAACGCCGATCGCTTTGATGTGCGCAAGGTGCTTAAAACCGACAGCCAATTTGGTAAAGCAACGCCAAATGTTGCAGCCACAGCGCAAGCCGCTAAAGAACATTTAATCCCGTTATTAGACGCTCAAGTAATTGTGACTCAGGGCTTTATTGGCAGTGACGAATACGGTCAAACAACAACGCTTGGACGTGGTGGTTCTGACTATAGCGCTGCATTATTAGCTGAAGCAATCAACGCTAAAAGCGTGCATATTTGGACCGACGTAGTGGGTATTTTTAGCACCGACCCGCGTTTATGCGCAAAAGCGACACCCATTGCTCGTTTAAGTTTTGACGAAGCCGCTGAAATGGCGACCTTTGGCGCAAAAGTATTGCACCCAGCAACTATTTTACCAGCGAGCCGTAGCCACATTAATGTATTTGTAGGCTCTAGCCGCGAGCCAGAGCGTGGCGGTACATGGATTGAGCGCGAAAAATCGCAGCAACCAGGTATACGCGCAGTAACGCAACGTAAAAACCAAATATTGCTTACGCTTAAAAGCCCAGAAATGCTCCTAGCAAGCGGCTTTTTAGCACGCGTATTTACACTATTAAGCGAATATAATATATCGGTAGATTTGGTAACTACATCAGAAATCAGCGTAGCTATAACCCTTGATAACGCGCAGAACGCATCGCGCCCAGAGCTCGATCAAGAATGCCTAGATAAGCTTGCAGAGTTTTGCCATGTTTCGGTAGAAAACAACCTAACACTGGTGGCACTTATTGGCTCTGAGATTCAATTACGCCAACACGAAATGAACTTAATGAGTGTACTAAAAGACTTTAACATTCGATTAATTTGTCACGGTGCTAGTAAGCACAACCTGTGCTTTTTAGTAGAGCAAACTGAGTCAGATAACGTAGTACAGTCTATTCATAGCCGTTTATTAGAAAATGATTTTGCTGCGTAAGTAATCGTTATTCAGGAAAATCACCTAGTAAAGTTACCTAGTAAAATCACCTAGTAAAGTTACTTAACAAAATTACTTAACAAAGTCGGTTAATAAAAAGCATCGCCAGTCGATGCTTTTTTTATGCACCACACTCACATCAAAACAAACATTGCTGTTACTACTATCAACTACAGTAACGTTATTACTGCTAGCACTCAGCTTTGCACTATGTAATTCGTCAAACACATTAGGGCTAAGTAATTTTGCAATAGGGCGGCTGGTGGCTTTAGCAAGTGACTCTTTTAATGTCCAAATTCTAAAAAACGTATCTGCTTGGGCTTGGGTATTAGTGGGCTCGGTAATAAGTGTAATTTCATCATTATGGTAAAAATGCTTAGCGAGCTTTTCAAACGGGCGCTTTAGGCTTACTTTTTCAATATCAAAACCAAACTCACTTTTATCAAGATTTAGCGCTACCCCAACTAAACCATGCGAGTGCGAAATACAGGTATTAATAACATCATCACTTACATGTATTTGCAGCTTTGAGCTTGCCTCGTCAAATTCGGTACTCATTTTATTAAGCGCCACGTGCGCATGTTGCGGCTGCGCTACTTTAATAAGGTGTTTTAACAATAACCGCGTCGCTAAATACTCTTGCTTAGCTGGCGGGCTTTTACGGCGGTTTATAATAGTTAATTCAAATGGGCTTAAGCAATCGGGCAAATTAAAGTCACTAAGCTCAAGTGTTTTAGCATTAAATAATAAAATACTGTTACTCGCTAAAGACAAGTTTGCCAATTGAGTTGAAGTAATACTCAAGGCGTTTTTAAAATAGTGTCCAGTCATAAAAGCCCTAAAGCAAAAGAAGTCGCTGATATTGTGAGCGGTTAACGCCACTAATAAAGGCTGGGTACAATTTTATTACTCAGCTGGCATGAAATATGGTTTAATTCACAATAATCAAAATAATAACAGATTTGTAGATGTATGGCACAAGTGCGTGATGGGTTTCAAAGCCGACTTGGTTTTGTTTTAGCCGCTGCTGGCGCAGCAGTGGGTTTAGGTAATATTTGGGGTTTTCCTACGCAAGCGGCCAACCATGGCGGCGGCGCTTTTTTACTGGTTTATTTTATTGTTATATTTTTACTTGCGCTCCCTGCGCTGTATACCGAACTTTATTTAGGTCACAAAGCACAAGCTAACCCGGTAAAAGCATTGGGCGATGCATGGCAAAGCACTAACCGCAAAGTAGGCGCAACAGCAGGTTATATTGGTCTTGCGGGCGCGGTTGTTATGCTAAGTTTTTACTCAATAGTAGCAGGGTGGATGCTCTCCTACGCTATTGAACCCATAACGACCTTTTTAGGTTTCACAGGCGCAAGCGAATTTTTACATAGCGACTCAGTGCTGCGTAATTTTGTATTTACGCCGCTTATGCTTATTTTAACCGCCAGTATTATTTTAAAAGGGGTTAAATCAGGAATCGAAACCTGGTCGCGCCGTTTAATGCCACTGCTACTCGTATTGCTTGTTGGTTTAATTGCCTACATTGCAACACTCGATGGCGCAAGTGAAGGCTTTGCCGCGTATTTAATTCCTGATTTTAGCCAAATACTCGACCCTAATTTGATTATTGCCGCAATGGGGCAAGCGTTCTTTTCGCTCTCGTTAGGTGTGGGTTGTATGATGATTTACGGATCGTATTTACAGCCAGATGCTAATTTACCAAAGCTCACAGCCGGTGTTGCCTTACTCGATACCAGCGTTGCTTTTTTAGCGGGGTTACTTATTATTCCTGCTATTTATGTGGCGCAGCATAACGGTGTAGAGGTATTTAGTGGCGGTAAACTGATTGGCGAAGGGCAACTTATTTTTGCTATTTTACCTGCGCTATTTAGCACCATGGGCGAAATTGGTTTATTAGTGGGTTTACTGTTTTTTGTATTAATGTCTATCGCATCGGTTACGTCAACTATATCGACAACTGAGATTCCGGTGGCGTTTTTAGTCGAAAACCACAACGTTAGCCGCACCAAAGCAACGTGGGCGGTAAGCGCCGTTGTACTTGTGTGTGCAAGCGCGATTATACTAAATTTTGATTGGTTATTTGGCTTAGTTATTATGCTATTTACTCAATACCAATTGCCGCTTATGGGCTTGTTTTACTTTATTACAGTAGGGTGGATGTGGCAGCGTGGTAATAAATTACACCAAGCAACAACCGGCGTACATTACTGGTTTGCTCAGTATATTCGTTTTGTTTGCCCAATATTAATGACCTTGGTATTTGCAAATGTTGCGTTTGGTTAAGCTCTATTTAAAGTGAATTTTTAAACAAAAAAAGCGAATAGGGCTCACCTTATTCGCTTTTTTTGTGCCTGTTATCTAGGTATAGCTTAGGTCTTTATAAAACCTCATTAGTTAGAGGCCTACCTTCACTTACTTCAAGCGCGTTAAATACGGTTGTGTTTGCTATTTCGGTAAGTGCTTCTTGCGTAAAAAAGCCCTGATGACCCGTCACTAAAACATTTTTAAAACTCACTAAGCGCGAGAATATATCGTCTTGATTTATTTCGTCGCTGTGGTTTTTAAAAAATAGCTCCGACTCTTGCTCGTAAACGTCAAGTCCCAGGTAACCTAGCTTTTTAGTTTTAAGCGCGCTAATACACGCGCTACTATCAAGTAATGCACCGCGTGAAGTATTAATTAACATAACGCCGGTTTTCATTTTACTAAATGCCTCATCATTTATTAAATGATGAGTTTGCTCGTTCAGTGGGCAATGTAAAGAGATCACATCGCTTTGGCTAAGTAAGGTGTCTATATCGGTAATTGTATAATTGCCAGGTTGCGCGTATGGGTCGCACACTAATACTTTAGCGCCAAAGCCATTTAAAATGCTGCACAGCGCAAGGCCAATTTTACCGCAACCTACAATACCCACGGTTTTGTTGTGCAAGTTAAAACCTAGTAATCCGTTTAAATCAAAGTTGTCTTCGCGTACACGGTTATACGCTTTATGCGTTTTGCGGCTAAGCGTTAGCATAAGTGCAATACAATGCTCGGCTACGGCCTCAGGGCTGTAAGCAGGAACACGTAATACTTTAATTTTATGTGCTTTTGCTGCAGGTAAATCAACATTATTAAATCCTGCACAACGTAGCAAAATAGTATTTATGCCTTGGCTTGCCAATTGTTCAATAACAGTGGCGTTTACAGTGTCGTTAACAAATACGCATATGGCATCAAACCCGTTTGCTAAAATAGCCGTTTGTTCGCTCAGGGCTTGTTCAAAATACGTTATTTTTATATCGCGGTGACCGCGTGTACTTTGTTCAAAAAAAGGCAGTTCGTACTTTTGAGTACTAAAAAAAGCAATGTTCATGGTAATAGCCTCGACGCTTAAGGAGTATTATTTATTACTAATACAATAAACTACTTTATAAACCTGTGCTTTAGTAACACGCATTTTATTGATTTAAATTAAGCCCTAATTTATGCCTTAGCCGACGTAAACAAAGGTATTTTTGACGATACTTTTTTACCACCTCTAGCAGCGCTTAACTTTGCGGCTTGCAGTAGGTTGCTTTCTATTACTTGTTTAAGTGTTTCAGGCTTAGTACGTGGTGCATAGCGTGCAACAAGTTGCCCTTGCGAGTTAATTAAAAACTTAGTGAAATTCCACTTAATTGCACGATTTTGCGAAATACCCCGCGTATGCGACTTTAAATAATTAAACAACGGATGTGTTTCTGGCCCGTTTACCATTACCTTACCAAACACCTCAAACGAGACATTAAATTGCTCTTGGTAAAAGTCTTTAATGGCTAAATTATCAAGCGGCTCATTTTGGCCAAACTGGTTACAGGGAAACGCAAGTACAGTAAAACCATTGCTTTTGTATTGCTGATAGAGCTTTTCGAGCGCGTTTAATTGCACCGAAAAATTACACTTACTCGCTGTATTAACAATAAGAACGGTTTTGCCCTGTAACTGGCTAAGAGAAAAATTTTCGCTGTTAAAAAGTGGTGCATTAAATTGATAAATACTGTCCATAGGTTACCTACTTACCTTTCCCGCTAAGGAAATTTTATAAAGACTTTCATTCGCTTTTTTATCGACCGGTTGACATAATTGAGGTCTAGTTTCTAAGTTATCAGTTTAATAGGTCATTTTTATGTCAATGAAAGTCGCATTTATAGGTTTAGGCGTAATGGGTTACCCAATGGCGGGGCATTTAGCAAAAGCAGGATACAGCGTATGCGTTTATAACCGCACTCAAGCTAAAGCACAAGCGTGGACTGCAGAACATTCAGGAAGCTTTGCACCAACCCCGCGCGAAGCTGCCAATAATGCCGACATCGTATTTATGTGTGTTGGTAATGATGACGATTTACGCTCAGTAGTGTATGGCGACGATGGCGTGTTAGCGGGCATGTTACCGCACACTATTTTGGTAGATCACACCACAACCTCTGCCGAAGTAGCCCGCGAAGTGGCTGCAAAAGCGGCTCTGCAAAATATCGACTTTATAGATGCGCCTGTATCGGGCGGACAAGCTGGCGCCGAAAACGGCGTATTAACAGTTATGGCGGGTGGTAGCGAAGCCGTATTTGCTAAAGTGCAGCCAGTTATGGCGGCATTTAGTCGTTTTAGCCAATTACTAGGCGGCGTTGGCTCGGGACAACTTTGTAAAATGGTTAATCAAATTTGTATTGCTGGCGCAGTGCAAGGTTTAGCTGAAGGCTTACATTTTGCCAAGCAAGCTGGGCTTGATGGTGAAAAAGTAATAGAAACAATATCTAAAGGTGCTGCCGGTTCGTGGCAAATGGAAAACCGTTATAAAACAATGTGGGCGGGTGAATACGAGTTTGGTTTTGCCGTAGATTGGATGCGTAAAGATTTAGGCATTGCACTCGATGAAGCTAAAAACAACGGCGCTACTTTACCAATGACCGCAACAGTCGATCAATACTACGCCGACGTACAAGCTCTCGGCGGCGGCAGATACGACACCTCAAGCTTACTAGCACGCATTGAAGCACTGCATAAAAAATAACGTTTACGTTGAGTATGTCGATGTAGACTGCAAGCTTGCTTGCGTGACGAGCAAAGCCCGTAAAGTGATTTATTCACAAAGAGGTTATGAGTCGCTGCGCTTTTAGAGGCAGTGATAGATAAAAAAGATTATTGTTGGTTTTATGTTTGCTCATTTACTCCTTATTCGCTTCTCTTTGTGAATGGAGTTTTATTTAAGCAATTAAAAGCCGCGCTTTTCACGTGAGCAAGCTCTACGTTTACCCCAAAATATAGATTTATGGTTGTTTTTATAGACGTGAAGCTGCTTGCGTGACGGGCAAAGCCCGTAAAGTAATTTATTCACAAAGAGGTTATGAGGCGCTGCGCTTTTAGAGGCCGTAATAAGTCTAAAACGGTTGTTGCTTTTATGTTTACTTATTTATTTCTCATTCGCTTCTCTTTGTGAATAGAGTTTTATTTAAGTAATTAAAAGCTGTGCTTTTCACGTGAGCAAGCTCTACGTCAAAGTGTAGATATCAGTTTTACTTTGTAGACGCGAAGCTTGCTTGCGTGACGGGAAAAGCCCGTAAGATTTATTCACAATGAGGTTATGAGGCGCTGCGCTTTTAGAGGCAGTGATAGATCAAAAGATTATTGTTTTTATGTCTTCTCATTTACTCCTCATTCGCTTCTCTTTGTGAATAGAGTTTTATTTAAGCAATTAAAAGCTGCGCTTTTCACGTGAGCAAGCTCGACGTCTACCGCCAAAGTGTCGATATGAGTTTTACTTTGTAGACGCGAAGCTTGCTTGCGTGACGGGCAAAGCCCGTAAAAGTGACTTACTCACAAAGAGGTTTAGAGGCGCTGCGCTTTTAGAGGCAGTGATAGATCTAAAAAATTATTGTTTTTATGTTTACTTATTTACTCCTCATTCGCTTCTCTTTGTGAATAGAGTTTTATTTAAGTAATTAAAAGCTGTGCTTTTCACGTGAGCAAGCTCTACGTTTACCGCCGGAGTATAAATTTACGCCTGTTTTGTAGACGCTAAGCTTGCTTGCGTGATGGGCGAAGCCCATAAAAATTCAAACAAAAAACGCGGCGCTTAAATTACTATAGCGTCGCGCTTTTATATGCGTTGTATAAGTACGTCTAAACCAAATTACATGCTTTGAGCGTAGTTATATAGCGCCTTTAAAATTGTAAGATTTTTTTCGCTGTCGTCATGCTCATGCGCTAAGTTTTCAAGGGTGATCATAAAATCTTGCGCGTTAATCGATGGTTGATCTTCCCCGTGCATTAACTTGTTTTGGCAATACTGGCGCCATTGGTCAAGCTCTTGCTGGTTTAGCGTTTCAGGCCAGTTACGGGCGCGGTATCTAAACAACAAGGTATTAAACTTTTTATCTTCAAAGTCTAACTTCAACCCAGCCAATTCATCTGGTTTTGCATCACGAATAATCGCAAATTTAGCTTTATCAGCATGGCTTGTAAACCCATCGTAAAGTAAGTAGTCAACGTTAGTGGTTGCGCTGTAATCGCCTTGCTCGTTAAACACTTCGGTTACTTTATCGCGAAGGTCGGTATTGGCTTTTAAAATAGCTAAATTAGCTAAGCACTGCTCGCGGTCAATCCCAAGGCGGGCGGCGTTTTCAGGCAATAATGTTTTAGCTGGGGCTAAAATAGGGCACTTGTTTAAATGCACTAGTTTTAAGCCAACAGGTAAATCGTCCTCGGCTAAATCTACACGTTTGGTGTATAAACGTTTGCGTAACTCTTCTACGTTTAAATCAATGAGTACTTGCGGGTTTTGGGTTAAATCAAAACAAATAACCGCGTTTTTATTAACCGGATGAAAGCTCATTGGTGCAACCCAGCTTGTACAGCCTTGTGTTGCAGGTATGCGCGACGTGGTATGCACCAGCGGCGTCATGTTAAAAACATCAACCAATTCTGCAAGGGCTTTTTTGCCACGCAAACCAAAAAAGAAGTTATACAGCTTTGGTTGCTTTTCTTTTATTAGCTTAGCCAGTGCAATAGTGGCGGTTACATCGCTTAGCGCATCGTGCGCCGCGGCGTGTTCAATACCATTGGCTACGGTTAAATGCTCTAGCTTAAAGCTTGGGCTGCCATCTTCTTTTAACGGCCATTCAATCCCTTCAGGGCGTAGCGCATAACAAGCACGTACTAAATCAATAATATCCCATCGGCTATTGTTATTTTTGTATTCGCGCTCGTATGGGTCGTAAAAATTACGGTAAAAGCTATAACGGCTTACTTCGTCATCAAACCGAATACTGTTGTAACCGGCAACACAGGTGTTTGGTACGCTAAATTCGGCATGAATTTTTGCTATAAACTCAGCCTCAACCAAGCCTTTTTTCATCGCCACTTGTGGCGTAATACCCGTAATTAAACACGCCTCAGGGTGAGGTAAGTAATCCGCTTGCGGCTTACAATATTCAATAAGCGGCTCGCCAATAATATTTAAATCAAGATCGGTACGAACACCGGCAAATTGGCTCGGCTTATCCTTTTGAGGGCTCGCCCCCCACGTCTCATAGTCGTGCCAATAGATTGTTGCTTGATTTTGCTCTTGATATGCCATGCTGATAACCCTGAGTAGTTAACTTAAAAACGCCTAAATGCGCGCCAAGTTACTAAAATAATGAATTATTTAGATTATGGCATATGGGCGAGGGAGTTTATAGGTTTGGCTGAGAAATGTGTTGGCTTATGGGTACGTCGTAAGCAAAAGATTAACCTATTAGTTTCTTTTTTCATGTTCTGGTATATTCAAAATACGAAAACTAAGGACAGCAAAAATATGACCGATGAATTAAATACTAAAGATAATTTACCAAAAATTAAAAAAGATTTTTTACCTTTGGTGCAAAGTTTATTTCAATTAAGCGATTCTACAAAAGCCTATGATTATGAGTACACAAATTTTCCCATTGACGATAAGGACGGTGCTTTTTCAGTTAATAATAAAGGTGAGCTTACTGGTTTAATATTAAAGTCTAATGAAGAATCCAATTTAGACTGGGATTTAATATTGAAGTGTAAATATTTAAAGGTTTTACATTTAGAAGGTTTTAATCTTAAGGATGTTCCAGACGAAGTTTTTTCAATTACAGGGTTAACAATTTTAAGGCTCATTAATCTACAGCTAAAAGAAATTTCAGAAAATATTTGTAATTTAGGTTTATTAGAACATTTAGATATTTCAAATAATCAAATATGTGAATTACCGAAGAATATATCAAATCTAATAAATTTAAAAAGCCTAACGTTAGAAAAAAATAAGTTTTCTATTTTTCCTAAAATAATTTTCAACTTGATAAATTTGGAGCATTTAGATTTAAATACTAATTGTATTGAAGTAATCCCCCCTGATATAGCTGTACTGAAAAAAATTACTGTACTGGATATAAGCTTTAATCGTTTATCAGCATTACCCACTGAAATTCTCGAACTAAAAAGCTTAGCTATTTTAGTGGCTAACAATAACAGTATAAATGCTATACCTGAGGTAATCGGATATTCTGAGGGGTTAGAGTTTTTAAAACTTTCAAGTAATAGAATTAAAAAGTTACCAGATAGTTTATTAAAATTAGAAAGTCTGTTTATGTTTGATATTGAAGATAATTTGTTACCTATACCAGATCTTTCTTTTCACGAGCTTAACCCTAAAGAGAAGATACAAACATTACTAGCAATTCAAAACAGTAAATCCTCCCCATTGAAACAGGCAAAGGTCTTAGTTGTTGGTGATGAGAGAGTTGGCAAAACATCAATTATAAATAGGCTGCTTGGTAATCAACATAATGAGAACCAGACTTCTACACAGGGAATTGATATATCGAGTTTAGATTTTAATGAATACAAAGCTCATATTTGGGATTTTGCAGGGCAAGAGCTTACTCATCAAACTCATCAGTTTTTTTTGACCGAACGCAGCCTATACCTTTACGTTATAGATGCTCAAAAAGAAGATAACCAAGCCAGAGATTTACATTGGTTTAATACAATTAAGAGTTATAGTGAAAATTCTCCTATAATTGTAGTAGTAAATCATTGCGACCAAAATTTGAACTATCAGTTTGATCTGCAAAGGTATCAAAATACTTTTCAGGTGGTTAATGTAATTTATACAAGTGCGTGCAATTTAAATTCTCTATCTGAGGATGTTAAGTTCAAAATAGGTGATTCAATAGATAAGTTAAATCAGTCTATTTCAAGACAGCTACCAAAACTACCTGGTATTGAGAGGCAGATACCTGAAAGTTGGCACATTGTAAAAAGTGCCATGGAGACATTTAAAGAAACACATAATGTTATTGAAAAAAACATTTATGAGAATGAGTGTCAAAAAGCAGGTGTACTGGGTTCTCCTTTGCAAACTGCATTACTTAAAATTTTAAACAGTATAGGAACTGTTATTGCTTACCCAAATGACTTTAGGTTAAAACTTACGCAGATATTGAAGCCTGAATGGGTGACAAACGCAGTTTATAAAATAGTCAGAAGCCCCGCCAAAAATCCCGGGCTATATACCGAGGAAGCCATAAGTGAAATTTTAAAAGAAGGTTATTCACATCCCCAGCAGCAATGGCTTATTGATTTATTAATTAAGTTCGAATTAGGCTTTCGTTTATCATCAAGCTCTGACTTGTTAATACCAATGAGACTTCCTTCTGTAATGCCTGAATTTGACAAAACGCGTTATAAACAAGGATTAAATATAAGGTTTAATTATCATAGGGTTGGTTTATTAAAATCAAATGTATTACCTCAACTTATAGTCCGAATGCATTCATATGTTGACGAGAACACAACTAAGTA
This sequence comes from Pseudoalteromonas sp. NZS11_1, assembly GCF_015864275.1. Classification (NCBI taxonomy): domain Bacteria; kingdom Pseudomonadati; phylum Pseudomonadota; class Gammaproteobacteria; order Alteromonadales; family Pseudoalteromonadaceae; genus Pseudoalteromonas; species Pseudoalteromonas sp. NZS11_1. The sequence goes on from NZ_JADYXK010000016.1 coordinate 55,187, forward strand.
TTGGAGGCATGGACTATTTTTGGCCCACGGTGAATGCCAAGGTGTAATTATTTCGGATGAACCCAATCAATGTATCGATGTTTATTTATCAACAAGAGATGAAGATGCGAGAGCATTATTGCAATGGCTGCGATCAAATTTAAAAAAGATAGAACATTCACAAGTACAAGCAAATGAGAATAATGCACTCCCTTACAAAGAAGAGATAACGATCTATGGTAATAACTTTATAACGCCTATAGGTTATGTGGCTTACGAAAAAGTTGAACGTGCTCATAAAAAAGGAAAAAAGACTATTGAAGTTGAAGTCAATTATCCTGAAACTGGGGAGGTTGATGATATTGATGTTGAAGTAGATCAACTTCTTGGGTTATATAAAACACCTGAGCTTTCTTACAGTATCCAGAGCTTAAGTCATGTCATTATAAACGTTCTTCTTAGACTTACTGACTTTAGCTCTAAAATAATGAATGAAAAAGAAGACGATATAAATGATAGGTTGAGAGAATCTCTTACTTCGAGTGGCTATTCTATAAAAGATCAGTCAAGGGGTGGTTTCAGTGGTAGTGGAGTGGGTGTGGGTGAACGTGATTTAGTCATGATGAATCAATTTGGTCAACAAGCTACACTTATAGAAGCCATGTGCTTGAACAGTGTAGTAAAAAAGACAATTAAAACTCACTATGACAAGCTTATAAATAACTATAATACACAAGGTAACCCATTCGACTTTTTAATCACCTATGCAAAAGTTAATAATTTCGATAGTTTTTGGGACAAATATCAGAAAAATTTTGATGCCTTTAGAGATCTAACTCGTATGTACACAGATAAATCAGTACTTAAAGTGGGGCACAATTATGTTGAGATAGATGGAAGTACGGAAGGTAGAATAATCGTCCATATTGTAATCAACTTTTGTGTTAAACCATAGATATTTGAATTGTGTTGCGTAAAGCGAGCATCAGCTTTATGCAATGCATTAGACTAAAGTCTATAGATTAGATTTATTCACTTATTAGGTTTGTTTTAATCGTTTGTCGTTTTTGTGTTAATTCTCTAAAGTTCAGTTGTCGGCAACAAGCACGGCTTAACCAACAGGACTACGACCATGAAACTTACTCTTATCAAAACTATCGCTCTTAGCTCACTACTTACATGTTCAGCTGCTGCAATGGCTGAGCAAAGTGATTACAAATTAATGGTTATTGAAACTGCAACAGCGCCACAGCCACTTGAGCAATCATTTAATAGCTGCGCACTGAATGTTAAGTCAAAAAATTACGCTGAAGCTGAAGCAATTTGTACTAAAGCAATCGCGCTTTTAAAAGACGCAGATGGCCCTAAATTTAAAGTACGCCAACTTACATCGTTTGCATTAAGCAACCGTGGTGTTGCACGTTTAAAAGCGAATAACGACACTGCAGGCCTTGCTGATTTATACGAAGCAAATGAAATGTCTACAAGTACAATGGTATCGCACAACTTAACTCGCGCTAAAGAAGAGCTTTCTTTATAAACACTTTATAAAGTGCTTACCAAAAGCATGTTATAAAATAGCGAGAGTAAAAAAGCCCATGTTAGGTTAATTCCTAACATGGGCTTTTTTGTTTTATTTAACGCGTGAGTTAATACTTTAAATACGTTAATAGAGTAGGGTGTGTATTTATAATTAATATTTTGGGTATGCTTGTTTAGGCTACACGAATATAATATGAGATAACCGTATAAAAAATAATAACCTTTCTGCTTTGCTTATTATGAGCAAGGCATCATTAAATAAATATTGAGATTTAAACCATGGCACCAGGAACCAGCCTAAGCGTACTTGAAATAAGTGCGATATTTTTATCAATTACCGCGTTACTCACCTATGTAAACCATCGCTTTATTGGGTTGCCAACAACCATTGGCGTAATGGTTATTTCGATGCTTTTATCTATCGGCGCTATATTTTTGGGCTTTTTAGGGTTTGATGATCTTATAGATTACGAAGTGAGCTTGCTCGATCAGTTAGATTTTACTGAAGTTTTGCTTGATGGCATGCTCTCTATGCTGCTTTTTGCAGGGGCGCTGCACGTAAATGTTAGCGATTTAAGACGCTATAAATTACCAATAGGTATTTTGGCCTGCGTTGGTACGTTGCTATCTACGGTTATTATTGCAGGCGCGCTTTATTTAGTACTTCCTTTGCTTGGTTTTGATTTAGCGTTTATTTGGTGTTTACTGTTTGGCGCATTAATTTCGCCAACCGATCCGATTGCGGTAATGGGTATTTTACAATCTGCGGGTGCGCCTAAAAGTATTGAAACCGTGATTGCGGGTGAATCGTTGTTTAACGATGGTATAGGCGTGGTTATTTTTGTGCTTTTATTGGGTGTTTTATCAAGTGGTGATATTCCTACAACTTATTATGTAGCGCACACGCTGGCGGTTGAAGCCGGTGGCGGTATTGTTTTTGGTTTGGTATTAGGTGGTATTTTATATTACTTACTCAAAAGTATTGATAGTTACCAAGAAGAAGTACTACTTACTTTAGCGGGCGTTATTGGTGGCTATGCACTTGCTAGCCATTGGCATTTGTCGGGCCCACTTGCAATGGTAATGATGGGGTTAATGGTGGGCAATCATGGTCGTAGTATGGCTATGAGCGACAAAACACGCCATTACGTTGATTTGTTTTGGGAGCTAATTGACGAAATTTTAAATGCCATTTTATTTGTACTCATAGGGCTTGAAGTAGTTATGATTGCATTTTCGAGTAATTTGTTTATTGCTGGTGGCTTAACTATTTTAATAGCATTACTCGCACGTTTAATCGTTGTGGGTATAACAACCACTACATTTAATAAGCAATTAGAGTTGCCATCTGGCGCATGGAAAGTTTTAACCTGGGGTGGCTTGCGTGGTGGTATTTCGGTTGCTCTGGTATTGCAATTACCTGATGGGAACGAGCGCGATATTTTGTTGGCTCTGACTTATGCGGTTGTGGTGTTTTCTATTTTAATTCAGGGTTTGAGTATTGGTAAAGTAGCCAAAACTATCCGTTAAATATAAATCGGTTAGACTAAACCTGTTAAATGTAATTTTTAAAAAAGCGTGTGAAATAGCTGTATTTCACACGCTTTTTATTTTTCTTATAAAACAAAAGGGCAATTAAAAGGTAAAGCTGAGTTGCACACCGCTGTAAATATGTTCTTGTGCTTCCCAGTAGTCGCCATCTATTTGGCGTGCTCGAGTAAATACTTCTATTTTAAATGGCTTAAAATGATAACCCGCTCCTATACCTGCGTAGCCGTCTATGTCGTTGTTCGATTTTTCTATTTGGTAGGTGTTATCGCCTCTATCGTTTTTAAAGGCGAGTTCGAACAGATCTAAGCCAAGCTCGGCGTATATAAAAAAGTCATTAAAATAACCAAGCTTCATTCCGTTGTCCCAAGTTATAAACTCTTCTTGCTCGCCTTGTTTATTATCGATTACTGCCGCGCCAATTGCGCTTGTAAAAACAACACCAAAGTTACTGTAATTTTGCTTAACCATCATTTCTACACCCGCAGATGTAATGCTGCTATCGCCATTAAATTCTGACTTTATAAACATACCGGTGTTAGGCATGTTGTTACCGAGCAAAAGCCTTGCGTTAGCATTTTGGCTAAATGATAAAAGCGTGCTTAATAAAACAAAAAGAGGAAGTGTGTGTTTCAAAAAAGTTAATCCGTTAATGATGAAAAGTTACCAGAGCTGCAATTATAAATACATAACTTAGTATTGCATGTAATTAAATGTATAAATTTGTTTGATTGTTACTCAGCTATGCCAAAGTAAGGTGTTTAAAATAAAACCAACTAAAAAAAGGCATAAATAATTATATACATTTTAAAACGTAAAGTAGCGATTTTAGGCACGTAAGATGATGCGTAAGTTATTTAAATATATAGAAAAAGTTTAAACGTATTAGACTAAGGTCTATAGGTTAATTTTTCTCACTTATTAGGTTTGTTTTAATCGTTTGTCGGGGTTGTGTTAATTCTCTAAAGTTCAGTTGTCGGCAACAAGCACGGCTTAACTAATCAGGAATATAACCATGAAAACACTTATCAAAACTATCGCTCTTAGCTCACTATTAACATGTTCAGCTGCTGCAGTAGCTGATGCAAGTGATTACAAATTAATGGTTATTGAAACTGCAACAGCGCCACAGCCACTTGAGCAATCATTTAATAGCTGCGCACTGAATGTTAAGTCAAAAAATTATGCGCAAGCGGAAGAAATTTGTACTAAAGCAATCGCACTTTTAAAAGACGCAGATGGCCCTAAATTTAAAGTACGCCAACTTACGTCATTCGCATTAAGCAACCGTGGTGTTGCACGTTTAAAAGCGCATAACGACACTGCTGCACTTGCTGATTTATACGAAGCATCAAAATTGTCTAACAGCACGATGGTATCGCACAACTTAACTCGCGCTAAAGAAGAATTATCGTTATAAAAAACCTTTATAACGTGTTTTATAAAGCGCTTACTAAAGCATGATATAAAATAGCGAGAGTAAAAAAGCCGATGTTGGGTTAAACCTCAACATCGGCTTTTTCGTGCTTATTAACTTTGTATTGTGTTATACCAACCCGCAATAATACTTAATCATTTTGCGGGGCTAAACGTGTCGCTACCTGCGTTAAAAAATTCTCATTTAGAACAACAAAATAGCGAATTTTTTGCCTAGCTATCAACACGTTTTTTCATCCTCAAAATAGATCACTTAATTAAGCGAATTGGTATTATTAAAAAATAATAAAACTGTATTCTGTTATTTATTATTTATTATTTATTATTTAGTGATTTTTATGGTTTTTAACTTATTGTAATTTCTGGGTATTTTTGTTTGTGTTAGACTAAAGTCTATAGGTTAGATTTATTCACTTATTAGGTTTGTTTTTATCGTTTGTGGTAATTGAGCTAACACTCTAAAGTTAAGTTGTCGGCAACAAGTACGACTTAACTAATTAGGAATATAATCATGAAATTTACACTTTTAAAAACCATCGCTCTTGGCTCATTATTAACTTGCTCAGCTGCTGCAATGGCTAAACAAGGTGACTATAAATTAATGGTTATTGAAGACTCAGTAACAGCAGCCCCAGCATTTGAAAAATCATTTAATAGCTGTGCTTTAAATGTTGAATCAAGAAACTACGAAGAAGCAGAAGCTATTTGTACACAAGCAATTGCATTACTTAAGCAAAGCCATGGTCCGCGTTTAAAAGTACGTGAACTTACATCGTTTGCATTAAGTAACCGTGGTGTAGCGCGTATTAAGGCTCAAAAAGATACAGCTGGTATTTCTGATTTATATGAAGCGGTTCAAATTTCTAAAAACTCACTTGTAACGCATAACTTAACGCGTGCTAAAGAAGAATTATCTCTTTAATATTAAATTTATAGCTTGAATTAGCTGTAAAATTCGCGAGTATCAAAACCCCGCGTTAGGTAAAGCTTAACGTGGGGTTTTTGTATTTGGATTAAAACACATTTGTTTACAAAAAAACTCTACTACTCACCCCCTTTAAACTCGGCATACATAGCTTATATTAGTGATTAAAAGTAAATAAAAGCGAATGATACATTTATTTTATTAACAAATGTAATGGCTAAATCTAACTTTCCATGTAAGGATATAGGTACAGGGCATGTTAACTTGTTGCCATCCTCCATAAAAATTCAATAAATTTCTGTTGTTTAAATTTATACCAACCTGCATAAATCTTTGAGCGTTTTAACAAATTAAATTGCACTATAACGTCGTTGAAATTTTATTTAGAACAACTAGATACAAAAATTTTTGCCTCGTTCTAGCGTAATTTTCTTAACGTTAACTAGATCCTATATATAAGCAGATTGGCATTACTTATTTTGTATTAAAGTAACTTAATTAATTTATAACAATACGATTTTTATAATAATTAAAGTGCAAAAAAAGGAAGTCTTTGTATGTTTTTTAAAAAAAGTCAGTTAGCTATTTCATTAGCGTTTACGCTAGGCCTTGTTGGATGTGGCGGCGGTGGCGATGATAAAGTGGTCGTTGTAGAGCCAGTTGTAGCTAAGCCTGACCCTATAAAAGTAGACCCCGTAGAAGTTAACACTATCTCTCTTACTGGAAAGGTTATTGATGGCTATGTATCTGGTGCAATAGTATGGCTAGATATTGATGGCGATGGTACTTTTGATGAGCAAACAGAACCTTCTGTAGTCTCTGAAGAATCGGGTAATTATAGTTTTAATTTTACAGAAGAGCAGGCGCTGTGTGTGCCGTATTCAACTATGTATGTTAATGTACCGGTTGGCGCAATTGACGAGGATTTAGGAGAGGTAACGCAAGCGTATCAAATGTCATTTCCACCCTCAATTGAGATTTTGACTGATGAAGATATTCGAAATATATCACCTTTAACAACTGTTATTTGGGAGCAGTTGAGCCTTCAATTACAAAAAGTTGGTAGCAATAATTTAAGCTGTGATGCACTCAAAGAAAATACTGAGTTACTTGCAAGTCTTCAGAGCGAAATAACAAATGTTATGCAAAACTTGGTAGCGCATTACAATTTGTCGACTGAACAAATGTACTCAGATTTTATTGTCAATAGTGACAGTGATGCTTACGACAGAGCACAGGCGATTGTTAAAGGACTAAAAGCGGCCTATAAATTTAAACAAGAGCTAGATGCTCAGTATCCTGATGCAGAAGAAGTAAGAGCAGTGATTTACCAGGAAACAGCAAAAGATGCAGAGTATGGATTTGAAAATGCATGGTACCGCGATAAAGTTATTTTTGCAGGCGCTGAACTTATTTATGAGCAAGTAAAGCTTCAAAATACAGACGAACTCGACAAAATTGACGTTATTTTGTCTAGATTGGATTCAACAGATACACCTTGGGGCGAAGAATCGTTAAATGGAAAATTAACAGTTAGAGACGATGTTTACATTAACGCCGATCGTACTTACCGATGCTCTAGCATTGAGAACGTTAGTTTTGAGCAAAGCAATGTGCTTTATGGCGTTGATAATACAAGCCCATCGGTTAACTTCCCAACAGCAGATGAATGCGTTAGTGCTAATTTAGATACACCGTTCGAGCGAGGTTTTAGCATTAGCTATACTGAGTCGGGATCGTTTTACCAAACTGACTTTGCCTTTAGAGAGGAAAATGCTGACTTTCAAACATTATCTAATTGGGTAAATGTTAAAGACAAAGCTGCTGATTTAGAAACTCAAGATTTAGTGACTGTACTCGCTGCTATGCCTTATAAGTTTGATGACGAAACATCTATTGATGCTAGCTTTTGGCGTAAATACAAAACCACAGACAACGTACGTATTATTAAAACAATTGAAGGGCAATGGTTAGAGATACCCGCCGAGAAGATGGAACAATGCTGCATGAATGCAGTGAAAATGGTGTTGATTGGGTGCAATGCGAATAATGTAAAAAGCACTTTAATTAATATTAGCTTAGTGCCAGTCAGTTAATAACTGACTGGCATTTTTTTGTTTGAAAAAGCTTACTTTTATGTGCGGTTATAACTGTATACCTGATGAACTTTATTTTTAATCTGTTTTTTACTCGGGTTTACTGTAAAATTACTGGGTTAACATTTGTTAAGTAATGCTTACAATTGTTATTGCTCATTAAGTATTTAAACTAATTTAAGTAGAGCTTATGATTTTTTATATTATAGGGTTAAGTTTACTTGTTATTATTTTATGCGTTGCACTTTATGTAATTTACAGCAACGTACATAAAAGTCGGGTAAGAAAATCCAAGGAATACAACGTACTGTTTGATAAAGACACGATAGTTGATGAACTAATCACTCAACTAACAGAAAAAAATCAAACACAAGAAAACCAAGATAAAACAGCTAAAGGTAAAGAAGAAATCCTTGCAACATTTGTTGAGTTACATCGCTCTGGTAGCTTTTGCGCACATTTGAGTGAACAGGAAATTATTTACTTTGTTAAAAAGAAATTAAACATGGAGAGTAATAAAAATGGATAGCGAAAAAGCAGTCCCAGCAGTAAAAAGTGACTCATTTATGAGTCGATTTGGTCGTCGTAATGTAATTATAGTGTCATCAATTGTTGTTGTATTGGTAGTGATAGCAACCCTTACATCGCAAGTTGTTTCGTGGAATGAAGCAGATGAACGTTTAGTGCATCAATCGGCTTTTACAGGTAACTTAACCGTAATAAATCAAGCAGGCCCTTACTTAAAAGCGTTTGGTAGTACATCCGCTTATAAAAAAGTAATTTCGATTAACTTTACGGGCGATGCCGGTGCAACAGCAAGCGCAATTGTGCCGTTAATTCCGATTCGATTTTTAGATACGACAACAGGTGGCGCACGAGGTGTTTCTCGTTTTAGATTACCAGGCAATGTACCTGCAGCAGAGTCGGGTGCTCTACGTGGTTTACTTAAAATACACGAAGAGTTTGGTTCACAAGAAACATTAATATCTAATTTATTAATGCGTGCAACCACTGAAAATGTAAAAGCGTCGGCGCGTATGATGTCGGTAGAGCAACATTACTCTGGTGGTAATGGTCAATTAAGCCAAGATTTTGCTGATCAATTAACCAACGGTATTTTTGTTACTGAACAAATTATTAGTACGGGTGAGCGCGATAAATCTGACGATTTAGGTAATTTAAGTAAACAGCAACGTGTCACTATTAATATTAAAATGGATGATGAGGGTAATACATTGCGTAACGCACCTATTTTAGGCGCTTACGGTATTACAGTAGTAGATGCCAGCATTATTGATATTGACTACGAAAGCAAAGTAAATGCTCGCCTTGAAGCCCAAAAGCAAGCAGCTGCTGATGAAGCACTAGCGCGTCAAAATCTTAAAAAAGCTGAGCAACAAGCACGTACTGAAGTGGCTTTAGGTGAACAAGCAATTGCTAAGCAACGTGCTGAATCTGAAAAGCTAAAAATAAAAGAGCAAATTGATGCTGAGCGAATTAAGGCAAATGCCATTATTTCTGCGCAGCAACGAGTGGCTGTAAAAGCGGAGCTTGCAAAAGAGCAAGAAGAGATTTTAAAGCAACAACGTTTAGAAGCATTAGGTATGGACGTTTTAGCTGAGGCTCGTTTAAGAGCTAAGTCTGCTGCACTTGATCCAAAGTATGTATTTGATGAAACGCTAAAAGCAGAAGTTAAAATTCAAACTGCTTTATTTACAAGCTTAGGTAATAGCCGTTTAGTGCCTGAAATTGTAATAGGCGCAGGCCAAGGCGAGCAAAGTAATGGCTCTGAATTTATGCGCTTATTAGCCGCTGATGCAGCATTAAGTCTTAAAAAACGTTTAGAAAAAGATAAAAAATAAACAATAGTTAAGTATTGTACAAACAATAAAAACGTTGGCTAATTCGCATTGGCCAACGTTTTTTATTGCGTAAATTTTGTTATTGTATGGTGCGGCTTAGCTTGTAAAACAAGCTTTTTAAATTATGAAATAAAAGAGTGAGCAGTACTTATGGACTCCAGCAGTAATCAGTTTATTTTAGATTTAGGGCAAGAGCATATTACCATCCAGCGGCGTTATGAAGCGCTGGGTGCATTTAACGATTTTTTAATTGCCGTGTGGTTTTTAATTGGTAGTTTTTTCTTTTTAAATGACTCACTAATAGAAAGTGGCACATGGTTGTTTATAGCGGGCAGTGCTCAATTACTTATAAAGCCTGTTTTGAAGTTGATCAGCTTAGTACATGTTAGTCGGGTATTTCATTCAAATAAAACTCCATAAATAAAACCATAAATACGACTCATGATGAGTTCAGTTACTATGGCTAATAATTTACCAGTATAAGTTATTTAAATATCAAGGATAGAGCAGTGAAAGTACTTAAGTGGATTGCAATTGGAATAGCTACTTTATTAATTATAGGCTTACTAATTCCCGAAAAAATAATGATTCCGGTACAAGGTGCTACACCTAAAGATTGGAACCATAATACATTTTGGTATGAGCCTTGGGGCAGATCGGGTGTGCACAAAGGAATTGATATTTTTGGCATAAAGAACACTCCTGTAGTTGCCTCAACAAACGGGATTGTTATATTTGCAGGTGAATTAACTCGTGGTGGTAAAGTGGTTGCGGTGCTTGGGCCTAAATGGCGTATACATTATTTTGCACATTTAAATGACTACTCGGTAAGTGCAGGTGATGTTGTAAGCATAAACAGTCAAATTGGGTTACTAGGCGATACCGGAAATGCCGCAGGGAAGCAGCCTCATGTACATTATTCTATTTTATCGTTAGTGCCCATGCCATGGCTTTATACAACACAAAGCGAAGGCTGGAAAAAGATGTTTTTTTTGAGTCCACACGACAAATTAAAAACTACTTAGCCTGCAACTGGGGTTTTACCTGCGCGAATATTTTTAATGCTTTTAATAAACATATAAATACAGGTAGTGATTAAACAGCCTGCTAAATAAAACACAATACCGTTTGATGCATCAGATAAATTGGCAGCAAGCATAGGGCCAAATACCGAACCAATACTGTAACTTAAAAGCATAACCTCAGTTGCTGAGACTATTTTTGCTATTGGCAATGAGTCGCACGCAAGTGTTATAGCAATCGGGTAAAGTGCAAAGCTGCACGCGCCTAGTATTAAGTAGCTCACTATTAATCCTGCTAAAGTGTTTGCTTGTAATATACCCACAGCACCGGCTGCGCCTACTAAACAAAACATACCCATCAGTAAGCTTTTTTCAAGCCGAGTAGATAAGTAACTCACAAGCGGCTGCACGACCATGCCGCCTAAAATAATAACCGCCATAAGTGTACCAGTGTACTGAGCTTGATCAGTCTGTGCTGCAATATAAACAGGCATTAAGCCGTAAATAGGGCCCAGTAATAAGCCTGATGCTAAGCATCCGAGCATAGCTGGGTGGCTTAGTGATTTTATTTCTTTTAGTGGTAGTTTTTCAAGATGTTGTTTTTCTGGCTGACCTTTAGTTATTAATAGAGGCGCTAAAATAGCTAAAAATAATAACGAGGCTACAAATAAATAAGGCGTTGGTGCGTCAAGCGAAGCTTGATGCATCTTGCAGGGTGCAAGTCCCTGTCAGGTAAGGTTTAACCAACCACCTGTATCGAGTGTTGCGCCTTTGGCGGAGTGTGGGATTAGCAAATGCTTTTCAGCAGTGAGGACTGCATCACACGAACAATATTGGTGAAGCGTACACAGAGAATTATGTAGGCCATAGGGGCTATCGTGGCCCTGAAGTGCTGGTATCGCTCCGATAAATATTAGATCTGACTGACGAGGTTTGCAACGCTACCGAAGTCCATGCAAAACAGCCGCATTGGTTAGGCTGTAGAGAGTCAGCGGAGTTTTCAAGCCGTGGCATGTATAAATAGATGTATTGAGAACTTGAGAGATCCAAAGGCGTTCCACACGGATAGTGGTAGAGAAGCTTAACGAAAAGCAAAGCCAACGATGACCCTTTGGAAGTCAGATCAGCCCATAGTAGTCTGCGCAGGGGAAAGCCTTGTACATGGCGAAGGAGCTGACAGTTATTTTCGGTATTAAGCCGGCACATAGTCCGGACAAAGTAGGGCTGGAACCACTATGACAACAACACTTAATACCATCGCATTTAAAGCACATACCCACCCCAAACACAGGTTTCAGAATTTATATGGACTGTTAAATACTGATAGCCTGCATCAAAGTTGGGGTCAACTCAATAAATTAGCTAAACCCGGTATTGATGGCATTACTATGCCTATATACAAGGCAAAGCTAATCGAAAATATTGACCGTTTAGGTCAGCAACTTAAGCAGAAACGCTACCGAGTTAATGATATTAAACGCATTTTCATCCCTAAATCGAATGGTAAACAACGGCCCTTGGGTCTGCCAACGGTTGATGACAAGCTTGTGCAACAAAGTGTTAGCCAGATCCTGCAAAGTATTTGGGAGCAAGACTTTATGCGCAATAGTTATGGTTATCGACCGAATAAAAGTGCGCATCAAGCGGTGCATAGTTTGACACTTAATCTGCAGTTTCAAGGTTATGGTTATATAGTTGAGGCTGATATTAAAGGCTTCTTCGATAACCTTGATCATGAATGGTTGATGGACATGCTCAAACAACGCATCGATGATAAGGCAATACTTAACTTAATAAATCAGTGGTTAAAAGCACGGATAAAATCCCCTGATGGTGTCTTTACCAAACCATCGAGTGGCAGCCCACAAGGCGGTATTATCAGCCCTGTGCTTGCTAATATTTATCTACATTATGCGCTAGACCTGTGGTTTGAAAAGAAAGTAAAGCCGAAGATGCGCGGCAGAGCGATGATGATACGTTATGCAGATGATTTTGTTTGCGCGTTTCAATATGCGAATGACGCAGAGCGCTTTTATAAGGTATTACCGAAGCGATTAAAGAAGTTCAACTTAGACGTTGCACAAGACAAAACATCGTTAATGCGCTTCAGCCGATTTCACGTTGGTCGAAAACGTCATTTTGTCTTTCTAGGGTTTGAGTTTTACTGGGGCACAGATTCATCGGGTAAACCAAGATTGCGGCGGCGCACTGGCGCGAAGAAGCAAAAGGCAACGCTGGGTGAATATTACCAATGGATCAAAGCGAAACACTCATTTAAGTTGAGAGATTGGCTGCCACAATTAAAACGAAAACTGATAGGGTTTAGAAACTATTTCGGGCTTCCCGACAATAGCCGAAGTTTAGCGTGTTTATATGATTATGCTTTGCATACCTTATATAAATGGTTAAACAGGCGAAGTGGTCGACGAAGTTATAACTGGAGTAATTTCAAGAAGATGTTAGAGTATTTTAATATTGAGAGTATCAAAGTCAGCAAGCGAAATATTCTTGTCGATTGGTATTAGGGTCATGTTTTACACGAGTGAATAGTTAACTGAAGAGCCGGATGCGGTAGTTCCGCTCGTCCGGATCTGTGTGGGGTCGGCCTAGTAATAGGTCGCTCTACCACGATAACCTTCGGAGCCAAGCGGCTCTATAGCAAGTTGACCAACCGCGCTGCCCCCATAAAGTGAGGTCATGTATAAGCCCAAACGTTTTGCACGCGACTTTGCGGTATTGGTCATTAATAACCAAGACTCAACAACGACAAACACACCGGCAACAGCAAAACCTGCTACAAATCGTGCAATTAACCAGTTAACGGTATTTGGCAGTGCAAGTTGTGCAAGCACGCTTGCTATTAATAGGCTTAAAAATAATATAAATGCGAAGCGATGACCAATTTTTACCACAATGCGCTCTATTGTGGTTGCGCCAATAAGTAAGCCAAAGTAAAAAATGCTCGCAAGCCAAGGCGCTAGATTTTCATCAAGTTTAAATGCGGGTAACGACAGCGGAATAAGACTCATTAAAAAGCCTGATGCGATAGCAAAAAATGACAGCCCTATAACAGGCGCTAAAGGGTTATTAGAGGTGCTTGTGGCGGCTGATTCGGCCATTTGTGTTTATCGACTCATCAAGGTAAATAACCACTGTTTTAAAGTTTGAGAGGTTACTTTAATAATAAAATTTGCGCGAATTTAGAGCCAAATTAAAAATAAGTAAAGTGATATTTTATTAAACAATATAAATAAACTTTAAAACGATCATTTTGGTAAATTATCGGATCTATTATGCTTTTTATTGTAGTGTTTTTATGTAGATATTGTTTTATATTTGTGAGTATTTATTAGGGCGTGTTGATCTTTGTGGATTGAAATTTGTCAATCTAGGGGCGATTTAATCGCGGCGCGAGGTTTGTAACCTAGCGGGCTCGATAACTGCTCCTGCGTTATTCTACTGGCTTACATCCATGTAAGAATAAGTAAAAACCGAGCAACAAAGAGTTAATCGTCCCTAGAAAGAACCAAAAGGGCAGCGCATGTTTGGCATTTATGCTGCGTTATCGCCTATTTATGGGGAATAACCACACTACATAGGCTCTGCCTTGCTTAAATACCAAACAGTCTGCTGCAAAATTAATCACGAAAGGTCAGCACGCCCTAGTGTTAAACCCTATGTAAAATAGGGTTCAACAGTTTTTAAAGTGATAAAATTAACATTTATTTGTTTATTGCATTGCTAGTGCAAGGTGGTGATATAAACCAATACCAACAATCACATTAAACGGGAAAGTTACACCGAGAGAGGTCAGCATAGCAAGACCAATATCGGCTTTAGGAATTGCCGCTTTTATTGCAGCGGGTGCGGCTATGTAAGAGGCGCTGGCCACTAAACTTCCCAATATAACTACCGAGCCTAATTCTAAATTTAAAAGTGTGCCTACTGCTGTGCCAATCGTACCTAAAAATAGCGGGGTGACAATAGCAAATACCGCGAGCTTCCAATGTTCCCAGGGGATAGGGCGCAAAGTTTGCGCGGCTACTAAACCCATTTCTAGTAAAAATAATGCCAGAACAACCTTAAAGCTACTTGTTAAAAGGCTAGTTACTTGGCTGCCTTGAACCGTGCCGTACATCATACCTATGACGACACCACCGATAAGCAAAATGACGCTTTTGTTCGTAAGAGTTTCGTGCCAAAGCGCTTTTAAGGATGGTTCACTTTTTTGGCTGTTTTGTTTATCAAGTTTTCGGTAAAGCAATAAACCAACAATGATTGCAGGGAGTTCTAACATCACTAAATACAGGGTTACTTCTGCACCAACTACCAATTTAGCCGATTCGGCATAGGCAAGCGCTACAGCAAATGTCCCCGCACTTACTGAGCCATAATGCGCGGCAATGCTGGCACTATTAGCAACAGAGAGTTTAATCACGTATTTTAAAATAGGGTAAAGCATCAACGGTATAAGTGCGCCAAGTAGCATTACCGATCCCATTTCGGGCAGTAGTTGCCAGCTTAAGTTGCCATGGAGCACCATACCGCCTTTTAAGCCGATGGTTAACATGAGCAATAAGCTTAATGTGTCGTAGGTGGCTTTTGGAATGGCCAAGTCCGAGCGTAAAATACCCGCCACTAATCCTAAAATAAAAAACATAACAACAATATCTGGCACTGGCTTTCCTTACTAGGTGGTAAATTAAGTGGCGCTATTGTAGATAAAACTTTGTATAGTAAATAATAAAATAAACAAGAGTTAGTTATAGATAAATATCTATAGCTGATTTATTAAGTGCTGTTTGTTAGGTTTATGAGGTAGGTATGGATTTACGACATATATCGTTTAGGTTGCTCGAAGTATTTATGAGCGTAGTTAAAACGGGTTCAATAAGCGAAACTGCAAGGCGTTTACACCTAACACAGCCAACGGTATCGCTACAAATAAAGCGATTACAAGAAGCGGTAGGTGAGCCGTTATTACTTATGCAACAGCAAAAGCTACACGTAACCGATGCCGGGCTTGAGCTATTTAAAACCTGCCAGCAGGTATTTGGTCATTTTGACGATTACCAAGATTATTTAACCGAACTTAATGTTGGATCGCGCGGCCGTTGTAAAATTGCGATGGTTAATACAGCGCAATATATTTTACCGAAATTGCTTGGCCCCTATAGTAATTTACATCCCCACGTTGAACTTCCGCTTGAGATTGGCAACAGGGCAGAGGTGCTTGATAGGTTTGAGCGAGGAGAGGACGATATTTATGTATTTAGCCACCCGCCGTCGCTTGAACACGCACAAGCTGCGCGCTTTTTGCATAACCCACTAGAATTTATAGTGCCGTTAAACCACCCGCTAGCTCACGTAAAAGCCGTTAAATTAACTGATTTAATGCAGTATCGCTTTTTACTCCGAGAAAATGGCTCAGCGACCCGTATGTTATTTGAAAGCGAGTTACAAAGCCGAGGATTAGTGCTGAGCGATAGCGTACAAATGGCGAGTAATGAAGCAATACGCGTTGCAGTTGCATCGGGGATGGGCATTGCGGTTTTATCACGCCATGTACTTGCAACAGACGATACAAGTTTTAAAATTTTAAACGTAACCGATACCCATTTAGCTAGTCATTGGTATTTTGTAATGCGAACAGATAGGCACATATCGCATGCTGCACGTAACTTTTTAAAGTTTGCGCAGCAGCACGTAGAGCAATATTTAGATACGCAGTGGGTGCGTAATGAGTTACATAATTTACACTTAGATTAATCTTAAATTTTATTAATTAATATCGGGTGTTGAGTCTCTTAAAATAAGCTTTGGCTGAAACACGTGCTTTACTGTTATGCCGCTTTTTTTATAAATGTCTTTAAGTACTAAGTTAGCCGCAGCTCGGCCCATTTCGGGAACTGGGTTATCTATTGTAGTAAGCGTTGGGTAAAGGTAATTGGTAAAAATTACGTTATCGAACCCAATAATGGCTAAATCTTTTGGTAGGTTAAAACCGTGTTCGCGGGCGTATTTCATAGCACCCGATGCCATTTCGTCATTGGCGCATACAAGAGCGGTTATTTGCGCTTTATTTTGAATAAAATGCCTTAAACCATCGCTGCCACCAGTTTCTTTAAAGTCACCTACATAATATAAGTTTTCGTCAAAGGTGATGTTGTATTCTGCTAGTGCTTGTTTGTGACCTTTTAAACGGTTTGACGCATCTTCTTTAAACTGTGGTCCTGCTATGTACGCAATGTTTTTATGACCTTTGTTGATCATGGCTTTAGTGGCTAAGTAGCCGCCCATTACGTTGTCGAGGCTAATGCAGTTTCCTTCAATTTCTTTAACGTAGCGGCTCATTAAGTAAATAGGGGTTTTGCCTTTACTTAACTCAATTAGATACTCGTTTGATACCGCTTCTACGTGGGCAATAATAGCGTCGCAATTACGGCCTATTAAAAATTCAAAGCCGCTTTTTTCTTTTTTCTCGTCACTGTGCCCTGGGGTAATAATAACGTGTTTACCCGCAATACGAAGGTGCTCTTCAATGGCTGACATCATTTGACCAAAAAACGGACCATCCAACTCAGAAACTAAAATACCGACGCTGTTTGTAGTGCTAGAGGCTAAAGAGCGTGCAATAGAACTTGGCTGATAGCCTAGCTCTTTCATTGCTTCTAATACCTTTTTTTTAGTTTTTTTGCTTACGTAGTCGTTGTCGTTAAGTACCCTTGAAACAGTTGATAAAGACACACCTGCCATTTCTGATACTTGATAAATTGTCGCCATTGATGTCCTAGCTTATATGTGTTTTTACTCGCGCTTTATAAAAATATAAAGCGCGAAGAGTCATTAAAAGTTAATTTACACATTACTGCGTCTAATTGCTAAGTCTTCTGTTATTTTTTGCGTCATTGCTGAGGTAAGCGGATAAATAAGCATCAATGCGGCACCTAAAAATGCAAATGCGGCAGGTATCCAGCTCATAAGTAACTGCATGCCAGGTAGAGCTTGGGTAATTGTTAGCTCATCCATACCGTTATAGCCGTAGCCTGCAAGTACCACTAATACTAATGCACCTGCAAAACCACCACCGGTTTTTTGCACAAATGTACCCGCAGAATAAATAAGCCCTGTTGCGCGGCGTTTATTTTTCCACTCTGAGTAATCGGCTGAATCGCCAAGCATACTAAAGAACAATGTTGGCATCATGGCGGCAAAAAATTCAGCAGCACAACCAAAGGTAAATACTGCTACCAGGTTATCGCTAGGCACCCAGTAAAATGCAGTAGTGAGTAACCCGCTTAGCATTAATGATGCAATAAAGAGGTTTCGTTTACCCATTATTTCGGCCAGTTTACCTGTGGTAAGTGCGCCTAATATAGATACAACCAACAAGGCAATAAAGTATTGCCCAGCCATGAGTTCATTAGCTACGTGGTACTTAAAGTAGTACGCAATTACACCGTATTTTATGCCATTAAACATCATGGTTAAAAAACCAATACCGAGTAATACCAGCCAGGGTTTGTTGGTCAGAAGATCAACCATGTCACGCTGTGATCCCGTTAAGCTTTGCTTATCTTTATTGAGTAATTTTTTAATAACGAATGTCATTGCAGCCATAACAAGGGCAAAAAATACGCCGCTGTATAAATCGCGGTAATAAAAAAACAAGGTAGTAGCAAGCAAAGGTAGGATTATAAATGGCAAGCTTTTGGTTAAATCAAATAACTCTGATTTTAAATTCCCTTCATTTGAGGCGTGCGGTGTTACACGCTCTTTAGTGGTCGCAAACGTTATAATCATTAAAATAATAAGTAAGCTGGCAAATAAGTACATAGTAAGCTGATAGCCTTTAGCGTTGTCGCCGCCACCAAAAAATGCCACTAGCTCAGGTAAAAAACCCATAACCAATAAACCACCAGTAAACGCACCTGCAAACCTAAAACCAGAGAGCTTTGTGCGCTCTGTATCGTCTGGTGTCATAACGCCCATAAGTGCCGAATAGGGCACGTTACTTACGGTGTAGGCAAGCGTTAAACCTATGTAGGTTACGTAGGCATAAATAAGTTTGTTGGTGGTGCTAAAGTCGGGTGTAGTAAAACACAACACCATAAACAAGCCCAAAAATGGTGCCGAGTAGAGTATCCATGGGCGAAATTTACCAAAGCGCGACTGCGTTCTGTCGGCAATCATACCCATAATAATATCGGTTACGCCATCAGATAGCCTTACCACTAAAAACAACATGGCAGCGGCAGCCGCCGATATGCCAAATGTATCGGTGTAAAACACCGCTAAATAAGCAAGCGCGCCGCGCCACACTAAGTTAGCGCCGGCATCGCCCATGGCGTAACCGACTTTTTCGTATAAAGGGAGTTTGTTCACAGTGTGTGTTCTTATTGTTATAAGCCGATAATTTATCGGCTTGTTATGAGTTTAGTGTACGCTTTACCGCTGGCTTTAACAGTTCGTTTTTGTGTGTTGTAGTCTACGTGTACTATACCAAAACGTTTTAAATATCCTTCAGCCCATTCAAAGTTATCCATTAGGCTCCAAGCAAAGTAGCCATCTACTTTTACGCCTTGCTCAGCTGCATTATGTAGGGCATTTAAATGCTCGTGGTAATATTCAATACGGTCGTTATCGTTCACTGCGCCGTCTTTAAATTCGTCAGCCATGGCTGCACCGTTTTCGGTAATGTAAATAGGTGGTAGGGTGTATTTTTCGTTTAACGATACAAGTAACTCTGTCAGTGCTTTAGGATAAATTTCCCAGCCTATATCGGTCATTGGCGCTTTATGTGGCAGCTCATGGTAAAAGTCGGTTTCGCTTGCTTGATAATGCATGCGGGTATAAAAGTTAACCCCTAGGTAATCTAGTGGTTGAGCAATTATTTCCATGTCGCCATCCAAAATGTCAGGGCGGTGGGCTTTAGGTAACTGATTAATAATATCAGGGTACTTACCTTGCATTACAGGCTGCATGTACCATTGGTTTATGTAGTCATCAGCAAATGCAGTCGCTTTTAAATCTTCTTCGCATTGGGTAACTGAGTAACAAGGCGTAAAGTTAAGTACAATACCGTTTAGTGTATTTGGGCTGTTTTTAGCAAGTACTTGCATAGCTAAACCGTGACCCAGTAATAAGTGGTGCGCGGCTTTACGACCAAATTCGCGACCTACAATGCCGGGTGCATGTACGCCTATTTCGTAACCTAGGTAAGAGCTGCAAAAAGGCTCGTTTAAGGTGGCGTAAGAGTGCACACGTTCCCCAAAAGCTTTGGTAATTAAATCTGTGTAATGCGCAAATTCGTAAGCGGTGTTACGGTTTAGCCAGCCACCTTCGTCTTCAATGTGTTGTGGTAAATCCCAGTGGTACAGCGTTACAAAAGCTTTAATGTTACGGCGTTTTAATTCATCTAAAATGTCTGTATAAAACTTAACGCCGGTCGGGTTTAAGTGACCGCTTTTAGTCATTACGCGCGGCCACGAAATAGAAAGTCTGTAAGCGTCTACACCTAATGATTCAATCAAGTTTATATCGTCTTTCCAGCGAGTGTAGTGCTCGCAGGCTACGTCGCCATTTGAATTATCGACTATTTTGCCTTCTTTACTGCAAAAGGTATCCCAAATACATGGCAAGCGATCAGCTGCGCCACCTTCAATTTGAAATGAGGCCGTAGCTACACCATAGGTAAAATTTTTGGCTAAAAGTGGTGAGCCACTAGGTAAAGATAATTGTTTCATTAAGAGAAAACCTCTGCTTCTTTGTAGTAAATTTTGCTTTTATTTATAGTTTATAAATTGCATTGATGGAAGCGCTTCCATATTTAATTTGATTAATCACTAAGGATGGTATTTAATAACTTTAAGGAAGCGCTTCCATATTTAGGTTAGTGGCTATTGTTAAGCAGGTCAATAGTTAAATTTAAATAACAAATAGGCGTTTCACAAAAACATACTGACACAACACAGGGCTATAAAAATGAAAAAAAGCTTAAACACTAAGAGGTTACGCATGCTCCCTATCTTAATAGGAGGATTATGCGTTTTAAGTGCGTGTAATAAACAAGAGGTTACCGCTAATAATAGCCAAGGCGCCGTAGCCAAAAAGGCTGAGCATGAGCAAGTTGATTTATCACTTTGGCCAACGCTTAAAAGTAAGGTAGTGAAAACGCCTGAAATTGAAAATACGATTGCACAGTATTTAAAAACAATGACGCTTGAACAAAAAGTAGCGCAGATGATCCAACCTGAAATTCGCGATATAACTACTGCAGACATGCGCAAATATGGTTTTGGTTCGTATTTAAATGGCGGTGGCTCGTTCCCGAATGCTAATAAACATGCAACGCCTGCAGATTGGATAACACTTGCTGAGAGCATGTATCAGGCATCAGTTGATGACTCAATTGATGGCAGTAAAATTCCAACCATGTGGGGCACTGATGCGGTACATGGCCATAATAATGTGATTGGGGCGACGTTATTCCCTCACAATATTGGTTTAGGTGCTGCTAATAACCCCGCATTAATTGAGCGAATTGCAGCAGCTACTGCAATAGAGGTAATGGCAACAGGCATAGATTGGGTGTTTGCACCGACTGTTGCGGTTGTGCGCGACGACCGATGGGGCAGAACGTACGAAGGCTACTCAGAAGACCCTGCAATTGTACGTGAATATTCAGCCGCAATTGTAAACGGATTGCAAGGCAGAGCCGATGAAGACTTTTTAAGTGACAAACGCGTAATTAGTACCGTTAAGCACTTTTTAGGCGATGGCGGCACGGTAGATGGTGACGATCAAGGCGATAACATTGATAGCGAAGAGGTGTTATATAATATTCATGCGCAAGGTTATATAGGTGGCTTAACCGCAGGTAGTCAGTCGGTTATGGCATCGTTTAATAGCTGGAATGGTAAAAAAAATCACGGCAACAAATACTTGCTTACTGATGTGTTAAAAACAAAAATGGGTTTTGATGGCTTTGTTGTAGGAGATTGGAACGGACACGGACAAGTTGCAGGCTGTACAAATGAAAGTTGCCCGCAGGCTGTTAATGCGGGGCTTGATATTTTTATGGTGCCAACGGGTGCTTGGAAACCACTTTATGAAAATACAATTAAACAAGTAAAAGCGGGCACAATAACAATGGCGCGAATAAATGACGCCGTAGCACGTATTTTACGCGTTAAATTACGTGCGGGTTTATTTGATAAACCAAGCCCCGAAAATCGAAAATATTCAGGTAAATTAGAACTAATAGGTGCGCCTGCACATCGCGATATTGCCCGCCAAGCCGTACAAGAGTCGTTAGTACTGCTTAAAAACAACAACCATTTATTACCGCTTAATCCATCAAGCAACATACTTATAGCAGGCGATGCGGCCGATAACATAGGCAAGCAATCGGGTGGTTGGAGTATTACGTGGCAGGGAACTAATAATCAAAATGCAGATTTTCCTGGGGCAACGTCTATTTATGCGGGGCTAAAAACGCAAATAGAGGCTGCTGGCGGTAACGCTATTTTAAGCCCAACGGTTGAGTTTAATACCAAACCCGATGTAGCCATTGTTGTATTTGGTGAAGAACCATACGCAGAGGGACATGGCGATAAAGACAACCTTGAGTTTGAACGTAACAATAAACGCTCTCTTAAAATATTAAAAACATTAAAGCAGCAAGGTATTGCGGTGGTATCGGTGTTTATATCGGGCAGACCAATGTGGGTTAACAGCGAGCTAAACGCGTCAGATGCATTTGTAGCAGCATGGCTTCCTGGCACTGAAGGACAAGGTATTGCAGATGTTTTACTAGCGGATGCAAGTGGGCAGGTACAATACGACTTTAAAGGTAAGTTGTCTTTCTCGTGGCCTAAATCGCCACTACAAACCGCAGTAAATAAGGGTGATGCTGATTACTCACCACTATTACCCTACGGCTTTGGCTTAACGTATAAAGATGAAAGTACGCTTGGCAATAATCTAAATGAAGACTCAGGTGTTGATATTAGTAACCTTGCGCCGCTATCTATATTTAATGGCAGCTTTAAAACACCGTGGCGTTTGTTTTTAAATTCAAACAGCGAGCAGCACCAAGTAGCAAGTAACAGTGTAAAGCTCGGCGGCATTACTTATCGCACTGAAGACAAAGCGATTCAAGAAGATGCGATGCAATTTAATTTTGATGGCACTGCAGCCAGCTATATCGAAATTAATAGTAACTTTACCGAAGACAAAGTGGCCTACATTGAAGCAAATTCGGCCCTTAGCTTTAGCTATAAAGTAAATCAAATACCTAGCTCACAGACATACCTTGCAATGAAGTGCGAACAAGGTTGTGGCGGCGAGCTTGATATTACCAATGAGCTTGAAAATGCTGATTTAAATACATGGCAAACCATGAGTATAGATTTAACGTGTTTTGCTAAAAAGGGCGTTGATTTTGCTAGAGTAACCAGCCCTTTTATTATTAAAACGGCAGGAGAGCTTAGCGTTTCAGTTGCAGATATTAGCTTTGAACCACAAAGCGCTAAAAGCGCCGTGGTTAAGTGTGAATAATAAAACGTAAAAGTTGTTGTGTGTACCCAAAGCTCTTAGTAATAAGGGCTTTTTTTATGCTGGGCAATACTGTTTTAAAAATTCATGGTGTGGTGGTAATTGGCCAACGCGCTGTTCTATTTGTTGCTTAATACCGTGTAAAAAACGGGTGAGCTCTTCATTACTCATCATGCTGGCTATTAAATGATGTTGATTAGGCTCAATACCTTGGCCAAGCATAACTTGCACCCACGAATCGACTCTAAAAATGTCGCCATCGTCTAAAAATACACGGCCAGTTTGCTTAAACAAATCAATTTTATGCTGAAGTGTTTTTGGCACTTCCATGGCGCTACAGTGTTGCCAAAACTCACTGTCATCGCGATTAGTTACTTTGTAGTGCAGCACAATAAAGTCGCGAATATTTTCAATTTCGCTTTTAAGCTGTTTGTTGTATTCGTCAATTGCGTGATTGGTAATGCCATTAAACGGAAATAAACGCATAAAGCGAATAATACCCGACATAATTAAGTGAATGCTGGTGGACTCAAGTGGCTCTACAAAACCGCTAGCAAGGCCAAGCGCTAGGCAGTTTTTGTTCCACCCTTTTAAGCGACGCCCTGTTTTAAATTTAATAATACGGGGCTCTGTAAGCGGCTCACCTTCAATATTATTTAATAATAGCGCTTTGGCTTGTTCGTCATCCATATATTGGCTGCAATAAACTAATCCGTTGCCTACACGGTTTTGCAGCGGTATACGCCATTGCCAGCCGTTTTTATGGGCAATAGAGCGGGTAAGTGGCAATACGGTCTCGCTGGTTGATTTTGTTTGCACCGCAATGGCGCTGTTACACGGTAGTAAATGCGACCAGTCTTCGTAGCCAGTATGTAATGCTTGCTCTATTAATAAGCCTCTAAAGCCGGTGCAATCAATAAAAAAGTCGCCGTTAATGTGCTCGCCATTATTTAAAGTAAGTGATTCTATATGGCCCGTTTTAGTGTTTTTTACTACTTTTTGTATTTTACCTTCAATGCGTTTTACACCTAATGGTTCTGAAAATTCACGTAAAAACTGCGCGTAACGCGTAGCATCCATATGGTAGGCATAGTTAATGGGATTTTGCTGATTAAACGCAAATTTACCGGCTTTAGCCGCTTGCAGCTCGTAGCAGTAATCGCCAAATGGGTTGTTTATTCCAAGTGCTTTACCTTGCAGCCAAAAGTGATGAAATTCACCCGCCCAACATTCTTTGCCCGTTGCGCCAAATGAGTGAATATAATGCGTGTTTTCATCGCCCCAGTTTTCAAAGCTAATACCTAATTTAAAACTAGCTTGAGTGGCTTTCATAAATGCTTGCTCGTTTATACCCAGCAATTTATGAAATGTACGAATAGGCGGAATTGTTGCCTCGCCAACGCCCACAGTGCCAATATCGTCAGATTCAACAAGGGTTATGTTTATATTGTTGCCAACTAATTTAGCAAGTGCAGCTGCGGCCATCCAACCTGCAGTGCCGCCTCCAGCAATTACTACGTTTTTAACAGCGTTTGTTTTAGTCATTATGTGGCTGCCCATTATTTGATAAAAGGTGATTTAAAAGCGCGCGATTACTTGGCAGTCCATTTAAACACTGCGCTATTTTTTCGCGATTTTGCTGATAATAGTAATCCCCAGCACGTGGATCGTTAAATGTATTTTGTGCAGATACTGTTTGTGTATTAAAGCCCATGCCATATAAAACGTATTGATAACTGCTTGATGAAAACACTTCTTCGTTTTCAATAAAATCAAAGCGGCTAGGGGGCTGAAATTGCCAAAGTTTAAGTAAGTTTTGCAGGCGCTCGGGTGCGGTATCTAAATTACTAATATCTTGCCAATAAGGAGTGTCGTCGCGCTCGCTTAGCACATAATGAAGTTTTAAAAACTCAATAACGCGCTGCCAACGAGTGCTAAAACGATCATTAAAACGCGTTTCAAGCTGGCTCATGTGTGTGCGGTTTTGCGGTAGTTGCTCGCTTATCATACTAATTGAAAGTTCAACCATGGCAAGTGCTGACGCTTCAAGTGGCTCTAAAAAGCCAGCAGACATACCCACAGCAACACAGTTTTTAATCCAAAATTGTTGCCTGTAACCAGGGCTGAATTTTAATACGCGGTAGGTAAGTTGCTCAGCTTGTTGCTCACTGGTACTTTTAGCTATGTAGCTTTTTAGAGTATTTGTTGCGCTTTTATCGCTTTGATATTTACTACTAAATACATAACCTGTACCACGGCGCGTTGGCAGGGCTATATCCCAAATCCAACCGTTACTTTGCGCTGTAGATAGCGTAGCAGAGGCAACTGGCTGATCGGCGTGTGCATTAGGTATTTGCGCCGCAACAGCGCTGTTATTAAATAAAATATGATCTTGCGCTATAAACTCACTATTAAAATGCTCACCAATTAAACGAGCGCAAGAGCCTGAGCAATCTATAAATAAATCACCTATTATATCGCCATTATTATTTGTTTTTAATGCGGCAATGTAGCCATGATCGTCGTTCATAACGTGGCTTACATCGTCAGTAATATGAGTAACATTTAGGTTTTGAATACAGTGATTTTTCAAAAATTCAGCAAATTTACCTGCATCCAAATGATAGCCATAGTTGGTGACCGCTGCATATTCGGGTGTTTGTAATTGCTTTGGTGCAAGTGCTGCTTGGCATACAAAGCTTTGCATATTAACAACGTCGGCAAATTTTTGATTAGGTGCAATACGTTGCCAGCTGGCGTGTAAATTAGTGTGCTCGTAGCCTTGTGGATTCATAAAAGGGTGGTAGTAGTTTTCTCCCTCGCTGAGGTTTCGCCAATTTATAAATTTAGAACCTTGCTTAAATGACGCGTCGCATTGGGTTATAAAATCACTTTCTTTAATGCCAATGCGCTGTAGGGTGTTGCGCATTGACGGCCACGTGCCTTCGCCCACACCCAATATAGGCACATTTGCCGACTCCACTAACGTTACATTAAGGTGCGGGTGTTCGGCGGCTAATAAGCCTGCGCTTAGCCAGCCGGCAGTACCACCACCTAAAACGACTATTTTTGTTATTGGTTTGGTCATGAGTTAACACTCTAAAGTTGATAACAATTAAACTAGCATTAATACTGTTTTAAATACAAAAAAGCCGCTAGTAAAAACTAACGGCTTTACTTTGTATTACCTTTAGAAGTTGTAACGCATACCAATATTGTAACGTGCACCTAGCTGTTGTAGGTTCCACAATTGAACTGACGTACGGCCATGTTCGCGGCTGTTTTGTTCAGTAATATTAAGGCCTTCAACAAAAAACGATAGTTGCTCGCTGTAGTTGTACGCAACATTAAAGTCGATTTGATAATATTCTTCAGTAAAGCCTGGCTCATTTACGTATCGAGCTGCGCTATTTAAAAACTTATCACGCCAGTTGTAAGCAATACGTGCTTGAAAATCGTCGTTTTCGTACATTGCAATAAAGTTAGCTGTATCGCTTAAACCCACTAGTGCAAATTGTGTAGTAGTAGGGTCAGCGTTTACATCAAAGTCTATGTCGCCATTAACAGTGGTGTAGTTTGCTTGCACCCCAAAACCGCTTTCACCAAAAAAGTGCTGAAAGGCAATTTCGAAACCATCAATTGTGGCATTTTTATTGTTGGTAGGTACTTGCGCTGTAAATTCTAGTAATGGGTCATCGCTGTTAGCAATTACATCGTAGGCGGCTTCAAACTCTTCGTAGGTCATAGAGTCAAAATCAACGTTGTTTTCTGTTGCGGCAACCATTTGAAATAAGTTTGAATCGGTTACTGCAAGTCCGCGAGATTCTAGCTCAGCAATGGCAGCTTGAGCGCGAGGGCCCGCTGTTGCATCACGTAATCCGTAGTAGTTTTGTGTCATGGGTGTTAAACCAATAAAGTTTTCGATGTCTTTAGTGTAATAACCTACCGACACATAACTTGTTTCTGCAAAGTACCACTCAGCCGATACATCAATATTATCTGATTCAAGCGGCACTAAACCAGGGTTACCTGTTGACGCTGTAGCTGGTGAAGAGCCCGCTAAAAGAGTAGGGGCACCTGGTACACCAACAGTCGCTGCTGAACTTAAGTTGTCGTAAGTTGGGCGAGCAATTGTTGTGCTATAAGAAAAACGCGCTTTTACGTTTTCAATTACTTCTATGTCAAAGTCAAAGCTTGGTAAAAAGTGATCGTAGCTAGATTTAAGCGTGAAATCTTCTTTATCTGAGCCAAAACGAACGTTAAAGTCGTTATTACCTTCCCATGCTACTGCGTTAGGTAAGTCGATATTAGCCGTAGAGGTAATGTCGGTAGACTCTTGGCGTGCGCCAATAACAATGTTGTATGGCATATCGCCAATGTAGCCGTTGTAAGTAAATTGCACAAACGCTGCGGTTATGTCTTCTTCAATGGTGCGGTTAGTTGCAAATGCGCCATCGGCTGCAAAGTTAAAGCCGTACTCTTCACCTGCCCAGTAACCAATTTGCGATGCGCTGCCGGTATAACCTTGGTTGAACGAGCCCGATGTATCGTAGTCGTCAAACTCAGCTAAAAAGTTTGTTGGGTTTAGGTAGCCATCAGGTAGTTCGCCTGGGTTTTCGATACCCCAGTTACCCATTGTATTACGTGTAAGTGATTGCAGTGAATGGCTTTCCATAGAGCGAGACTCTATACCAAAGTCAATTGCACTGTTTTCAATTTCGTATTTACCATGGATTCTAAATTCTGTGATTTCAGATTCTTGGCGAGCAAAGTTAGAATCTAAAATAGACGTACCCACATCAGAGGCATCTAACGTGTTATTACAATTTAGGTTGTCTCGGCGGCAATCATCAAAATCGATACTCATTGATGGAAGCTCACGGCTAAAATCAACTTCTTGTGCGTTAACTACGTTTGCGCCCAAGCCTGCGTTTACCCAGCTGCCGTAAGGTGCATCTGGTTTGCTAGTGGCTTTTGAATTGTGCGCATCAAACATAAAGCTCAATTCTGAATTGAAATAGTATTCAACGTTTAAACCAATAGAGTCGTTTTGGTTAACTTGGTTTAGCTCTTGAAACGCTAAACCTAAATCGCGTGTTTGCTGATCGCGACGTTCTTCTCGGTAGTAAATAGGGGTTTTTACCGTGTTATCGTCAAATGTTAACGCGCTTTTGTAGTTATCCATCCATATTGATTGCTCAGCACGGGCTTCGAATAAATCTTGCTTAGAGTACGTGTAATCAAGCGTGGCTGTTAAATCGTCAATTGGGCTGTACTGCAGCGTTAATTGCGCGTTTGTACGAGTACGTTCTCTGTCGGCAATGGTGTAGCGCAAATCTGATGGCATTGAATAAAGCTGACCAACAGCGGGTGCATTAGTTAAAACAATATCGTCTGCTGCTTGTGGGATTGTGCCGTCAAAAGCAGATGTATTCCATTGATTTACAAACGCACCTGTTGATGAGCTATCGCGCTGTTGCATGCTTGCAGTTAACGAGGCACCAAATTTAGCTTCACTGTCGGTCCAGCTAATTAAGCCCGAAAGCTCTGGTGTTATGTCATCACCAACGCGGTTTGTTGAGTCGTGTAATGCTTTTACGCCAATGCTTGAAACAAAGCCTGGATTGTCGAGTGGGCGAGCCGTATTAATATTAATTGTTGCGCCAATACCACCTGATGCAATACTTGCTTTACCTGTTTTGTATACTTCAACTGATTTAACGCTATCAGACGCTAAGTTTGCAAAGTCAAAAGCACGAGAGCTGGGTGTACCACCGCCTGCAGGCAAAGATGCCGCCGGCATTGTACGACCGTTTAGGGTTACCATGTTGTAGTCGGGACCAAAACCACGAACCGTTACTTTAGAGCCTTCACCATTTGAACGATCAATCGACACACCCGTAATACGCTGTAGCGACTCGGCTAAGTTGGTATCGGGGAATTTACCAATATCTTCAGCTGATATAGCATCTACAACACCTGCGGCGTCGCGTTTTAAACGAGTCGACTCTTTAATACTGCTTTTAAAACCAGTAACTTGGATTACTTCAACGTCTGTATTTGCTTCTTGTGCATATACAGGCAAAGAGATTGATGCACCTAAAATCAGAGATAGGCTGGTCGCTATCTTTGTTTTTCTTACAATATGGTTGGACATTCGGTTTCCCTCGCGCTTTTATCATTATTATTAACAGCTTGTATGGGGCTGTTATTGTGTAGTTATAAACATTGTCAAATGTGTGGAAGCGCTTCCATAAAAGTTTATTTAACTGAGCTTTGTGGAAGCGCTTCCAGAAATGCTAGTTTAAATTTTAAATAGGGTCAACTATTGTTTTAATAAAATGAGACTAAATTGTTTTTAAAATGTATGCTTTTTAGATTTAAATTTATTTAAATTATAAATTACAGGTGGTTATAAAAAACCGTTTTAAATAGTTGTGTAACAACATTTTATTATAAGAAAACCGATTATTGATTCATTTAGTTATTAAAACACTTTATGGTGTTTCAACATCAGCTTTTACTACAGGCTAAAATTAGTAGGTAGAGCGTTGGTGACTAAACCTAGGCACCTTTGCTGAAAATTTACACATTATTAAATGTGAAATTTCTAGGCACCTAAAACAGAGGGTATCTCATTTTATGAATCGGTCATTAAAAAATCAGCAATTGTTTAAAAAATCGTTAATTAAATCACTAAAAAGTAACGTAGTTTTTGCAGAAGATGGTTTAAAAATAAACTTATAAAGTATTGCGCATAAGAGTGTTGCGGGTCGCTAGTTTTATCGCTATTTTAAAGGCTCTCTCATAGATGGATTTTATTATGCGCATTAAATTTTTAGCGAGCTTTTATTCTTTCTTCTTGTTTGCACTGTTTGGTTGTGACGATCAAAGCATGGCAATGCAAGATAGCCCTCAGCTAAATAGTAATGCAAGTAACTTACCCTCTGATCTCAAAGTAAACACACCTCCAGCAGCTCAAACAAACGAACCCGCTTTAGTGGTCGGTATGCTAGCAACACATTGTAAAAGTAATGAAGCAGCCTACATTAACGCAAAAATGCATAAAGTTGTGCGTAACCCAGATGAAAGTACAGCCTACAAGTTAGAACCTACCGATAAAGTGCTTTCTATTTGTGTTGCAAAAGATGACTCATCGCTTAGTTATCGATTTGGTAGAGTTAATGACATAGGGCTTGAAAAAGAAGCAACACCGGATGCTCCATTTGGTAGTTACTACAGGCAAGTAGGGCGTATTGGCGAGAGTATTTTATTTTTTAGTAACGGCGAATATCATTATTATATTATTAACTCAGGCGGTATGGGCAGCGGTGTAACCGTTAATGTTTATAAAAACGATACATTAATAACTGAGCTGTTTTCGGGTAATGATCCTTACGATGATTTTGTTATAGCAACCGATTTAAATTTCCCTAAAAAATTGGTTATCGAAAAACAGCCATTTAATAAGCAAATGCAGTAAATAATGACTCCACAGCAGCAAAACGTAATAGAGCAAGGGCATTGGTTTAAAAACCGTAGCGCTTATTTAAAAAGCTTTTTATTAACGCAGGGCAAAACGCTCTCGCTAAAAGCTCAGCAATCATTATTTTTGCGAGGTGATAAGCACGATGGAATTTATGCCGTGCTTAGCGGCGTGGTGCGTATTAGTGGCGTAAGTAACGAAGGCAAAGAAGCCGTATTGAGCTTTATTGATTCATCACTGTGGTTTGGCGAAGTTACCTTGTTTGATGGTGGCCTGCGTACTCATGATGTATATGCACAAACTGATGTTGTGCTTTTTTACGTGCCCCAACGCGAGCTTGAACAGCTATTAAACGAACAGCCACAATATTGGCAAGAGTTTGGTTTATTGCTGGCACAAAAGTTACGCCTAATGTTTACCTCAATGGAAGATCACGCATTACTAAGTGCTGAGCAAAAAGTATGCAATCGACTTTTAATGCTCAGCGAGCATACAGAGCACTTAACACCGCTTGTTTTATCTCAGCAGCAACTTGCTGATATGACCTACCTAACGCGCCAAACTATTAATCAAATACTGCAACAGCTTGTTAGCCTACAAGCCATTAGTTTGGGGTATCAACGCATAACTGTTTTAGATAAACAAAAGTTACAGGCGCGTGCTACACAAGCTTAAATAGAGACTGTTTTATTTAGTTGGAACCAAAATTGCTACAGATAATGTAACGCAACAATGGATTTGAGCTAATGACTACAATAACCTTTAAAAATCAATATAGTAATTATAACTCTCCTACAGTAAATAAAGCGGCAGGTTCAAGCGAAGTTGCGGCAACTAATACCCTCCCTAATGAAAAAACAAGTGATGCTAAAGGCATTACCTCAGCCCCTAAAGAACCAACGTTTTTAGAAAGTGCTCAAGAAGCGTTGGTTTATCAGCGCTTAGGTGTAAACAAAAACAAAATAGACGAGCTAAAAGCGACAATAGAAGAGCTCATTAAAGAACAGCAAAGTGAGGGCGCAGACCCTAGCGCAATTGCTGATAAAATAGAGGAACTTCAAAAAATGCTTGAGCAAGAGTATCAAAAAGGGCGCGAGCGAACGGATATGAAAGGTGAGCATGAGCTGGGTAAAATAATTTCTGCATTTGTTTAATTTACAAAATGTCGGATACCTGACATTGTTGCTGTGCTTACTTTTGCTAAAGTAAGTTTTATATATAAAATAAAGGCAAAACAATGAAAACACTTCAACAGCAACTTGGTAAATATGGTTTATATCATCGTTCTAAACGTAATGTACTAACGCACTTTATTGGTATTCCGCTCATTGTATTTGCAGCGTTGTGTTTACTAGCGCGTATTCAAATACCCCTTGGTAGCTTTGTAATTGATGGCGCACAACTTTTTGTATTAGCGTCGGTTGTTTATTATTTTATGCTGAGCTTTTCGCTTGGCTTTATT
The DNA here is from genome assembly GCF_015864275.1 of Pseudoalteromonas sp. NZS11_1. Classification (NCBI taxonomy): domain Bacteria; kingdom Pseudomonadati; phylum Pseudomonadota; class Gammaproteobacteria; order Alteromonadales; family Pseudoalteromonadaceae; genus Pseudoalteromonas; species Pseudoalteromonas sp. NZS11_1. The sequence goes on from NZ_JADYXK010000016.1 coordinate 87,104, forward strand.
ATGGCCGTGATATTCACTTTACTCCTTGTTGGTGCTCAGCCTATTGCGGCAATGGCGTTTTGGTCTTGGTTGAGTATTGGCGTAGGTGTGTTTGTATTTGGCTGGGTATTACAGTTTATTGGGCACTATTACGAAGGTAAAAAACCAGCGTTTGTAGATGACCTAATTGGCTTAATTATTGGCCCTTTATACGTAACTGTTGAACTACTATTTTTAATGGGTTTTTACAAAACATTAGAAGATGAAGTAAACGCAATAGCAGGTCCTACAAAGGCGTAAAATACTTTACTAAGTACCTTTATAAAACCTAATAAATAACAATAAAAGGGCAGATAACGCATGCAATATAATAATAAAACCGTGTGGATCACCGGCGCATCATCAGGTATTGGTAAAGAGCTTGCTATACAATTTGCCGAGCTTGGAGCGCGCGTTATTTTATCGGCGCGCAATATAGATAAACTAAACGATTTAAAAGCAACGCTTAAAGGCGAAGGGCACTTAGTTGTGCCGCTGGACTTAGCTCAGCCAGAGCATGTACTGAGTACAGTAACAGCAAAAATGAACGATCTTCCTGCAATTGATATTTTAATTAATAACGGCGGCGTATCGCAGCGCAGTTTATTTTTAGAAAACGACTTTAACGTGTACCGCCAATTAATGGAGGTTAATTACTTTGGCTTAATTGCACTTACTAAAGCTGTATTGCCTGCTATGGTGGCAAGGCGCAGTGGCTCAATTGTGTCTATTAGTAGTGTGGCGGGTAAAGTTGGTTCAAAATTTAGAACAGGTTATTCGGGTTCTAAATATGCGGTGGTTGGTTTTATGGATTGCCTACGTGCAGAAGTAGCACAACATAATATTCATTGTTTAACAATTTGCCCAGGCTCTATTAAAACAGCAATTGCGCATAACTCACTAAACGAGCAAGGCATAGCGCAAAATAAACCAGAAGAGTCGATAGAAAATGGCATGGATGTAAGCGTAGCAGCTTCAAAAATGATTCGTGCCATTAGTAATAAAAAAGACGAAGTGATTATTGGCAAAGGTTTAAGTGGTTGGGCGCCTACAATTAAGCGCTTTTTTCCTACTTTGTTTAATCGCATTACTGCAAAAACAAACTATAGGTAGCGTCGTTTATTTCAAAGGCGTAAAATGCCGTAAATTTGATCAATTTAGAAAAGGATTCTAAATGAAGTATTTATGGCTGAGCCTGTTTTTTATTGTATTAATTTGGTCTGGTATTAACCCAAAAGATCAATTTACATGGCTGCTTGAAGTTATCCCCGCAATTATTGGTTTAGTGCTGCTAGCAAGTACCTATAGCCACTTTAAACTTACCCCTATTTTATATACATTTATTTTAGCGCATTGCATTGTGCTGATGATTGGCGGGCATTACACCTACGCCGAAGTCCCTTTTTTCGACAACCTATTTGGTAGTGAGCGTAATAACTACGATAAAGTAGGGCACTTTTTTCAAGGGTTTGTACCTGCACTACTAGCACGCGAAATTTTACTGCGCAAAAAAGTAGTAAATGGTCGAGGCTGGTTAATCACCTTTGTTATTTCGGTATGTTTAGCATTTAGCGCGTTTTACGAATTAATAGAGTGGTGGGTTGCAGTATTAAGCGGCGAAAACGCAGAAGCATTTTTAGGCACGCAAGGTTACGTGTGGGATACCCAATCAGATATGGGACTGGCGTTATTTGGGGCTATTTGCTCGCTATTAGTACTTTCAAGAGTACACGACAAACAGCTAAAAAACGTTAAAGATTATTTATAGGCTATAGGAACGTTCTATAGAAATGTCTATAAAAACATTGGTAAAAAAGACTACTAACTTATGACAGTAAACACTAGTGATTACTCAATTAGCACAGACAAAAGTAAACTTAACTTTAACGTTATTTATAACTTTATTGCTAATAGCTATTGGGCCAAAGGCATTCCTAAAAGCGTGATGCAATCAGCTATTGATAACTCAATGTGCTTTGGTGTTTACAGCGCTCATAATGAGCAAGTTGGATTTGCCCGAGTAGTGACCGATAAAGCAACCTTTGCTTATTTAGCAGATGTATTTATTGCCCCGCACTTGCAAGGTAATGGGCTGAGTAAGTTACTTATTAAAACGATAGTAGAGCACCCTGAGCTGCAAGGGCTCAGGCGCTTTTTATTAGCTACTTCTGATGCGCATGGCCTTTATGCGCAATACGGGTTTAAACCGATAGATAACCCCGCACTACTAATGCAAATAAATCCTGAGAATGTGTATGGTAATATTAAGTAGAGAATACATTCTAAAGTGGGGATTATTATTGATGATTCATTATATAGCTAATTAGTAAGCTATTTTTTAAGTTATCAACTTTCTGACAGCAGGTATTAATACTCCTTTAAATACGATATTTTTTCTTCATTGATAGAGAAAAAGAAAGTACAAATAGAGCCAACCACCAAGCAGCAAATACCCACAATCCAGGCTTAAGCTCACACCATTCTGTAATGTTAATAACACCATATATGAACAGACTTAGAGAGATGAATGGTAAAATAAATAGGGAGTAAAACAGATATATAATAAAGTTTGATAGAAGTTTTTGATACAGTTTATGCTCATTATCAGAGCGAAACTCGATCATTAAAAAATACATTGTGAAGATATAAGCAAGGTAATTACTTGTAATAAACACCAGCCTAAAGCCGCTAGAATCGCTATCCATTGCATTGTCATTTTTCGTTTTCCTTGCGCTTTTACTTGAAGAGACCGTTATGAAGCTATTGGTACGTTTTACCTTTGTGCTTTAACCAACCATCAACGTGATGTCCATTTGGATCTTTATGAGTCCAGTGTACTACGCCCCCTTTTTTATTCCACTCATACTCACCGTAAAATTGAACAGTATCACCCTTTGAAATCAAATTAATTCTTGGGGCAAGGTCAATATTATGTGCAATTAAAATAGTAATACCTGTACTTAATTTAAGAATAAATTTTTGATGACGTGAGCCTTGATTATCATCGTTTAATATACGAACAACAATTCCCGAATCTTGTACTTGAACGTTACTTTGGTGATTTTTGTATGCTTCATTCAAAGATGTAGCATTTACAAAATTTGACCACTGTAGAAAAGTAAACCCGACTAAAATATATATTAATAACTTACGCATACATTAAATCTTCCTTAGTTCTATAACGCCACAAAAACGGCTGTAATCTGTGAAGTACGGATAATAGTATGATGGTTTTTAGTTGAGGTGTAATCAATTCTTAACTGACATTCTTTTTACTTTCACTTGGCAGTATGGACTTCCCAGCTTTCACTAGACAGTTTTTAATTCAGAATAATACGCTTCTTCAAACTTAGCAGGTGAAACACCGCCTGTATGTGAGTGGCGCTTTTTTGGATTGTAAAACATTTCTATAAAATTGAATATCTCACCTTTCGCATCTTCGCGTGTCGAGTATATCTTACGCTTAACTATTCGCTTTTTAATTGTCGCAAAAAAGCTTTCAGCAACCGCATTATCATGACAGTTCCCAGCGCGGCTCATCGAAGGCACAAGATTATGTTCTTTCATAAATGCGAGATAGTCTGCGCTACCGTATTGACTACCTTGATCACTATGCACCATTACCTCAGCCTTCGGTTGACGTTGATATACAGCCATCAACAATGCGTTTATAACAAGGTGCTTATCCATATTTTTATCCATCGACCAACCCACAATACGCCTAGAGAATAAATCCATTACTGTTGCCACATATAAAAAACCTTCATAAGTTCTTATGTAAGTTATGTCGCTCACCCATGATTGATTCGGCGCAGGTGGGTTAAATTGACGCGCTAATAAGTTATCTGCAATCCGCGATGTCTTACCGCCTTTAATATGGCGACGCTTATACCCAATTTGCGCTTTAAGCTTATGTTGTCGCATGATCTTAGCGACACGATTTACGCTGCATTGCTCACCGGCTTCACGCAAGTCTGCATGTATCCAAGGGCTACCATACGTGCCGCCACTGGCTACATAAAACTCTTTAATGAGCTTCAACAAGCGATTATCTTCAAGCGCTCTATTGCTTAAGGGCTTTTTTAACCACGCATAAAAACCACTGCGATGCAGTTTAAAAAGGCGGCACATCGTTGTGATAGAAAATTCATCTTGGTGATCACGAATGAAGCCGTACTTTACTCGGGGTTGCTGGCAAAGTACCTTGCGGCCTTTTTTAAAATATCCCGTTCCTCCGTGACACGTTTCAATTGTGCCTCTAATTTAGCGATCTTCAATTTTTCATCGGATGATTGAACGGATTTAGGTTTATCTGATAACTGACTCCGCCAGTGATATAACGTTTTGGTGCAAATATCTAATCGCTCAGCGACTTCTGCAACTGAATATCCACGCTCAGTAATTTGTTTAACAGCCGCTTCTTTAAACTCTTGGGTATACCGTTTGCCTTTGCTCATAAAACACCTCTTATTAGAAGTTACAATGTAACTTATTGGGTGTCTAGCAAACTATGGGAAGTCCAGTAATCAAAAAATACTAAATCTGTATAGATTATTAGTATAGATTATTAAACCAGACAGCCACTCCAAATAAATAAAGTCAATCTAGGCTAGATTCACTTTTTAGGTTAAGAATTTATCTTTTACTACTCGGTTACTTACCTTTCATCCATAAAATAACTCATTATCACGCTTAAACCTAAATTAAGCGCATGAAAATAACTGCATAATGCAGTTGTGATTTATTACTGAATAGTTTTACTGAGTAGTTTAAATTTTATGCCAGTAGTTTTTCGCAGTTACTGATATTCGCTCGCCGCTTTCGCTTTAAGTTTTCACAATAACTTGCTTGTGAGGCTGGCCTGCCTACTGCGCCATGAAATACGCGCGTAAATTGGGTTGTAAGCTTTAACCAGTTTTCGGGGGAAATATGAACTCTTTCGAGTAAGGGTAAGTGTGTACTTTCAATATAACCACGTTTACCCTCTCGTATACAGCGCCCTGTTAATTCAACAAGTTCAAGGTACGATTTAAGCTCAAACGGGAGTCCTTTTGGCATTATCTGACGTGGCATGCCTGCAAAGCGCAGTAGTTGTTTTGGTTGTTTGCCTTCTTTTGCATATGTTAGTCGCTGTTTAACGCTGGTGTGGTCTGATTCCTCAGGCGTGTTAGCCATTTTAGCTCTAATTGGGTTTAAATCGACATACGCCATACAGCACTAAGTGCGTATGATTACCCATAACGGTATAAGCACATATATCAATACAAAATACCTTATAACTCAAGCAGCTTAACTTCAACCCAGCCTCTGGGGTGCTCGTAAGATTGACCTGTAAAGTGGTCTTCACCACATAAAAATGCACGGCGCACGCAACGCGAAATACAGTGATAATATTTTGTATCAACCAAACTTACTTGACGCTTTATTGCAATTGCCATGTGACACCCTGCTTGTTTTTTGCACTAAATAAAGGGTGACCTCTAACTTCGAAAAGTGCAAAATTTAGGATGGGTGATGAGATGGACGCTCCCCAAAACGGCGTCAATGCGCCAAACTGGTAATTGAACTCACTCAGTTAAAAGGGAACGTCCGTCATGAAAATTAGCACATTATCAATTGATTTG
>NZ_JADYXK010000017.1:0-86445 GCF_015864275.1 Pseudoalteromonas sp. NZS11_1
TAGGCAAGATGTGGAAGTGGTGTGAGCCATTAAGCTAACTTGTACTAATTACCCGTGAGGCTTAACCATACAACGCCAAACGCGTTTTATGTGATAGTGAAACAAGCGAAGAAGTTAATATAACTAAAGTAGATATTACTTAGAAAGACTTAAAAAATATTATCAGATATTTTCCAAATTCAGTTAGTGCGTAGCGATACGAATTAACGCCCAAATTTGCTTGGTGACAATAGCGTTTTGGACCCACCTGATCCCATGCCGAACTCAGTAGTGAAACGAAACAGCGCCGATGATAGTGTAGCATTTGCTATGTGAAAGTAGGACATTACCAGGCTTCAAATTGTAGAAAGCCCGAATCTAACGATTCGGGCTTTTTNACACACCCACATCAACACCTAGCACGTAGGGCGAGCGTAGCGACTCCCGACGTTAAAATCACAACAAAACCCCTCAATATCTCAGTCGGCCAATAAAGTAGCATTTGCTACGTGACTTTCTACCGCTGTGGGCACTATGACATTACACAAGCTTCACATTGTAGAAAGCCCGGATCTAACGATTCGAGCTTTTTTATGCTTGTAGAAAAAGTGATTCAGGTATTCCTCTATAGCGGAGCGTCTCTTAGTGAATAATTCACTTAATTTAACGAGTTAAAGTGCTCGCTGATGCGAGCGTAGCGACTCCCGACGCTAAAATCACATCGAGAATAGCTACAGTGTTCTTATTTCACGAGCTGGGTTACCTGCTACTACAGTATTAGGCATTACATTTTTAGTAACCACAGCACCCGCACCCACAATACTATTTTCACCAATGCTTACACCCGCTAAAATAATTACACCTGCGCCAACCCATATGTTATTGCCTAACGCGATAGGCGCTGCAAAGTTTTCCTTATTAAGCTTTTTTGCTGGATTAGTAGCATGTGACACAGCTAAAAGCTGAACGTTCGGGCCTATTAAGCAGTCATCACCCATGGTGATTAAGTAATTGGCCAGTGGCTAGTTGAGGTGTAATTAATATTTATAAAAGTAGGATTGTTAATGAAGGCTGAGATATTTAGTCGTTAATCGCTATTTAGAAGTTTTACCTAGTTGTCTTGTTCTAAATTTTATATAGATACTTCTAATAAAGTACTTAAGAAAACTGTACTATTACAGGTGTTTTAAAATAACTATAACGAGAAACATATGAAATTATTAACTGCAGCAACTTTAATAGTTGCTTCATCGACAGCTTTTGCACGCCCTGCACCGTTAGTGTCTATTCCTACTCATGATGCCTTTTTTAATAGTATTGCAGCGCATTGCGGTAAAGCTTTTGAAGGTGAAGTAGCGGTAGATAACGCGAAAGGGCCAAGCTCATTTACAGATAAAAAGCTGGTTATGCATGTACGTAAATGTAGCGAGGCTGAGTTACAAGTACCGTTTCATGTAGGAGACGATGCATCACGTACGTGGATCATAACGAAAACGGGTAGTGGCTTGAGTTTAAAGCACGATCATCGTCATAAAGATGGAACAGACGACGCATCAACTATGTATGGTGGCCATACGCTTGATGCAGGGTTTGCGCAAATGCAGTCGTTTCCAGCAGACCAATACTCTAAAGAGTTATTCGTAAAACAAGGCATTGCACAGTCTGTAGGTAATACATGGCAAATGTATATTTACTCAGAAGTATTTACTTATCGATTAATTCGCCAAGGACGTGAGTTTAAGGTGGATTTTGATTTAACTAAACCGATTACTCCACCATCAGCACCTTGGGGTTATAAAGACTAAGGTTACTTACCCTTGTTTGTATCTTCTTTAGTTTCGCATTGTAGTAAAACACTTAAATCTGGTTGGTAAGCACGTGGTTTTGTTGGAAAGCGCTCGTACTCTTGCACGCCTTCAAGTATTTTCAACATAAAGGTATTGCCGCGGCATAGACGGTCAGCATGGCGTAATAAAAATACACTTTGATTGGTAAAGTGTTTGTAATCGTCTGACTGGATTTCTATTTTATAGTTGTCTTCGCCAATTTTTGTTTGGTAGTAATGCACTTTGTTGTCAAAGTCGTAGAGCTTCTCTGTTTCGGCTTTTTCAGCAAGTGCAGTATTTGCACTTGAAAGGGCCACCAGTGTAGCGCCTATAAATAAGCGTGGTGCGTTTATTCCTTTCATAAAATATATCCTTTAATTTGCGAACTTTATACCCATTAATAAAAGTAATAAGGTCGATTTCTTTACGTATTAGTCTAACACCCAAAAAGGGAAAGTGTGATGTTCAAACAAATAAAACAACTTTTTGCTGTATTCGATGAACAGCAGCCAAGTATGCAAGAGCACGATTTAAAAACAGCTGTTGCTGCATTATTAATTGAAGTTATGCGTGCAGATACCAAGCTTGAACATGATGAACAACGAACCCTGACTGTAACCTTAAAAAAGTATTTTAATTTAACAGATATTGAGGTTAATGAGCTTACTAATAACGCGGAAAGTAGCTTAGATGATTCGATAGATTACTTTCAGTTTTCAAAACAGATTAATGAGCATTGCAGCGCGGCGCAGCGAATAGAAATAATAGAATTATTATGGCGCTTAGCGTATGCCGATGGAGAAATAGATCCCCAAGAAGACTACGTAATACGTAAAGTAGCAGGGCTTTTATATGTAACGCATACCGATTTTATCGCCGCAAAACTCGCGGCGACAAAGTAATTAGTTATTTAGGCGTGCAAGTTATCTTAACTTACTTGCAACGCTTACTAACTGATGAGCAAGCGCCGATACTCGCTCTGCAGTAACAGGTTCATTAATTTGCCCATTTTCATCAAACAATGTGTGTACAGCGGGTACTGCAAGTTGATCGGCAAGCACTAACGATCCAATACCACTTAATATATCACGTACATGATTTAAACCGCGTAACCCACCAAGTCCACCTGGTGATGCTGAAAACAGCGCCACTACTTTATTACGAAAAGCAGGAACAGCACCTTGCTCTGTGCGCGATGCCCAATCAATCGCATTTTTAAGTGCTGCAGTTATAGAGCCGTTGTACTCTGGGCTTGCTAGTAAAATACCGTCAGCTGCACGTAGCTTGTCTTTTAAAAGCTGTACATCGCTTGGTGTACCTTGCGCTTCAATATCTTCGTTAAATAGTGGGATGTTTAATTCGTTTAGTTTTATTACTTCTACTTCAGCACCTGTTTGTAGAGCAAAACGTGCTGCCTCATTAATAATTTTTTGATTAAAGCTTTCTTGTCGAAGACTTCCTGCTAGGGCGATAATTTTTGGTGCTGACATGCTAGTGACCTTTTAGTGTTTAAACTTACAACGCTAATGTAGCAAAATTTTACTTGTAGAAAACCCCAATAAACGCAACACTTATGTGCGTAAATGCACATAAGTATAAGGTAAACAGCATGGCGATAAAATTTGAAGATTGGCAAGACGTTAAAGTAGCGTTTGAAGTAGCACGATTAGGCACGTTAACGGCGGCAGCAGAAGAGCTTAATGTGCACCACAGCACAGTACTTAGGCGAATTAATAATCTTGAAAAAAACTTAAATGCACGCCTTTTTCATCGCCATGCCCGTGGTTACAAGGTTACTGAAATTGGCACCAAGTTATTTGCAACAGCACAAACTATCCATAGCTCCTTAGAGCAGTTACATAACGATATAGCAGCAGCCGATAGCACCCTTAGAGGGAGTTTATTACTAACGACGGTAAGTGGTTTTATGGATGTACTTGGTGATGTATGTGAGCAATTTCAGGCGCTACATCCACAAGTGCAGTTAGAAGTTATTTTAGAACAAAAAAGATTAAGGCTCGATCACGGACAAGCACATATTGCAGTGCGTGCAGGCCCAAGACCTGATGAGGGCGATTATATTGCTCAGCATTTGGCGCAGCTTTCATCGGGTTTATACGCTAATAAACGTTACATTAATAAATACGGCATGCCTAGATTATTAAGTGATTTACAACAACATAATTTTGTATCGGGTGTGGCGGGTTTTAATGCCCGCGTGCCTTATTTTGCATGGGCTGATGAAAATATTCCTGCATCGCAAATTAAGCTGCGAGTATCTGAAACCGCAGAAGCGACTCGTGCAATAATTAAAGGGCTTGGCATTGGCGGATTACAGCATGACGTAGCGGCGCAATATTCTGATTTAGTACCTATATTACACAGTGAGTTAAGCTGGCCTACCGATGTGTGGTTAGTCACGCATCACTTAGTGCATCGCACTGCTAAAGTACAAGCTTTTGCAGGGTTGTTAAAAACACACTTTAGTAAGTTAGCTGCTAATCAATAGTTTTAGCAGCATTTTAGCTGTGTTTTAAATGATTATAGTGTTTTTTTTACTTCTATGCCTAGGCGTTTAGCCAAGCGTACTAAGTTAGCTCTATCTAATTCAAGTACTCTTGCTGCTGCTGACCAGTTGTAGTTATGCTTCTTTAATTGCTCGGTAATTACGTTGTATTGCAACGATTCTACAGCTTGCTTTAAAGGTTGGTTGATTAAGGTGTTGGTTGTACTTTGACTTGCTACTAGAGAGTTTTGCGGCGCACTCGGGGTTAAATCACAGTGCTCGCTTGTAATGGTTATTATTGGATTTTGCCATTGGCTTTGTTTTGCTTTTAGGGCGCTGCGACTAATAACATGTTCAAGCTCGCGAACGTTACCTGGCCAGTTGTACTGATTAAGCAGTACTTGCGCTTCAGGGCTTAGTTTTAATTGTTTTATCCCTAATTTACGGGCTGTTTGCTCAATAAAATAACCAGCTAAGAGTGTTATGTCGTGCTCGCGTTTACTAAGTGGTGGCACAGTAATAGGGTAGACACTGAGGCGATGGTATAAATCGGCTCTAAAGCGACCTTGAGCTACTTCTTCTTTTAAATTTCTGTTGGTTGCGGCAACGACGCGTACATCTACGTACTTTGGTGTGTCTTCTCCTACCGTTTGTATTTCGCCGCTTTGTAGCACTCGTAATAATTTACTTTGCATGGCAAGGGGCAGTTCGCCAATTTCATCTAAAAATAACGTGCCGCCATCAGCTAATTGAAATTTACCTTGGCGCGAATTTTGTGCGCCTGTAAAAGCCCCTTTCGCATGACCAAAAAATTCACTTTCAGCAAGATTTTCAGGAAGCGATGCACAATTTAAGTGAATAAGCGGTTGATCTTTGCGAGCTGAATTTAAGTGAATATTACGCGCAACAAGTTCTTTCCCTACCCCTGTTTCACCTAATATAAGCACGCTAAAATTAGATGCTGCAACGAGTTTAATTTCGTTTTTAAGTGTTTGCATTAGCGGACTTTGACCAATAATTTCACCGCCGTCCCGTGTTAACGCTTCACGATTTAGTTCTTGCACTAATGCACTTGAGTGCTGTGCATGCTGTTTGTAATGGGCAAGCTCTAAAGCTGTTTTAAAGTGCGCACTACACAGCGTTTGTAAGGTATTGAGTGTATCAGCGCTTATGCTGTTAAATGCATTGGCGTTAAGGCTATCAAACGTAAGTACGCCAAGTAGCGCGTTTTTATCATAAAGAGGTAAGCCTAAACATGCATGTACCGGTATGTCGCCGGTTTTAGCTAATAGTAATCCGTCGTATGGATCGGGTAGTGGGCAGTCGTGCGCAAATTGTAGCGCGAGTGTGCTTTTGCAAATAGCTTCTAGGCGAGGGTGCTCTGCTATTTTAAATCGTCTGCCACGGCTGTCGGGCATTAACCCTTTAATTGCCAGTGGTTTTAATTGCTCGCCCTGAAGCACTAATAACGCACTTGCATCACTTGGAATAACCCGCTCAACCGTTGCTAGTAATTGATCAAAGCTATGCTCGTGTAGTGTACTTTGAGCAAGCTCTAGAGCAACTTGTGTAAGGTTGAATTGCTGGTTCACGTCAAAATGACCTATTTGTGTTTTTGTGAGTTAATTTATAGTAGGTCATAAAGACTCATACTGTAAAGTGGTTTAATTTAACTTATTGAATTTAATTAATTAAATTTGTTGGCACAGTATGTGTAATAGCTAAGTAACGTAGTTAGTTACAGAGATCGCCATGAACACACTAATGCTGAATAATTTAAATAATCAAACACAGTTTAGTTCACTATACGAAACAGTATTATTTGCTGCCAATACTGCATTAGCTGTGAGTTTAGTGTGTACTACGGCAAGTATTTTAATTAGCTACCCGTTTGCTGAGTACTTTTCTATTGCGGTGCAAGTATCAGCTCATATTGGCACTATTGTTATTGCTGCTATTTTAAAAGTAAGTTACGTGCTGCGCTGTGTTGCACAACATGGTTGAGGGCAGGAGGTACGATAATGCGCCCTATAAACTTAACTGAGCCAATGCCAGCACGCGTTGCTATTCATCAAGTATCTCAATGGCCATTATGGATGCTCGCTTTTAGACCTTTCTTTTTAGGCGGTGGCTTATTGGCATTTTTGTCGGTGGGGTATTGGCTACTTATTTTAACAGGCCATGCAAGTTGGCACTCATCGATACCTGCGACATTATGGCACGCGCACGAAATGCTGTTTGGCTTTGCAGGAGTTGTAGCTGTTGGCTTTTTACTTACCGCTGCACAAACATGGACAGGCGTACCGAGCATAAGTGGGAAAGCCCTTATGTGGCTTACGTTTATATGGCTTGCAGCGCGCTTAGCCTTTTTTGTGATATTGCCTGATATTGCTCATTTTAATTTATATGCTGCACTTACATTACAAGTTATTTGGTGGCTAGGCGCCATAGCAGTACTGGCTAATATGTTATTAAAAGCCAATAGCAAAAGTAACTATCCGTTTTTAGCTATTTTAGCTGTGCTTTGTGGGCTCAATGTATTGTATTTAATACTTGTTTTAAAACAAAACATGCAGCTTGCACTTGGTGTGGTTGATACCGCAGTACTGGTAATTACTTTACTAGTTGGCATTGTTGCGGGTCGCGTTCTACCATTTTTTACCGCTAAAGGTCTAGGTTTAACCGCACAAGTTCGCACTCCTAAAATAGATAAAGCGGTGATGTATTTATCTATTTTGGCTATCACTTTATTTTTCATCAACAAGTTGTTTTTGAACACGATTAATCCTGCGTTAGTTGTTGCAACTGTTGCTGCGCTTCACCTGGTCAGGGCTGGTTTTTGGTGGGATAGCAAGGTATTGAGAGTGCCGTTGTTATGGTCTTTACATTTTTCCTACTTAGCGTTAGGCGTAGGGTTAATGATGGTTGCATTTAGCTTTTATAGCAGTGCAATACAATTTAAAGATGCGCTGCACTTAATCACTATTGGCACAATAGGTATGATGATTTTAGCAATGATGACGCGTGTATCACATGGTCATACAGGGCGTACACTCGCTATTCCTCATTACATGGCTGTTGCTTTTGCGTTTTTGCTTGTGGCCGCTATTACTCGTTCATTACTCCCTTTTATTATTGGGCCTCACCTTGCTTGGCAAATAAGTGCTTTGCTGTGGTTAGTGGCTTTTTCATTATTTTTAATTCACTGCACACCTATATTAACGCGGCGTCGTGTTGATGGGCGTCGTGGTTAGTTCATCCATAGGAAACACATATGTTATCTGATAAAACCATTGAGATTGTAAAAAGCACAGTTCCGTTATTAGCAGAGGCGGGTACGGTTGTTACCGATCATTTTTATAAGCGTTTATTTAGCCATAATCCTGAGCTTAAAAATATTTTTAATATGGCGAATCAAGATACAGGTCGTCAGCAATTTGCACTTTTTAATGCATTGGCTGCGTATGCACAAAATATTGATAATTTAGCCGTATTAAAAGAAGCGCTAACACGTATTAATCATAAGCATACAAGCTTGAATATTTTACCTGAGCATTACCCTATTGTAGGTGCACACTTAATTGGTACGCTTAAAGAGCTTCTTCCTGAGCAATTTACTCCCGATGTTGAATACGCTTGGCGCGAAGCTTACGGCGTACTTGCTGATATTTGTATAACCGAAGAAGCTGCTTTGTATGAGCACAGTAAAAATAAACACGGTGGTTGGGCGGGAACTCGCCAATTTGAAATAACCAACAAACAGGCTGAATCAGAACTAGTAACGAGTTTTACACTTACGCCAGTTGATGGCGAAGCTGTTATTACACATAAACCAGGGCAGTATTTAGGTATTAAAGTTAAGCCAGAGGGCGCTGAATATGAAGAAATTCGCCAGTATTCTATTTCACAAAAAAGTAACGCTAAAAACTACCGTATTAGTGTTAAAAAAGAGCTACAGCCAAAGCCTGGCATGGTGTCTAATTATTTACACTCATTAGAGCAAGGCACTATTGTTGAGCTATACCCGCCGGCAGGAGACTTCTTTTTACGTAATAATACAAGTCCAGCGGTACTCATTTCAGCAGGTGTTGGGCAAACGCCAATGCTGGCTATGCTTGAAACGTTATTAAGTGACAACTCTAATCAAGAGATTATGTATTTACATGCCTGCGAAAATACTCAGCAGCATTCGTTTTCAAAATATTTAAATGAGTTAAATGCAGTTTATAACCGCTTACAAACAATGACGTGGTTTAACCAAGCGACAGAGGGCGCTGACTTTACTGGGTTAATGAACCTAAACGCAGTACAAGCACAGCTACCATTGAGTAATGGTGACTTTTACTTATGTGGTCCTGCCGGTTTTATGGCATTTATAAAAAACCAGTTACTTGAGTTAGGTGTTAAAAACGAGCAGATTCATTATGAAGTGTTTGGTCCGCATCAAGACTTGTAATAACGCTTTAAAATAGAAAAAGGCGCGCAGCGATATGCTGCGCGCCTTTTTTATTAATTTATAAACATTAATAAAGTGCCTTATAACTCTTTACAGGTAACACCTTCAAGTACTGTAGTAAGCTCTTTTTTAGGATAGTAAAGCTCGCATTGGTTATTACGTAGTTGCAAAATAAACTTCTCAGATTTTATATTATGCGCGCCCATAATTACTCTGCCATCAGACCCTTTACTCATTGCATGATCAATTAGCAGTTCGCTACGTTTAGTAAATACCGAATCGGCAAGTGTTACTAATGTGCCTCCCTTAGCTTGTTGAATTGCCTGTTGTAGTGTTGTAATAACGCTGGGATTAACGCTCGTTAATATAGCGGGTTTAGCAGGCTCACTATCTACACTTTGGCATCCGCCTAAAGCGAGCAAGGTGGCTAATGGGAGTAATAATTTAGCCATTACCTTTCCTCACCCAGCGTTGGCCAAGTTAAGTCCATATTACGCTGGGTAAATTGTACCGGCATATTTAAAGGAATGAGAGATTCACGAGAGCTTGAAAAATTAGCTGGTTCTGCTTTTGCAGCAGCCGTTCTAACTGGACAACTGCCATTTTCAACATGAAATAATGCGGTGGCTAAAACGGCCTCGTCACTGTCGCCTAACTGATGATCAAAGTCGTCCTCAATTTCACAACCTTGAACATCAGCATCAAATTGTGGAGTAGGGGTTGGTGTAAACCCCGCAGCGTATTCGCCAAATCCTTTGCTATTTACGCCACTAAACTGAATAGTGTAATAGGTTGTTGCGCAGTTATGAGTTGGGGTAAAGCCATAGGGCTTACCGCAGGTTGTGTCGCCAATTAAAATAACTTCTGCGTCTATACCTTTTAAACCATTAATAAAAGCTTCTGATGCCGAACAGGTGCCTGATGTGCTTAATACATAAACCTTTGATAGGTTTAAATCAGGTAGGTTTTCACCTGTGCTAAAAAAAGTAGAGTAATCTATTTCTTCATCAATAAATGGGAAGGGCGAATCAACGGGTTGTTTATCGTTTTGTTGAGTTTGATAATAAAAGCGGTTGTTAACGTTGGCATTACCGGCAACCATATAAGCTAATTGTGCCGACAGTGCTAATAAACCACCACCGTTATATCTAAAGTCGATTACAAGCTCATCAATACCATCGGTTTTAAACTTATTTACCGCATCAATAAGCCCTTCTTGGGCAATGCTTATATGGCTATTAAATTGCATGTAACCCACGCTTGAACCATTTGCGGTTGTAATCGTTTTAACATTTTGAACAGGTGTTTGTTCAATATTACCAGCGGTTACATTAAATGTTTTTTCGGCGCCATCGTTACTGCGTACAACAATAGTATGTGAGTCGCCGTTAGTAGGACTAAATAAACCTTCGTTAAGCGTATCTACACCCGACTCTGTATTGGTATTAATGCTAACACCGTCAACTGAAAGTACGGTATCACCACGTTGAAAGCCTATTTGGCTTGCAGGCGAATCATCTTCAAGATAAGCAACGCGTAAAATACGATCGGCTGTATCGCCAATAAACGCCCAATTTATACCGTAACCAGAAGTAACGCCCGATTGCGCTTCTTGAAAGTAATCTTCAGTAGGTTCTGAAAAATGAAAGTTATCTTTTTTTGCACCTGAGTCGGTAAGCTGCTCTGTTTTTAATTGGGCAAAATAATCGGCTACTGTGGCAAAGCTTTCAGGGTCGTTATCGGCAATCTCATCATACCAAAGGTATGTTTCGTCGCTCCAAGAGCGAAGCCAAAGCTTTTCATAAAGGGCAGAACCCGCTTGATCTGGGTAGGGGTTGTTGTTATTAAAGGGATCGTTACCCGTACGAGGGATTTCGCAAAAGTTTTTTAAATCGTTAGAGGGCTCAAATACCGCCGCTGTCCATGTTGGGCTGCTACTAACAGGTGTTGTAACTATAGGCGTGGTAACTACAGGAGCAGAGTCGATACCGCCTCCGCCGCCACAACCTGTTAAAGCAAAGCCCGAAAGTGCTGCAAAAATGGCAAGCGAGGTTTTATTATTTTTAAACATAGTTAAGGACTTTCTGTAAATAAGTTGTTTAAAATATTACAACACTCGCTCGTTTATTCAACATTTATAACTTTGATTTATGTAAATGAGTGTTAAAGCTTAGAGCTTGCTCGCACTACTTGTATCTGCAAATGCTTGCTTTTTCCACGCATTAAATAACTTTTGCTGTTTATCAGAGATTTTTAAACCGTATGTTTTCTGCATGTAAGCGTAAGTGTCGGCTATACGTTTACGTGCATAGACAGGCGGTTCAACTACACGTTGCTTAAAGTTTACTTTTACTTCGCAGCGACCATACTGTGTGGCGTTTTCGCTAAGCATGCCAAAACGATAATTAGAGCGATCGGCATTAATTTCGCCAATAGCTGGCGCTAAGTTATTTATATCAGCTTCCATTTTTCTAAATTTAGCACTTACTTTACGGCAGTTTTTACGTCCGCCATCTTGCCAACATTGTAGCTGATGACCAAATTCCCACGCCGGAACAATATGTTCCCACTCAATGCGTAGTGCTCGCACATTTACTTTGCCTGAGCGGGTAAGTGTATTTCGAGGAATGTAACCACAGTTAGAAGGATCAGGAATGAGTTTTTTGCCTTCTTTTTTAATATCACAACCGCAGTAAATACTTTTGGCGTTGTCAGGGAGGGTTTTAATTAAATGTCTTTTAGCCGTTGAAAAACGGGTAAATTGTTCGGCAGATACCGAAAAACACACACAGCAAGCCAGTAAGGCCAGAATAAATCGAGTCATATCCATCACAAATGTGAACTACAGGAACAGGCAGTTTAAAGCCTTGAAGATAAAAGATAAAGTTAACTTAAGGCCTGCACTTATATTACTAAAAAGTGTCCGATTAATTTTTTATTCAAAGTTATTTTCACTATTCATTTATTTCTTACTATTTATCGTATTTTAACCACACAAGATTATACGTTAAGGAGTATGCTTAAAGCTTACTCAATATGGGGATTTGGATTGCAAATGAAATTTGTTGATTATTATGCAGTGCTCGGAATATCGCCTGATGCAGACGATAAAGCGGTTAAAGTAGCTTATAAAAAATTAGCCAGAAAATATCACCCAGATGTAAGCAAAGAGCCTCAAGCAGAAGATAAGTTTAAAGAAATAGCAGAAGCTTACGAAGTCATTCATAACAAAGAAGAACGCACTAAATACGACGAGTTACGTCGTCATCAACAAAATCGTGCTCGTCAACAGCAAGGTAATTATGGTGGTAACAATGCCTCATCGCAAAGTAATTATCAGCAAAGCGATCCTCAAACCGATCAAGAGTTTTCTGATTTTGTTAATTCAATGTTTGGCGGCGCCGGTGGATTCAATCGTTCCGGGCAGAGCAGAAGTAACGCCGCTCGCGCGCAAAAAGGACAAGATGTGGAAATAGAGTTCCCGATTTTTCTTGAAGAGACTTTAGTTGATACCGTTAAGCCTGTTGAGTTTATGTTACCGCAGCGAGATAGTAGTGGTCGTGTCTCTGAAATTAAAAAATCACTTAAAGTGAAAATTCCCGCAGGTTCAGTAAATGGCGAACGAATTCGACTAAAAGGGCAAGGCGGATTAGGGTCAGCGAACGGGCAAAATGGCGATTTGTACTTACAAATTAGTTTAGTGCCCCACCCATTATTTGATGTTGAAGGTCATAACCTAAATATAGTCGTCCCTCTTGCACCATGGGAAGCGGCTCTTGGTACAAAAATAAATTTACCTACGTTGGCAGGCAAAATCCAATTAACTATTCCATCTAATAGTCAGTCTGGTCAACGCTTGCGTATTAAAGGTAAGGGATTAATGAGTAAAAAAGCCAAAGGTGATTTATTTGCTGTGCTTAAAATTGTTAATCCAACATCTGTTGATGATACCAGTAAAAAACTTTGGGAAGAATTAGCCGAAAAAGCTCACTTTGATCCCCGTAATAACTGGAGCAAGCCATAATGCAAATTATCGTGACACAAAAAGATGATTTACTTACTAGCAAAGAGCTATGTTTGAGTAGTGATATTAGCGAAGCAATTTTATATGAGCTAGTTGAGCACAATATTGCGGTTCCAATTGAGGGGAAGCATGTTACGCAGTGGCAATTTACGGTATCTGCAGTGACCTTAGTTAAAAAAGCGGCCCGTATTCAACATGACTTTTCGTTAGATTGGTCGGCAATAGCTTTAGTTTTACAATTGCTGGATGAGCGTGATGAGTTGATTTTCGAAAACGAAATGTTAAAGCGACATTTGAGTCGATTTAAACACTTGGAATAAAATCTGCCCTTGGGTACTTCCTAGGGCTTATTTAGTCTTTGGTGAGAGTGCGCTAGTTCTTAAAAACCAATATGACTACTTTGATTTATTCTTACTTTTAATTCGGATAAATCGTTTTAGTCGTATGTTTTGCATAAGTAGTAATATTCCACTTAGGCAAAAAAGTACGCTGGTTGCTGCAAAACTAATAAGCAGCGGATTATTAAAATCCTCTCGCTCATCGTAATCCATAATATGTAACATCCAAAAAAAGTCGAAAATTCGCCATAGTGTGCTGCGAACGGTGACAACTCTGCCGTTATTTTCTGACAAGTACAGTGTTGTGTTAAATGTGTCGTCAAATTGTACCTGCCAAACATTGGTTTTATATCCAACTTCTCGCATACCTTGCTTTAGCAGTACAGCGCTTGTCACTTGAGCATCAATAAGTAAGTGTGCTTTAGCATTTGCGGTAATTTGTATTTTAGTTGGCGGCTCAAAAGGCCGGCCTGTTATACCGTTAAAGCTTTGCTGTTCATCTTTATTTATTACTGTAATTATAGGTGTGGTTAAAAAGTTCTCAAAAATTATTTGTGTTGGATTAACCACCTGAGATGCAATATCGTCAAGGGAGGCAACATAATCAGCCTGCGTAAATGGGTTATTAAGAGTACGTGTTGCAAGATGCTCCCCATGAACTTTATCAAGAGGGATAGCGCTCATGACTAAACCACCTAATAGCCAAGCTAAAATTTGTAATGCGAGCAAATAACCGAGCCATTTATGTAACTTGCGAGCATACTTAAATATTTTTTTATTCATGTTTTAGTCTTATTATTTTTAGAGGCTAGTTTATTACATTAATGGGATTAGTTACTGCGACATTTTGTCGCAGTTTAAACTATAGCTTACTGTAATCATTTAAAAATAAAAAAGATTACACTTAAATTGCTAACATGACTTATTTGTTTAATTGAGCTGAGTGTTTGATATCCAGCTAGCTTTAAACGCTAAAAAATACTTAAAAGCTGCGAAATATCTATATAAAGTGGTTAATAGAGCATAGTTGATTTGGTATAACGGTAAAACTGCGTTAAAGTTTGCAATGAAATTATTAGAGGATAAATACGAAACGATGTCGGAAATTCAATTTTTAAATGTAGATCTTGAGCTTGAATCAAAGCAAGATATTAGTTTGCTAGTGGCAGACTTGAAAAAAGTCGCGACGATTTTACATTATGACAAAGACGAATACCGTCAATTAGCGCGTATTGAAGCAACAGGTGTAGTAAACACGCCTGACAAAGCAATAAACCATATATGTGAGCTTATTGAATCGTGTTCGCGTAACGCGCTAAAACAATGGTTAAGCTGTTCACGTAGAACGTTTGATATTGGTTTTGAATCAGGCACTTCACCTAAGTGCTTTAATCAAGCCTTAGATGCAGATACATTACTACGTATATCTGCGATTGGTGCGGGTATGGAAATTACAATTTACCCAATCGAAAAGTAACTATCTTCGCTCTACGACTGCTGCGGTCATTTTTGATACGCAGCACAGCTCATTGCGGCTATTTGTAATTTTTATTTCCCACACTGAACTACGTTTGCCAATATGAAACGCTCTTGCCGTTGCTGTTAAAGTGCCGTTGCGAGATGCTTTTAAATGACTTGCGCTAATTTCCTGCCCCACGCAGTAAAATTTTGTAAAATCGACAACAAAGTTAGCTGCATAGCTGGCAACTGTTTCGGCAAGTACAACGTTAGCACCGCCGTGAACCATTCCCATTGGATTATGATGCTCAGGAATTGCCGGCATAGTGGCTACTAAGTAATCATCACCAATTTCAGTGACTTCTATTCCCATGGTTTTCATTAATGTTCCTTGGCCATCAATGCCTTGTTCTAACTGCTTGCACAGCTCTAAAGTGATGGGCTGGTACCAAATACTCATAATGACTCCTTTGCTTTTTTAATCATTTATAAATCTAGCTTTAGTTATATCCCTAAAATGTACACAAGTGAAATTACTTTGGCTATTTTAAGGCTTAATTTAAATTTGCGATTTTTATTTAACTGTATATACTCACAGTTAAATGTACTGTATGGAAAACCAGTTGTATGCGACCATTAACGAACCGCCAAGCTCAAATACTCGAACTAATTAAAGTTTTTATTAAAGACACTGGTATGCCTCCTACACGTGCTGAAATAGCGCAAACATTAGGTTTTAAAAGTGCCAATGCTGCTGAAGAACATTTAAAAGCACTTGCTAAAAAAGGCGCAATTAAAATGAAACCAGGTGCAAGCCGTGGTATTCAGTTAATTGAAGAAGAAGAGCCAGAACAATTAGGTTTACCGCTTATAGGGCGTGTTGCTGCTGGTTCACCTATTTTGGCGCAAGAGCACGTTGAAAGTCACTGCAAAATCGATCCATTAATGTTTAAACCGGCTGCAGATTTTTTACTACGCGTTAACGGTATGAGCATGAAAGATATTGGTATTATGGATGGTGATTTACTTGCTGTACATCGTACTCAAACCGCTGAAAACGGGCAAGTTGTTGTTGCCCGCCTAGATGAAGACGTAACTGTAAAACGTCTTGAGAAAGCGGGTCGTAAAGTATTACTTCATGCTGAAAACGACGATTTTGAATCTATTGAAGTAGATCTTGAGAATGAGTCTTTTAATATTGAAGGCTTAGCCGTTGGCGTTATAAGAAACGCTGATTGGATGTGACTTTAAAAATAGCTTTTAAACAAGCAGTTTTATAAATGCGTACTAATTAGTACGCATTTTTTGTTTTAAATTCGCACTAAAAATAGGGCATAAATAGCTCACTGACAATTTAAGCTGTAAATTTTTTTGCACTTATATTTTCCCCCTTCGAATGCGTTAAACCCCTTTGTTTTGCTCATCTTTTGAACTTCCTGTTACCTAGTTGGTTACTGATTTTTTATTAATTACTCAATATCACCTGATTGTTTTTTATACTAAAACTTGCTTGTTGTTCATTTTTTAGCTAATTATTAATGTGCTGAGCTAATAATAACTCACAGCTTTTTAGTTTTGAGAACACACAATATACACAAACACGTTGTTGGCGCAGCAAAACCAATCAATATTAAATGAGATTGACTAAAAAAATAAAAATAACGAATTGGCGTTTAAGCCGTATGCCTCTTCGCTTTGCATTCGCAATAGCATCAAAGGAGCCGTCACATGGGTAAACTGACCTCTACCTTGTGGCTTATATTATGTGTTTTTTCGCACCCAGTTTTGGCTAACAGCCAATACAATATGCGCAAAGGCGTAACCGATATAAGCAATAATGTATATCAGCTGCACATGACCATATTTATAATATGTTGTGTGATTGGGGTGATAGTGTTCGCAATTATGTTTTGGGCACTTATTCATCACCGCAAATCTAAAGGGGCTGTACCTGCCCAATTTCACGAAAGCACTAAAGTAGAAATACTTTGGACTGCAATCCCGTTTGTTATTTTAATTGCTATGGCAGTACCAGCCACTAAAACCCTAATTGCAATGGAAGATGCCAGCAAAGCTGATCTCACTATTAAAATTACAGGCTCGCAATGGAAATGGCATTATGAATATATGGGTGAAGATGTAGAGTTCTACTCTATTTTATCTACCCCGCAAGATGAAATAGCGAATCTTGCAGATAAAAATCCTAACTACTTACTTGAGGTTGATAAACCTCTCGTACTGCCAATAAATCAAAAAGTACGATTTTTAATGACTTCTGACGATGTTATTCACTCTTGGTGGGTACCTGATTTTGCAGTTAAAAAAGATGCGAATCCCGGCTTTATAAACGAAACATGGACGAACATAAACGAAGAAGGTACTTACCGAGGCCAATGTGCTGAGTTGTGTGGTAAAGATCATGGCTTTATGCCTGTTGTGGTGGTCGCTAAATCTGAGGCTGATTTTAAAACATGGCTTGCAGATGCAAAGCAGGCTAAACAAAAAGCAGCATTAGCAGATGCCGCATTACTTGATAAAACCCTCCCAAAAGAAGAATTAATGACTTTAGGCGAACAAGTATATATGGCCAATTGTGCTGCATGTCATCAGCCTACTGGCATGGGGTTACCGGGTGTATTTCCTGCACTTAAAGGCAGCCCTATAGTGCTTGGCGATATAAAAGATCACATTGATGTAGTTATCCATGGGCGACCCGGTACGGCAATGCAAGCATTTGCCAAACAGTTATCTATAAAGCAATTAGCAGCGGTTATTACTTATAAACGTAATGTGTGGGGTAATGATACGGGTGATGTTATTCAACCGAGTCAAATACAGGCAGCACTTGATGCCAAAGTGGAGGCGAACTAATGAGTAGCATAGTAGAACAACCTAACGCCAATGAAGCTCATCATGCTCATCACCCAGCTAAAGGTTTTAAACGCTGGCTTTACACAACTAATCATAAAGATATAGGTAGTTTATATTTAATTTTTTCGCTGACCATGTTCTTAATTGGTGGTGGAATGGCCATGGTGATCAGAGCTGAATTATTTCAACCAGGTTTACAGTTGGTCGACCCTCACTTTTTTAATCAAATGACCACCGTGCATGGTTTAATTATGGTGTTTGGTGCGGTTATGCCGGCCTTTACTGGTCTTGCTAACTGGATGATACCACTCATGATTGGCGCGCCAGATATGGCATTGCCAAGAATGAATAACTGGAGCTTTTGGATTTTACCGTTTGCGTTTTTAATCCTATTGGCATCGTTATTTATGCCTGGTGGGGGTCCTGCATTTGGTTGGACTTTTTATGCACCACTGTCTACAACATACAGTAATGATAATACTGCATTGTTTGTATTTGCCGTACATATTATGGGGATTAGTTCAATAATGGGCGCAATCAATGTGATTGTAACTATAGTGAACTTACGTGCTCCCGGCATGACATGGATGAAGTTGCCCTTATTTGTATGGACGTGGTTAATTACTGCCTTTTTATTAATAGCGGTAATGCCAGTGCTTGCAGGGGCTGTCACTATGGTACTTACCGATAAGTATTTTGCGACCAGCTTTTTTGATGCCGCAGGCGGTGGCGACCCGGTGATGTTCCAACACATTTTTTGGTTTTTTGGCCATCCCGAAGTATACATAATGATTCTTCCTGCCTTTGGCATTATATCTACAATAGTACCTACCTTTTCTCGTAAAAAACTTTTTGGCTATGCCTCAATGGTATACGCCACATCCTCCATAGCACTATTGAGCTTTATTGTATGGGCTCATCATATGTTTACCACTGGGATGCCGGTCGCTGGCGAGTTGTTTTTTATGTACGCGACCATGCTTATATCGGTACCTACAGGAGTAAAAGTATTTAATTGGGTTGCCACAATGTGGAAAGGCTCAATAACTTTTGAAGTGCCAATGCTTTTTAGTATTGCGTTTATTGTGCTGTTTACCTTAGGTGGCTTTTCTGGGTTGATGCTGGCAATTACACCTGCTGACTTTCAGTACCACGATACTTATTTTGTAGTGGCGCATTTTCATTATGTATTAGTAACAGGGGCTGTATTTTCGATAATGGCGGGGGCCTATTACTGGCTGCCCAAGTGGACGGGCAATATGTTTAATATCACGCTAGCTAAATGGCATTTTTGGCTATCGCTGGTGAGTGTGAACGTATTGTTTTTTCCTATGCATTTTGTAGGGCTTGCCGGTATGCCGCGTCGAATTCCCGATTATGCACTTCAATTTGCCGACTTTAACGCAATCATAAGTATTGGTGGATTTGCCTTTGGTTTATCGCAATTGTTGTTTGTAGCTGTGGTAATTAAATGCGCGCGTGGCGGTGATAAAGTGCCTGCAAAAGTATGGGAAGGGGCAGAAGGGCTTGAGTGGGAAGTTGACTCTCCAGCGCCATATCATACTTTTTCTACGCCGCCGGTAATTAAGTAATGACACACGCACCGCTACTCAAACGTTTGGTACTTATTTGCATAGGCATGTTTGCCTTTGCCTTTGCTTTAGTACCTTTGTATGACGTGTTTTGTGATGTAACAGGGCTTAATGGAAAACCTTCGCTTGAGCAGGCAGAGCAAAGTACACAAATAGTACAAAACCGAGAAGTCGGCGTTAGCTTTACTACTCACGCACAAAGTGGTGCACCGTTTGAAGTTAAATCAAAAGAATACAGTGTAGTGGTAAAACCCGGTGCAATGCGTGAAGTAATGTTTAGTGCTAAAAATAACAGCAACCTAGATAAAGTAATGCAGGCTGTACCATCAGTCTCACCAGGTAAAGCGGCAAAGTATTTACACAAAATAGCCTGTTTTTGCTTTGATCAGCAACCTCTAAAAGCAGGGGAAGAACTTGAATTTAAATTACTTTTTTATGTTGATACCGCACTGCCGAGCGATATTGAAGAATTAACTTTATCTTATACCGTATTTGATATTAGTGAACAGCTGGTGGCAAGTAACAACTAGCTTTTTAAACTAGTGTGAAACTAGGAGTAAATAAAATGAATCAAGAATATGAGCATTATTACGTACCTGAGCAAAGCCCATGGCCTATTGTAGGTGCTGTTGCATTGTTTTTTATTGCAGTAGGGGCAGGCTTGACTGTTATGAGTGTAGGTAAAGAAGGTGGTAGCGGGGTTTATCTGCTTTATGCCGGTATTGCTGTACTTGTGTATATGTTGTTTAGCTGGTTTAAAAATGTAATTAATGAATCGGACCAAGGTTTGTACTCAGCACAAATGGATCGCTCTTTTAGACAAGGTATGAGCTGGTTTATTTTTTCTGAAGTTATGTTTTTTATGGCTTTTTTTGGTGCGCTTTTTTATGCACGCGTATTGTCGGTACCTTGGCTTGGAGGCGCAGGCAATAATGCAATGACTAACGAGGTTTTATGGCCAACTTTCGAAGCTGTTTGGCCGCTAGTTTCAACACCTGCTGGTGAAACTACTCAAGCTATGGGCTGGCAAGGCTTACCGCTTATAAATACCTTAATACTGCTTACTTCCTCAGTTACTTTACATTTTGCCCACGTAGCGATGGAAAACAATAAACGCACTCCACTTAAAGTTTTTTTAGGCGCTACTATTTTATTGGGCGTTTGCTTTTTAGGGCTGCAAGTTGAGGAGTACATGCATGCATATAATGACCTTAACCTAACGCTAGATGCGGGCATTTACGGTAATACGTTCTTTTTATTGACTGGTTTTCATGGCATGCATGTAACGTTAGGAACCGTACTTTTATTTGTAATATTTTTACGGATATTAAAAGGGCACTTTACTAAAGATAAGCATTTTGCTTTTCAAGCAGCTGCTTGGTATTGGCACTTTGTTGATGTGGTGTGGCTGTGTTTGTTTGTATTTGTATATGTGCTGTAGCGTTTATTGGCGAATTATTTGCTTTAATAAAACCAAGTTTAAGCGCTGCAATAACAACAACTAAAACAACGACCGAAAACAATACGCGACGACCTAAAAAGTGAGACATAGGTCGTCCCCCAGTTTTCCCTGACACCATAATAAACAATGCTCTAAATAAGTTAAAAAGTATAAATATTAACAACAGTACGATAATAATTTTAATAATCACTGAGTTGACCCTTTATGCAGTTAGTTTTATGGCACAAACAAAAGCTTAGTTCACTAATCACACTTTGTATGGTTGTGGTTGTTGTACTTGTGTGTGTGCGACTAGGATTTTGGCAGTTGGAGCGGGGTGAGCAAAAACAGCAGCAACTAACCGCTATTGCTAAGCAACAGAATCGGGGTGTGATGAGTTGGTCTCAATTACATAACCTGCCTGATAGCTGGAACAAAACAGGTGTATTGGTTGAGTTAAAAGGGCGGTTTGTACAAAACCAATATTGGCTTTTAGATAATCAAGTTTATAACGGACAAGTAGGGTACGACCTACTTGCTTTACTAAAGCCAGCCAGCGAAGAAAAAGTGATTTTAGTTAATTTAGGATGGGTAAAAGCGCCTATATCTAGAGATACACTGCCAAAGGTTACTCTGCCTACAGGTGTTTTTATTCTTAAAGCGCAAATAAAAGAAAATAACCTAAGTAGCTTTACGCTTGAAGATAAAACTACAAATAACGACTTACCTACAAGAATCCAATCTATCGACTTGAATATGCTGAGCACTCAAAGCCAGCAATCATTAATTAATTTTATGGCTTACAGACAAGGTACTGGTGATGAGATTGCAACACCTCATTATGAGGCAGTTGTTATGAGCCCTCAAAAGCATAATGCCTATGCTGTGCAATGGTTTTTAATTGCTATTGCATGTGCTGTTGTGGCTATTTTTGCGAGTAAAAAAAGGACACATAATGAAAAATAACCCCCTTGTGTTGTTTGTGGGCTGCTGCGCTATCCCATTAATTTTGGCATATGGCGCATTAAAGTTTGATTGGTTGCCTACTGCAATTACTAATAATGGCGAGTTTTTAAGCCAAGAAATAAAACTTAAAAATTGGCCGCAAAATAATCCCAAGCAATGGACTATCGCACTTAATTATTCAAACGAATGTAACACCCCATGCAGCGAACAACTCAATGCACTTAATAATTTATATGTGGCACTTGGTAAAAACCAAGGCAAGGTTGATATGGCTGTAATGGGAAGCCCTGACAATAAAAATCTACCATGGAAAATTATTACCGAGCAACAGAGTTTAAATCCTGCAAGTTTGTATTTGATTGATCATATGGGGTTAGTGGTACTTGAATATCCCTTTAAGGTCGAGCCACAAGAAAACCGTTTAGTACAAAAAGGGTTATTAAAAGATCTAAAAAAATTACTTAACTATTCTCGTTCTAGCTAACTAAGTTGAGCTTAAGTTGGAGTATCTGATGTATAAAAATTATAAAAACTTAGTATTAATAACAGGATTACTCGCTTTGATTGTAGTTGCTTTAGGTGCGTACACCCGCTTAAGTGATGCAGGTTTAGGGTGCCCCGATTGGCCTGGTTGTTATGGTTTTTTAACGGTACCTAAGCATGAGGCTGACATAGCCTTAGCAACTCAAAGCTACCCCGATATGATGTTCGAAACCGCAAAAGCGTGGAAAGAAATGATTCATCGCTACTTTGCAGGTGCTTTAGGCGTACTTATTTTAGGTTTATTTGTGTTGGCTTTTTTAAAACGCCAATATCCAACTACGCCAGTTAAATTGCCTTTGGCTTTACTTCTACTAGTGGTGTTTCAGGCTGCCCTTGGTATGTGGACAGTAACCATGAACCTTCAGCCGCTTATTGTAATGGGCCACTTATTAGGTGGCTTTAGTATTTTGTCACTTATAACGCTTTTATATTTACGGCTAACCGCAAAACCTATTATGGGTGGCGATAGCGGCGCAAAACGCTATTTCGGTTTAAGTTTAGTAGCGCTCAGTGTATTAATTATCCAAATTGCACTTGGTGGTTGGCTGGCTGCAAATTACGCCGCTCCACATTGTAGTGGTTTGCCATTGTGTAATTACGCACAACCGTTTTCATTGAGTAGCGTATTTCAATTACCACTTGAGCACAGTAATTATGAGTTTGGTGTGTTATCGCAGCAAGCGCGTATGTCTATTCATTTATTACATCGCATTTGGGCACTCGTTACTTGCATTGTTCTGGCGTTAATTATGTGGAAAATATACAGCCAAGCGTACTCTAAAAAAATTAAAAATTGCGTTGTGAGTGTATTACTTGTTCTGCTTTGCCAAATTAGCTTAGGGCTTATTTTAGTACATTGGCATATTCCGTTGGGAGTTGCACTGGCGCATAACTTGATGGCAGCCATACTGTTATTAAGCATGGTTAGGTTGTGTTATTACCTAAAATCACGCACATAAAGGGGAAATATGATGGCACTTATAATTGATAAAAAAATACTGCTACCCGTTAATACTCAATCGCTAATTTCGCGTACTCATAGTTTGCTGCAAGACTACTTAGCAATTAGTAAATTTAAAGTGGTAGCCATGCTGGTGCTAACAGCTTGGGTTGGTTTAGCGCTGGCTCCTGATGTAG
The DNA here is from genome assembly GCF_015864275.1 of Pseudoalteromonas sp. NZS11_1. Lineage (NCBI taxonomy): Bacteria > Pseudomonadati > Pseudomonadota > Gammaproteobacteria > Alteromonadales > Pseudoalteromonadaceae > Pseudoalteromonas > Pseudoalteromonas sp. NZS11_1. Next base: position 23,138 of record NZ_JADYXK010000017.1, read on the forward strand.
GGCGCGGTATGGTCGTACAGTTTATTAGCTTGTTAGGTATAGGGCTACTTTCTGCTGCTGCAGCGGTTATTAATCATGTGGTTGATAGCGAGATAGACTCAAAAATGGCGCGGACTCGTCATCGCCCTGTGGCTAAAGGGCGTTTAAGTAAAACACATGCGCTTAGTTTTGCAGCTGTTATTGGGGTTGCTGGTTTTATTATGCTGATGGTGTGGGCCAATACCTTAACCGCTATATTAACGTTATTTGCATTGGTAGGTTATGCATTTGTTTATACATCATTTTTAAAGCGTGCAACGCCGCAAAATATTGTTATAGGTGGGTTGGCTGGCGCAATGCCTCCATTATTAGGTTGGGTGTCAGAAACAAACCAAATGGCAGCAGCCCCTTGGTTACTCGTAATGATAATATTTACCTGGACCCCACCACACTTTTGGGCGCTGGCTATAGCGCGAAAAAGTGATTATGAACGCGCTAAAATCCCTATGTTACCAGTAACCCATGGTATCGATTTTTGTAAAACCTGCGTTGTTGCTTACTCTGTTTTACTCGCTGTTGTTTGCGTATTACCTTATTTAATCGGTATGTCTGGATTAATCTATTTGATAGGTGCATGTGTATTAAATGCCGTGTTTATATATAAGGCGGTCAATTTAAAAATTGCTGGAAATGATGAGACTGCAATGGACTTATTTCGTTTTTCGATTATTCATTTAATGGTACTCTTTGTAATCTTATTTATAGATAAATGGCTCCCTTTATGAAGCAGTTATGGCTTGGATTAATTGTTATTTTAGTTTTGTTTTTATCAGCATGTTCAAATGAAAATAGTCCACCAGATGTAGATGCATTAGTTTACGAAAATGCAAAGCCACTGTCTGATTTTACGCTAAACGATCAGCGCGGCGAATTAGTGACTAAGCAACAATTTTTAGGACAGTGGAATTTAGTATTTTTAGGCTACACAAGCTGCCCAGATATTTGTCCATTAACACTTGCTAAGTTAAATGCTGTTTATAAAAACTTACAAGCAGATTATCCGCTACAAGTTTGGTTTTTATCGGTTGATCCAAAACGCGATACACCAGCTAAACGAAAGCAATATATAGATTACTTTAACCCAGACTTTTTAGCTGTGTCGGGAGAGCATAAACACCTTTTTCCTGTTGTTCGTGAGCTTGGTTTAATTTACGCCATTAGCGATAGTAGTGAATCAGAATATGCTGTTGATCATAGTGCCTCGGTCGCTATGGTTGATCAAAATGGAGCCGTTAGAGCTATTTTTAAACCAGAATTTAAACAAGGTAGTGTGCCATTAATTAATGCGACGACTTTAACCGAAGAGTTTAAAAAAATAGCTGATTACTATAAAAACTAGTTTTTTACTTTTTACCAATTTTAAAGGAGCTTTAGGCTCCTTTTTTTGTATTTTAACGACAGGTTAAATTTAATTAAGCATTTTATGGCAATTTTAATAACTAGGGCTAAGCTTTTGTTATGAATTGAATTGACAGGGAATGCACTTACTAAATGCTAAAACTTCCGAGCGAACTTGCTATTACGCAAGTTGAAACACTACATCAAGACTTACTACACGAACTCAATAGCAACGATGATATCTGTCTTGATATTAACGATGTGATTTCTGCTGATACTGCCTCAATTCAACTTTTATGCGCCTTACAAAAACACCTACTTACTATACAGCACAAAATAATATGGGTAGGCAGTAGCGAGGCCTTAACGCATACAATTAATAAACTTGGCTTAAGCCAATACTTAACAACCGAAAGTAAAAGTTAGGGGTATATATGAAAAGAATTTTAGCGGTTGATGATTCAGCATCGATGCGTCAAATGGTGAGCTTTACATTAAAAACTGCCGGGTTTGATGTAACCGAAGCTAAAGATGGCAGTGAAGCTCTCGCTATTGCCAAGCAACAAGATTTTGATGCCGTGATCTCAGATGTAAACATGCCAATAATGGATGGAATTACATTAATACGAGAGCTGCGTACTTTACCGAGTTATAAATTTACACCATTACTAATGCTTACTACAGAGTCGGGCTTAGAAAAAAAGATAGAGGGTAAAGCTGCTGGTGCAACAGGCTGGATTGTAAAACCATTTAATCCCGATCAGCTACTAGCGGTAATTAAAAAAGTTATTCGCTAAGGAGCGCAGTGTGAGTATAGATTTAAGTCAATTTTTTGAAGTTTTCTTTGAAGAGAGTTTTGAAGGCCTAGATACCATGGAGGCTGAGCTATTAAACTTAGTGCCAGGTGAGGAAGATTTAGAAACTATCAACACTATTTTTAGAGCTGCTCACTCAATAAAAGGAGGCAGTGGCACTTTTGGCTTTAGCTCCGTTGCTGACTTTACTCATGTACTTGAAACACTACTGGATCAAATTCGCCAAGGTGAACGAGAGCTTAGTACCGAGCATGTCAATTTATTACTCAAAGCTGTGGATTGCTTGCGCGCTTTACTTGCTGCACTTCAAGGTGAGCAAGAGCCAGATTTAACTGAGGCAGATTTGTTAAAAGTACAATTTGAACATGTACTTGGAATGAAAAACGAAACACAAGAAAATAAACCTCAAAGCTTTGGCGAGCAAACAAGTAGTAACACCTATCAAATAGACTTTAAACCCCATCATCATTTATTTAAAACAGGAAACGAGCCACTGTATATGATCAGTGAGCTTGAAGAGCTAGGTGAGTTAGAAACCACAGTATTTTACGATGAAGTTCCAGAAATCACCGATTTAAGTAGTGATGAATGTTTTTTACATTGGCGCTTTTTTTTAGATACTAGCCATGATGAAAAAACCATAAAAGAAGTATTTGAATGGGTAGAAGACGATGCCGACATAAAAATTGAATTATGCGGAGGCCTATTTGGCAATGATGAGCAAATACAACCTAATCAAGGTGAGATATCTAAAGCTGTTGAGCTTGAAGAATCCGATTCAATAAAAGTAGCTGAGTTACCAAGTAAGCCTCAGCAACCGGCTGCTAATAAAGAAAAAAAACCTGCAAGTACACCAGAATCCACCTCCATTCGTGTTGGCATTGATAAAGTGGATTCGTTAATAAATATGGTTGGTGAACTTGTTATTACACAAGCTATGCTAAATCAGCTTAGCGAACAAGAAATCACACCAGCCACAATCACTTTACTACAAGAAGGCCTAGCGCAACTTGCCCATAATACGCGTGATTTACAAGAAAATGTGATGCGCATTCGTATGCTCCCGATAAACTTTGTATTTAGCCGTTTTCCTCGATTAGTGCGAGATATAGCACAAAAGCTAAACAAGCAGGTTGAGCTAAAGTTGATTGGAGAGCAAACCGAGCTTGATAAAACAGTAATGGAAAAAATATCCGACCCTATGGTCCATTTAGTGAGGAACTCACTTGATCATGGATTAGAGACTGTTGAGCAAAGGCTGGCGGCAGGTAAAGATCCCGTTGGCACAGTAACCTTAAATGCATTTCATCAGGGTGGAAACATTGTTATTGAAATAATGGATGATGGGCAGGGGTTAAATACAAAAAAAATAAAAGAAAAAGCCATCGCTAACCAATTAATCCCAGCTGATAACCACCTCAATAACGATGAAATAAATGAGCTTATTTTTATGCCCGGCTTTTCAACAATGGATGAGGTAAGTGATTTATCTGGTCGTGGAGTTGGGATGGATGTAGTTAAGAGAAATATTCAATCTTTAAATGGCTCAGTAGAGGTAACCTCAGAGCCCGGTGTTGGTTCTACGTTTACTATTAGATTACCACTTACTCTCGCTATTTTAGATGGGCAATTAGTTAAGGTGGCTCAGCATACTTATATTATTCCGCTCATTTCTATTGTGGAATCTCTGCAAATTGATATTGCTAAAGTGAGTCGAGTGGGTAAAAACCTTGATGTATTGAGGCTTCGGGACGAATACATTCCTATTTTAAGGCTCTACGATATTTTTAATCATAAAAATGCCATTGAATCACTCGATAAAACGCTACTTGTTGTTGTAGAAACAGATAATCAAAAGGTCGGTTTATTAGTTGATGATTTACTGTCTCAACAACAGGTTGTTATTAAAAGTTTAGAGGCTAACTATCACAAAGTTGATGGCGTATCAGGAGCCACTATTTTAGGCGATGGGCGTGTATCACTGATTGTTGACGTTAGCGGCTTAATAAAGCTCTCAGGTTTAAAAAAACCAGGTAGCCAAGAACTAACGATTGAAACGCAAGCCACTTTGGAGGCGTTATGAGCTCAGAGCAAAGCCAGTTAAGTAATCAATTAAATCTTCAGCAACAGCAAGGTGTAAAACAGTTTTTAACTTTTATTATGGCTGATGAAGAATACGGCGTTGATATTTTAACAGTACAAGAAATTCGCAGTTGGGAAGAAATTACAGTACTGCCCAATGCGCCTGAATTTGTAAAAGGCGTTATTAATTTACGTGGAACAATAGTGCCAATTATTGATTTACGGTTGCGCTTTGGATTACCAAGTGTCGACTATGGGCCATTAACGGTTGTTATCGTTGTTAAAATAGAATTTGAACTAGGTAGCAAAATTATAGGTGTTGCTGTTGATGCCGTTTCTGATGTTTACAGTATTGCGGAGCAAGATGCGAAAGCGGTTCCTAGTTTATCTGAGTCGAATAATTGTGAATATGTAGCTGGGTTGGTGAATGTTGGTGAAAAAATGGTAGCGCTAATTGACCTGCAAAAAACAATGAATATTTAGCAAACAGAAACTAAATGAATAATAAACTTAAAGGTGGTGATGAGCATGGGATGGTTTAGTAATCCAAAGCAGTCAAAATCAAGTAATGATTTAATTGTAGACGCATTAAATAAATCATTAGCGGTGATTGAGTTTGAACCTAACGGTAAGATAATTACTGCAAATATGAACTTTCTAAACGCGATGGGCTATCGTCTTGAAGAGGTTCAAGGCCAGCATCACTCTATGTTTGTGGACCCAGATGAAGCTCAGGGCAACGACTATAAAAACTTTTGGCAACGCTTGCGTGACGGCGAGTTTATCTCAGATGAGTTTAAGCGTAATGCAAAAGGTGGAACTGAGGTATGGATTCAAGCAACTTATAATCCAATTGTTGATGAGCAAGGGCAAGTATTAAAAGTCGTTAAATTTGCCACCGACGTGACTGAACAAAAGTTAATTTCAGCAGAAGCTTCTGGACAAATTAGCGCTATAAGTAAATCCCAAGCGGTTATCGAATTTAATTTAGATGGCACCATTATTGATGCCAATGATAACTTTTTAAATGCGCTAGGCTATCAACTCAGTGAGATTAAAGGTCAGCACCATAGGCTTTTTATTGACCCCGAACATGCAAATAGTATCGAGTATAAAGAGTTTTGGGCCAAACTAGGTCGCGGTGAATTTGATTCAGGGGAATATTTAAGAATAGGGAAACAGGGTCAGGAGGTTTGGATCCAGGCTTCTTATAACCCAATTTATGATATGAACGGTAAGCCGTTTAAAGTGATCAAATATGCATCTGATATTACTGAACAAAAAGAGCTTGAAAAAGCATCTCGCAAAGCAGCCGATTTAGCAAATGCGCTTAAAGTTTGCCAAGCTAATGTAATGATTGCTGATAAAGATCTCAATATAGTATTTGTGAACGACCGTGTTCAGAAAATGCTAAAAGTACGTGAGAAAGAATTACAAACTGTATTACCAAGCTTTTCTGTTGATAATTTAATTGGCACCTGTGTTGATGATTTTCATAAACACCCTAACCATCAGCGCGATTTATTAAAAAATCTCGATAAGCCTCATAAAGCCGAATTACTTTTAGCGGGTGTCACTTTCACCTTGATTGCTTCACCTTGGATTAGTCAAGACGGAAAGCATTTAGGCACTATTGTTGAGTGGGAAGATAGGACCAATGAAGTTGCGCTTGAAAAAGAAATTGCTGAGCTTATTGGTGCTGCAGGTAATGGCGAATTAGATACAAGAGTAGCGGAAGATGGGAAGGAAGGGTTCTTTTTACGTTTGGCTCAAGGGCTAAACAGCTTAGTTAAAATAGTTGATGATGCAGTTGCCGACACTGGCAATATGCTCGATGCGATGGCAAGTGGTGATCTATCAAAACGTATTGAAAAAGAATATAAAGGTTCATTTGATAAGCTTAAACGCGACGCAAATGCTACGGCAGATAAGTTAACGGAAGTGATTAATCGCATAAACTCATCGGCAACGCTAGTAGCCAGTGGTGCAGAAGAAATCTCTCAAGGTAATGCTGATTTAAGCCAACGTACAGAAGAGCAAGCCTCGTCACTTGAAGAAACAGCGTCAAGTATGGAAGAAATGACCAGTACCGTTCGTCAAAATGCTGATAACGCAAAAGTAGCGAACGATCTAGCAGAAGAAACATGCGAAAAAGCGATTCAAGGTGGTGAGGTTGTTAATAGAGCCGTTACGAGCATGTCGGCAATTAATGAGTCGAGCAAGAAAATTGCAGACATTATTGGTGTCATTGATGAAATAGCATTTCAAACTAATTTATTAGCGCTTAATGCTGCAGTAGAAGCTGCAAGAGCGGGTGAACAAGGTCGAGGCTTTGCCGTCGTGGCAGGTGAAGTGCGTAATTTAGCACAGCGCTCTGCAGGTGCAGCTAAAGAGATTAAAGAGTTAATAAGAGATAGCGTAGGCAAAGTAGCCGATGGCTCTCAATTAGTTAATGAGTCGGGCGCTACACTTAAAGAAATTGTTGTGTCGGTGCAAAGAGTGACACAAATGATTTCTGATATTACAGAGGCATCTGAAGAGCAAAGTGCGGGTATAGAGCAAGTTAATAAAGCCATTTCCCAAATGGACGAAATGACGCAACAAAATGCTGCCTTAGTAGAGCAAGCTTCTGCAGCAGGCGAGTCTATGGCTGAGCAAGCTAATGAGATGCGTCGACTACTCAATTTTTTCTCAATAGGCCAGCAAGAGATGGCAATGATTTCGCCGACTATGCACACGCCTAAATTATCTCATAGATCGCAAAGTAGCTTTGTGAGTAATAAGCCCAGAGGCGATAACTTTGTAGACTCTGCTGATGAATGGGAAGAGTTTTAATAACCAATCTTCTTAATATACCTCGCTGGATACATAATCACAGCGAGGTGTTATTCGGTAGGCTTAATTGAGAGCGACCAATGAAAGAGTTTTTGTGTACCGAACGCGACTTTAAAGAAATTGCTAACTTAGTTTATAACGCGTGTGGAATTGTATTAGGTGAACATAAGAGAGAGATGGTTTATTCACGCTTAGCAAGACGTATTAGAGAGCGAAAACTAACTGACTTTAAAGCCTATTTAGAGTATTTAAATAGCCATAAAGATCAGGAGTTTGATGCCTTTATTAATGCAATAACAACTAACTTAACGTCTTTTTTTCGTGAAATACACCACTTTGAATTTATAAAATCTGAGCTTGTACCTGCTCTCTTAAAGGCAAATAAAAATAGTAAGCGAGTAAGAATCTGGTCTGCAGGTTGCTCAACAGGAGAAGAGCCCTACAGTTTGGCGATGACTTTAAATAATGCATTTCCGAGCAATTGGGATGTAAAAATACTAGCAACCGATTTAGATTCTAATGTATTGGCAAAAGCACAAAAGGGTATTTACACCGCAGCGAATGTTAACGGCTTAGATGACGTGCAACTTAAGCGTTGGTTTTTAAAAAGTAAAGACGGTGAAAACTATAAAGTTAAAGATAGACTAAAAGAGTCTATTTCATTCAAGCGTTTAAACTTATTGCAAGATTGGCCAATGAAAGGATCATTTGATCTTATTTTATGTCGTAATGTTGTTATTTACTTTGATAAAGAAACAAAAGATCAGCTTTTTAAACGTTACGCCAATATATTAAATGAACAAGGTTATTTGTTTTTAGGTCACTCAGAAAGTATGGGAAAAGAGCATACGCAATTTAAAAATTTAGGGAAAACTATGTACCAAAAGGGACAAAATGCACGCAGAGTTTAGGCCGGTATTACCTAACTTTGAACATATTAAACGATATTGGGACTCGGGCCGAGGTAGCGTTGTTGCTAAAGTGCTTCCGGGTGAGTTTTATGTTTCTAAAAATAATGAGCTGATTTCTACTGTTTTGGGCTCGTGTATTGCGGCTTGCGTTTATGATGAAGTGCTAGGAATTGGGGGCATGAATCATTTTATGTTGCCAATTCAAAAAGGGGCAGACCTTAAAAATGCGCATAGTTTAAGTTGTCGTTACGGCAACTGGGCTATGGAGTATCTTATAAATGAAGTTTTAAAAAATGGCGCGTCTCGATGCAACCTAAAAGTAAAGCTTTTTGGCGGGGGTAAAATTATTAGTGCGATGACGGATATAGGGCTAGGTAATATTAGTTTTGCAGCGGCGTATATTAAAGAAGAGGCATTAAATCTAGTTGCCCACGATATGGGTGGACCATGGCCGCGGAAAATATTTTTTCATCCGAATACCGGTAAAGTTCATATGAAAAAGCTTAAAAACCTACACAACAATACGATTGAAAAACGCGAAGTCCGTTATTTACAAAATCTTAAAAAGCAAGAAGTAGTGACTGATATAGAGCTGTTTTAGGAGTATGCATGATTAAAGTATTAATAATTGATGACTCTCCTTTAATAAGGCGTTTACTCACTGAAATATTACAACAAGCTGAAGATATTACAGTAGTGGGTAGCGCTGAGGATCCCTACGAAGCTCGTGAAATGATAAAAAAGCTCAGTCCTGATGTATTAACGCTCGACGTCGAAATGCCAAAAATGGATGGTATTAGTTTTTTAAAAAACTTAATGCGATTAAGGCCAATGCCAGTAGTGATGATTTCAACACTAACTCAAAAAGGCTCTCCTATCACATTAGAAGCACTCGAATTAGGGGCTGTTGATTTTATAGCTAAGCCGACTAACAACGTAAGAGAGCAATTGAGCCAATATGCATCACTTGTCCAGCAAAAGGTGCGAATAGCTGCTGGAGCAAGAGTAAGAAGCTATAAAAAAGTAGCCATCACAAATGAGCCTATTAATACTCATTTTCAGTTTTTACTTAATAAAGTAATTGCGATAGGTGCTTCAACGGGTGGAACTGAGGCTATAAAAGAAGTACTTATTAAAATGCCACAAAATTGCCCGCCCATTGTAATTACTCAGCATATTCCTCCTGTGTTTAGCGCCTCATTTGCTGAGCGAATGAATCGTACATGCACGATAAATGTGAAAGAGGCTGAACATGGCGATAAGCTTAGCACTGGCTGGGCTTATATAGCACCAGGTGGTTTTCATTTAAGTATTAAAAAGCGAGGTGTTAGCTTGTATTGCCAGCTTGATGATGGCGAGCCGGTCAACAGACATAAACCTGCGGTAGATGTGCTGTTTAACTCATTAGTTGAGACAGGAGCTAAAAACGTAGTTGCAGCCATACTAACAGGGATGGGGAGTGATGGCGCAAAAGGGTTACTTGCACTAAAACAAAACGGTGCGTATACCTTGGCTCAAGATGAGTACTCATCGGTGGTATGGGGTATGCCTAAGGCTGCCGCTGAGTTAAATGCAGCGGACGAGATAGTTGCGCTGGATAAAATAACCCAGCGACTATTACATCAGGCAGTTAAAGTTTAGGCGCTTCAATTACCCAAGGCTGCGAAAACCAAAAATAATCACCAGGGCTAGAAATAGAAGGGGCCGTACAATTAAAACGAGATCGCCCTTTATTAAGCACCTTTGGTGAGGTTATTTCGACTGTATTTTTATTTACCCATTTTAAATCTGCTTGGCCTACGCTTGATACGTAACAGGCAAATTGGCTTTTATGAAAGTCACCCATTTTAAATTCAATTGTGAGCGTGGGTGGATTTTGTTGTGTAACGCTATCTTGATAAGTTAAATTGGTGATATTAAACGCGCGTGAGTTAAGTTTAGTAATAAGAGTTTCTAGTTTGCTGTAAAAGCCTGATGCAGGAAAACGCGGTAAGCGGCTAAAATTAGAGTCTTTATTTGCAGCGCCGGAGTGCTGACCAATACCCACAAAACCAAGCTCTGTCACAAGTGCTTGCAGCTCGTTATTAAACTCACCATACGGGTATGCTAAGTATTTATAGTCGTGGCCTATTTCTTCTTTTATACGCTTTTGAGAGCTAATAATATCTTGCTTAATACGTGATTGCCATTGTGCATCGGTTTCGTTTTCAAGCTTAAGGTGTAAGTAATCATGTTGTCCGCTATGATTGGCTATTAATGCCCCTTTTTTAGATAATTCTTTGAGCTTATCCCACCCCATTACGTAGCTCATGCCCTCGTCTATTAATTTAGGATTTACAAAGATAGTGTACGGGTAGCCAAACTTTTCTAAAATAGGCGCGGCTTGTTCATAGTTATTGTTATAACCATCATCAAAGGTGATGGCGACAGTTTTATCAGGTAAGGTTTCACCTTGCTGAAGTGCGTTTATTAAGTCATTAAGAGGAATAACGTTAAAGTTGTGCTCTTTTAAATAGCTCAAATGTTTAGTGAATGTATTGGCGCTAACGCTTGTTACAGCGGGTAGGGTTTCACTAACATGATGATACTGTAAAATAACGGCTGCTTGAGCCCGCACAGATACACTAATGAGGATAAATAATACTAAATGAAACAATTTCTTATACATAATAAGGCACACCATAAAAGCTTGCTGTTGTTAGCGGGTCCGATGATACTATCAAATATCACAGTGCCGTTGTTAGGAATTGTTGATACTGCTGTAATTGGGCACTTAGGAAGCGCTCATTACTTAGCGGGTATTGCCCTTGGCTCTGCAGTTATATCTATTTTATTTTGGCTTGCTGGTTTTTTAAGAATGAGCACCACGGGACTCGTGGCACAAGCATACGGAAAAAACGATTTAACCCAACTTGCCGCTTTACTTAAACGAAGCCTATTGCTTGCAAGCGCAGTGGCCGTGCTATTAATTGTGTTATCCCCATTAATAAAGCACGCTATTGCTTATCTCTCCGCCGCCAATAGCGATGTACTTATCCAAGCGTATCAGTATTTTAGCATTCGTATTTTTAGTGCTCCAGCAGCATTGTGTAATTTAGTGTTACTGGGTTGGATGCTTGGTGTACATTATGGTCGAGGCCCATTTTATTTATTACTCGTCACTAATATCGTTAATATAGTACTCGATATTTATTTTGTTGTTTATTTAGATTGGGCAGTTGCAGGCGCTGCGTGGGCTTCACTTATTGCTGATTATACGGCTTTAGTATTTGCACTGTTTTTAGTGGTTAAACTAGCTAAAAAACAAGACATTGATCTAAATGTACCGAATTGGTTGAGTATTAGCAAAATGGCTGAATTATTGAGTTTGAATAGAGATATATTTATTCGCTCTTTAATACTGCAATTATGCTTTAGTTTTATGACGTTTTACGCAGCGCGTATAGGCGAAACCACATTAGCTGCTAATGCTGTTTTACTTAACTTTCTAATGTTGGTGAGTTTTGCTCTTGATGGCGTTGCTTACGCGTCTGAGGCAAAAGTAGGGCAAGCTAAAGGCCAAGGAAGCGTTAAAAATATAGAGCTTTGGGTTAAAATAAGTGTATTTTGGGGCATGCTTTTTGGCGTCTTATATAGCGCTTTTTTTGCATTATTTGGCAGCGGTATAATCAAGCTTTTAACCAATGTGCCAGAGGTTATTCAAGAGGCAACACACTATTTACCATGGCTAATAGTGTTGCCTATTTTGGCCATGAGTTGCTTTTTGTTTGATGGTGTTTTTGTAGGGCTTACGCGAGCAAAGAACATGCGTAACAGTATGATACTTTCAGCTGGAGTTGGCTTTTTTGGTGTGTTTTGGGTGTTTATAGACTTGCAAAATAACGGGTTATGGCTGGCTATGAGCTGTTTTATGTTAATGCGCGGGGTTACATTAATAATTAAATATCACCACTTAAAAATAAATAATCAGCTATTAGATTAAACTAAATAAATGGTTTATTTCCAGAGATCGGGGTCGTGGTGTTTAGGGCCCATATCTTTTAAAACTTGTGAAAAACGATTAGCAAAAATACCGCAGTAGCCCCAACCGGCAAAAAATAATGCGGGGAGTAAAATTATAACGCCAATTATTTGTAAGCTGTAGTGAGTGTAATACCCAATAGATATGAATATCACGGCTAGCACAAACAGTGCTAAGCCGCGAAAAAAGCGCTTTAAGCTCAGCTTAGGGTTGCTCCCTAAGCGATAAATAAGCTGCTTTAGCATTTACAAGGCCTAATAGTAAGAGTGATCGCCCGCTTCGTGCTCTGTTATATCAGCAACACCGGTGATTTCTTCAAACTTAGCTATCATTTCTTTTTCAATGCCTTCTTTTAGCGTTACATCGATCATAGAACAACCGTTACAACCACCACCAAACTGAAGTATAGCTATACCTGCAGCTGTAATTTCAACAAGGCTTACTTGACCACCGTGGTTAGCAAGTTGTGGATTTACTTCGGTTTCTAGCATGTGCTGTACACGTTCGTTTAACGATGCATCGTTACCTATTTTACGCGCCTTTGCATTTGGTGCTTTTAGCGTTAACTGAGTACCCATTTTGTCGGTAACAAAATCGATTTCAGCTTCTTCTAAAAATGGAGCACTTTCTGCATCTACAACGGCATCAAAACCGTTAAAGTTTAGGCGAATATCGCTCGCTTCTACAGCGTCTTCTGGACAATAAGACACACCACATTCCGCTTGTGATGAACCAGGGTTTACAACAAACACACGAATATTGGTTTGTTGTGATTGATCTGCTAATAGTTTAGCAAAATGCGCTTGCGCTGTTTCGGAAATAGAAATCATAAAACCATCTATACTTGACTAAATTACTCGGATACTGCGTATCATACTCCGCTCATCGTGTTGCGGCTAGTGTTGAGCGTAAAAAGTTGGCATCTATTTTAAGCAATGGTAGCGTGCAAACAACGAACATTTTTTGAGTGATTTATATGCGTTTGGTATTAACATTAATGGTGGTGTTGCTTAGCTTTTCAAGTGTAGCTAAGCCACTTTCGTATTATTTTGAACAAGATGTAAAATTTGACCCTTCAATTCCTACTCCTAAGCAAGTACTCGGTTACGAAGTAGGAGAGTGGCACGTGAGACACGATCAGCTCGTACGTTATATGGAAATACTTGCTGATAAAAGCGACCGTATAAATTTTGAGGTGATTGGCCGCACGCATGAACAACGCCCGCTTGTAATGCTAACAATTACTGCGGCTAATAAGTTATCAAACATAGAACAAACACGCCAAGCTCATCTGGCACGTTTAAGTAATAATAATGATAAAGCCCAAGATGAACCCGCTGTTGTGTGGATGGGTTATAGCGTTCATGGTAATGAATCATCAGGTAGTAACTCATCATTGCTGGTGGCTTATTATTTAGCTGCAGCTCAAGGCGATGAAGTTGATGAGTTATTAAACAACACTGTTATTTTACTTGACCCTTCACTTAATCCTGACGGGCTCGCTCGTTTTGCTAATTGGGCCAACAGTAACCGAGGCATGAACTTATCAAGTGACCCTAAAACCCGTGAGCATGTTGAAAACTGGCCAAGTAGCCGTACTAACCATTACTGGTTTGATTTAAATCGTGACTGGTTATTACTACAACATCCTGAATCGCGCGCGCGTATTGCCAAATTTCATCAGTGGAAACCAAATATCTTAACCGATTTTCATGAAATGGGGCCTAATAGCAGTTACTTTTTTCAACCAGGTATTCCAAGCCGTAAACACCCAATAACACCGGATGAAAATGTAACTTTAACCAAAGCGATTGCTAACTATCACGCAAAAACGTTAGATAAAAACAACGCACTGTACTTTACCGAAGAAAGCTTTGATGACTTCTATTACGGTAAAGGTTCAACCTATCCTGATGTAAATGGTGGTGTCGGTATTTTATTTGAGCAAGCCAGCTCTCGCGGACATGTGCAAGAAACCATAAACGGTACACTGACTTTTCCTTTTACTATTAAAAATCAGTTATTAACGAGCTTATCAACCTTTAAGGCGGCTGTTGATAACCGAACTGCTTTACTTGATTACCAAGCTAAGTTTTATAATCAGGCAGCTGATTTAGCCAGTGATGAAAGCTTTGAAGGCTATGTTGTTGAAGGTGCAAGTGACAACACCCGTATTGAGCATTTTTTAGAATTGTTAAAGCAGCATCAAGTTAACGCTTACCCACTTACTAAATCATTAAAAGCAGATGGTAAGAATTTCAGTACGCATAGCTACTTTGTACCATTAGCGCAGCCACAATACCGTTTGGTAAAAGCGGTTTTTAGTGAGCAAAAAAACTTTACTGATAATACTTTTTACGATGTATCAGGCTGGACATTAGCGCATGCGTTTAATCTGCCATTTTCTAAAGTTAAAAGTAGTTGGGGATTAAAGGTTGCTGATAAAGCATGGGAAAAAATAGCAACTCCATCATTTTCTTCACTCACCGAGGGTTACGCATTTGGTTTTTCGTGGGATGATTATTTAGCACCTAAAATGTTAAATAGCCTATTACAGCAAGGTATAAAAGCACGAGTAGCGCTAAAAGCGTTAACGGCTAAATCAACATCAGAAGAAATTAATTTTAAACCTGGAAGTATTATTATACCGGCAGGACTACAAACAAATACAGATTGGATTACCTTGCTAAATAAAGCACAAAATGAGTTTGGTATTGCAATTAAACCTATTACCTCAGGCTTAACAAGCAAAGGGGCCGATTTAGGGTCGCGATCAATGGCGGTTGTTAATGCTCCAAAAGTACTGCTCATTGGCGGGCAAGGCGCAAGCCAGTACGAAGTCGGTGAAGTGTGGTATTACTTAGATCGCTTTGTAGGTGTTGCACCAACAATTGTTGAAATGAATCGCTTAAGCTCACTCGAATTAAGTGACTACAGCCATATTGTGCTTGCTCATGGCAATTACAATAGCTTATCTGATGCCGACAAAGTGGCTATTAAAAGCTGGGTAAGAAAAGGCGGCGTTATTTGGGGTCACAAAGGCGGCGCTAAATTTTTAGCTGATCAGCAATTACTCAAAGCAAGCTACCTATCACGACAAGATTTAGCGAGTGCATTTAAAACGACAGGTTTAAGTTATGGTGATAAAGATCATTTAGCAGGGCGTCAGCGCATTGCAGGTGCTATTTTTAATACTAATGTAGATTTAACTCATCCGCTTACATTTTCACTTAAGCGCAATACATTGCCTGTATTCAAAAACAGTACTTGGTTGCTAGAAGCTTCCGATGCACCGTTTGTAAATGTGCTTACCTACACTAAAAATCCATTATTGGCAGGCTTTACCGATGCTGTTAATGTTGAACAAGTTGCTGGTGGTGCGGGCTTAATTGCACACTCGTACGGACGAGGTACAGTAATCGGCATGACCGACGACCCTGTATTTAGAGGTTACTGGTATGGGACTAGTCGACTACTAAGCAATGCTTTATTTTTTGGTCATACGTTTCGTGCAAATGGCGAATAATACCAATTTGCATAATTAAGTGATCTACTTTGATGATGGAACAACGTGTTGATAGCTAGGCAAAAAGTTCGCTATTTAGTTGGTCTCGGCAATTGCTCCTGCATTGCTCTACCTTCTGCATCCATGCAGTCGTAAATGAGAATTTTTTAACGCCGGTAGCGGTACGTTTAGCCCAACAAAATGATTAAGTATTATTGCGGATTGGTATAATACTTTTTAATAATTAAATAGGCGTTAAGCAAGTTGTAAAAGCCCACACTTGTTTAGCGCCTGCTTGTTTTAGTGCACTAGTAGCTGCGTTTAATGTTGCCCCTGTCGTCATTACATCATCAACAATAGCGACTGTTTTACCGCCCATATCCTGTGTACAAATAAAGGCATTTTTTAAGTTTTTAATACGCTTTGCTTTAGATAGCTCCGACTGGGCTTGTGTTTTTTTATTGCGAATAAGTACGTTACTCACTGATGCGTAATTAGCTAAACATGGTTGCCAAACTTGGCTTACCTGATTAAACCCGCGAGTAATGAATCGGCTTTTATGAAGAGGTAAAATAATAAAGGTATCGGGCAAAGTAGGGCTTTGCTCAAAAAACTGCGTTAATTGTTTTTGTATAACTTGCTGCAGTGCCTTTTTATAATGAATTTGATTATTAAATTTTAGCCTTTTAAGCCAATGTTCAAAGGGAGGTTGATAAAAAGCACAGGCAAATAATTTATCAAACTCGCAATTAGGAAACATCTCAACAATATCGGGTCGATGCAGTAAATTATTATGCTTACTAAAATCAAACAATGGTAAATCTTCAAGGCAATAATCACAAAGCCCTAAGGAGGTCGTAATCGTATTTTGACACTGCACGCAATAAGAGGGAAATAACCAATTTAAAATGGCTTGTTTCACTGACTCGCTCCTTGCATTGCAATCGCCTTTTTAAACGTTATGATGAGCCTAAGTTTGGTAAAGGTTAGGCAAATATGCAAAATGAGTTAGTGTTATTACATGGTTGGGGAATGAATCAGGGCGTATGGCAGTTAGTACAGCCAGAACTTGAGTTTTTATATTCAGGAAGTGTACGTAGCCTTGACCTACCTGGGTTTGGTAATAGCCATGTTTGCCCAAGCCCTTATACTTTGCATGATGCAGCAGAAACTTTAAGTAAGCAGTTAAAGCCGAAGACCATTTTAATGGGGTGGTCGTTAGGTGGATTGTTTGCACTTTATATTGCTAAGCATTGGCCTGAAAAAGTATCAAAAGTTATTTTAATTGCATCGACTCCTTTCTTTGCTGAGGCAGATAATTGGCCCGGAATAAAAGCGAATGTATTGGCGCAGTTTAAAGAGCAGTTAGTTAATCATCGAGAAAAAACAATAGAGCGCTTTTTAGCTATTCAAGCGATGGGTAGCGAGTCGGCGCGTGATGATATAAAGCTGCTTAAACAATTACTAAATCAGTACAGCGCACCACAAAGCGACGCCCTGAGTGCTGGTTTAGATATTTTACAAAACGACGATTTACGTGATTTATTTGCTCATTGCCCAGTACCTATCAAAGGAGTATTTGGCCGACTTGATGCCTTAGTGCCTTATAAAGCAATTAGTGAAATGTCAGTACTAAATACTGAGTTTGAATACGAGGTGCTAGATAAAGCGTCGCACGCGCCATTTATTTCTCATAAAAGTGAGTTTTTATCTGTCGTTAAATCAATGCTTTAAAATAGAGCTAAGAATAGCGCTGTTTAAAGCTTTATTTTGAGCAGAACCTGAGCGATAATTAAACAATGTTTATTTGGTGGAGGTTTTAATATGCCAATCGGATCTGTATTTAATAGTGGTGTAGAAGGGTTTAATCGAGCTAGCCAAGGTATTGAAAAGGCCAGTGCTGAGATTAACCGTGCCAGTATAGAACAGCAAGATGACGCACAATTAGCGCAGCAACGTCAGCTTAGCGCAGCACGCCCTGAAGAAGCTATTACTGCACCTGTAGCACAGCCAGCTCGTGTTGATGAAGCGCTTGTTAACTTAAAAGTTGAAGAGTTTAATGCCAAGGCAAATACGCAATCAATTCAAACGGCCGATGATGTACTTGGCACGTTAATCGATATTAAAGTTTAGTATTATGAATATTGTCACGCCATTTCCGTCTATCAATATAAACACAGCAAATGTTTATACGGAAACTGCACGGCGTGACAACCAACTACGCGAAGTTATTCCTGCTCCCGCATCTAGTAGCGCAAGCAATACAGAAACCAAAGCGCAAAGTGATGCTGAAAAAGCCAAACTTCCAGGCAATAATAGTGATGTATCTACTTACGATGCTACCGGTAAACTAGCTGACGATAAAGCAATTGAGCAGCGTGAAGGCAACTCAGAAAATTCAGAGAGTGCCGATCAAGATGCCGAACAAGAAGCGTCTCAACAAGAAACTGAGCAAGAAGAGCAACAGCTCGAACAAGAACAACAGCAAATTAAAGAACTTAAAGCCCGTGATACAGAAGTACGTGTACACGAACAAGCTCATGCTGCTGTTGGCGGGCAACATGCAGGATCGCCTAGCTATGGTTATGAGCGTGGTCCAGATGGCACCAACTATGCCGTAAGTGGTGAGGTACAAATTGATGTATCTGAAGTCCCCAATGATCCGCAAGCCACCCTCGATAAGATGCAAACCGTGCGGGCTGCCGCATTAGCGCCTGCAGAACCATCGGGAGCTGATAGATCAATAGCAGCTGATGCAACACAAAAAATGGCAGCTGCTCAAGCTGAACTTGCGATGCCAGAAGAAGAGCAAAGCGAAGACGATGAGCAAAGTAATAAGCTTTCAGCCAACGAAACCAGCACTGCAGAATCAGAAAGCGACACGAATACAGAGCAATCTCGCGATGCCGATGTGGAAGCTCGAGCTGGGCGCATTGCCAATTTTTATCAAATGACGAGTTCACCACAAAGTGAAAGTGGCTTTTCGGCGTATGGTTAATAACTTCGTAAAATGAACACAAAAAAACCGCTTACGCGGTTTTTTTCGTTTTAGCTTAGCTGTACAAGTATTATTTTTTCACTTTAGCATTAGCGAACGCATCGGCAAATGCATTACCCATTAACGCATTACCGTTGTCACGTTTAGGCTTTGCAGCGCGAGGTTGCGAATTATTAGCACGTGCTTGTGGCTTTTGCGTAGCTGGCGCTGCTGACTTATTACTTGTGTCAATGTCGTCATCTAAGCGCATAGTAAAGCTTATACGTTTACGTGCAGCGTCTACTTCAACAACTTTAACCTTTACAATATCACCAGCTTTAACAACTTCACGCGGATCTGATATAAATTTATTCGTGATTGCTGAAATATGCACTAAACCATCTTGGTGAACACCTACATCAACAAACGCACCAAAATTAGCAACGTTTGAAACCACGCCTTCTAAAATCATACCTGGTTTTAGGTCACTAATTTTTTCAACACCGGCTTTAAACTCAGCTGTTTTAAATTCAGGACGAGGATCTCGGCCTGGTTTATCAAGCTCAGTAATAATGTCGGTAACGGTTGGTAAGCCAAATTTTTCGTCAGTGTAATCGTTTGCAGCAAGTTTAGTTAAAAAGTCGCTGTTACCAATTAGGTTACTGACATCGACGCTATTGCGTTCACAAATACGTTTAACAACAGGATAAGCTTCAGGGTGAACTGATGAGTTATCTAGAGGATCGCTACCATTGTTAATACGTAAAAAACCAGCCGCTTGTTCAAATGCTTTTGGCCCTAAACGCTCAACCTTTTTAAGCTCACTACGTTTAGTAAATGTGCCGTTAGCATCGCGATAATTAACGATATTTTGCGCTAATGTTTTGTTTAAACCAGATACGCGTGTAAGTAGCGGTACCGATGCCATGTTTAAATCTACGCCTACTGAGTTTACACAGTCTTCAACTACTGAAATAAGGCTTTGGCCTAATTGGCTTTGCGATACATCGTGTTGGTATTGGCCAACACCAATTGATTTTGGCTCAATTTTAACAAGTTCAGCAAGAGGGTCTTGAAGGCGGCGCGCAATAGAGACAGCCCCTCGTATAGAAACATCTAAATCTGGGAATTCATTAGCTGCAAATTCAGAAGCTGAGTAAACCGATGCACCCGCTTCGCTAACCATAATTTTACTAAGCTTAAGTTCGCTGTTTGCTTTCATAAGCTCAGCAACCAACTTATCTGATTCGCGTGATGCAGTACCGTTACCAATTGCAATTAGCTCAACTTTATGCTGACGACAAAGTTGCTCTAACGTACGCACTGATTTATCCCAATGATTTTGTGGTGCATGAGGGAAAATAGTTTGTGTAGCTAGTAATTTACCTGTGCTATCAACAACGGCAATCTTACAGCCAGTACGAAGGCCTGGATCAAGACCTAAAGTAGTACGGGGGCCTGCAGGTGCTGCCATTAATAAATCTTTTAAGTTTTTAGCAAATACGTCGATTGCACCAGCTTCTGCTTTTTCGCGCATTGCTGCAAAAAATTCATTCTCTAGGTGTAATCCTAACTTAATTTTCCACGCCCATTGCACAACGTTTAATAACCAAGGACTTGCCGCTTTATATTTAATATCTAAACGGTAATGGTCAGCAATCATGTTGGCACATAGTTGCGCTGAATTTTCAGCGCTAGGCTCTGGATTAACATTTAACTGAAGTACACCTTCATTTCGGGCTCTAAGCATAGCAAGCGCGCGGTGAGAAGGTACTTTTTTGAGAAGTTCTTGATGCTCAAAGTAGTCACGGTATTTTGCACCCGCTTGCTCTTGGCCTTTAATTACAGTGCTTTCAATTGCGCCGTTTTGGCTTATGTGACTTCTAAATTTAGCAAGTAATTTTGCGTCTTCAGCAAAGCGCTCCATCAAGATAAATTTAGCGCCTTCGAGTACAGCTTTTGTATCTGCAAAGCCTTTTTCAGCACTTACAAATTGATCTGCTTGTTGCTCTGGGTCAAGGTTAGCATCTTTAAATAGTGCATCTGCAAGTGGCTCTAAACCAGCTTCAATTGCTATTTGGCCTTTAGTACGGCGCTTAGCTTTATAAGGTAGGTATAAATCTTCAAGTTCAGTTTTACTTTGTGCATTAGTTATATCGGCACTTAGCTCTGGCGTTAATTTATTTTGCGATTCGATGGTCGATAAAATAAAACTGCGGCGCTCTTCTAGTTCACGTAAATACGATAAACGCTGCTCTAAAAGGCGTAATTGGGTGTCGTCTAGGCCGCCGGTAACTTCTTTTCTGTAGCGGGCAATAAAAGGAACAGTTGCGCCTTCATCAAGTAATTTTGTAGCTGCAACAACCTGTTGCTGCTGTGCGTTTAACTCACCGGCTAAACGTGCAGAGATATCGCTCATGCAAAAACCTTTTTATACAATAAAATAAGACCAGAAGCGTGTTACTGGCGCCGTTAATTGCTTGAATAATATCACAGGAGGTAGTAATAAAAAGCTCTTAAAGCAAGCTATTTCACTTGCTTTAAGATGGTTGGGAGGGGAGTAAATCAATTCAACTAAAAGAGCGCCCTAGTGAGGATGCTCAATGTTTTCTAATACTTCACTGAAAGAGTGAGCAATAGGGCTAATATGCAGTGGAATATGTAATGTTTTAGCTATTTGGCGAGCTGAAATTAGACCACAAATTTCGCTACTTGCTGTTGTAACTAATAAAAACATTGTGCCCTGATGCTCCATCGTTTGAAGCGCATCACCAATGCATGCATAGCTTAAGCTTTGCATGCTTACACCGGTAAGACGGTTAACTGGTGTCATAATATCGCGCAAGCTTACTTCGCTTCGTTGCATATTTAAGCGCTCTGCAATAATAGTAATTTTAGAGCTTTGTAAATCGGCGCTAGAAACTAGGCCAATTAATTTTTGGTTCTCGTCGGTTACTAAAACAAAATCAGATTGTTGTGCACTAACTTGTTTAAGTGCATCTGTAATCGTTGTTGTATGTTCTGCACGAATAGGCGTTTTTTGAGTAAAGTTATTTACCATTTTTAGCGCTGGAGATGATAAATCAATCAATGGTTGGTCATCTGCAAATGTGCTTGCTATAACGCCGTGAGAAACATTCTGAGTACGCAATTCTTTAAAGTTAGACATAGTAGTCACCTTAGTAGTTATAAAATTTAATTAAGTTGTAAAATAATAAATTAAATTAAATAGCTAGGTGGTCCGCGTTGGTATGCAGTGCTAAAAGGTCTGTTTAGATTGGTGCTCTTATAAAAAGAATCTACGACATTAGGAAGTGGTTGAGGCGACCTAAAGGTAATAGTATTAACGTGAGAGTCTACGTCAAAATCGAGGTTTGCTTGGTCAGGAATGTCACAAGCAATAAAGTGATTAGATAGTTTAGCGTTATCAAGGTTTACGTCAGTGTTGCTGGCATGCAGCGTCAAACTTACACTCATTAAAAGTGCAAACAATACGGCATTACTAAATATGCGCTGTACTATGTTTGACATAACCACGACCTTAATTAACTGCTTTCAAATTAAACAAATCAACTTGAATAATTCAGTTATAGCTTATTGCTTTAATTTACACAATCAAAAGTTAACATGATCTGAATCAAAACTTTTTATTTCTTTTTTTGGTAATCGATACTGTTTACATACCACTGCTTTTTACCCTGAGGAGTAGGTACTTCAAAATCGTCGTCCACTTGTTTTTTAATCAGCGCCCGCGCCATAGGTGAGTCTATTGATATGTAATCTTTACGGTCGTAAATCTCATCAGGACCTACAATTCTGAACTTTTTAACTTCACCTTCTTCGTTTTCAATTTCGACCCACGCACCAAAAAACACTTTTCCATCTTGCACGGGAGAGTAGTCGATGATTTTTAAATCAGGTATGCGTTTGCGTAAATAGCGTACCCGACGGTCAATTTGGCGTAGCAAACGCTTGTTATATTGATAGTCTGCGTTCTCAGAGCGATCTCCGAGGCTGGCTGCCCAGCTTACTATTTTTGTTACTTCTGGGCGTTTAACGTTCCATAGTTGGTCGTGTTCTTGTTGTAATTGTAAGTAACCTTCGCGGGTAACTAAATTTGTTTTCATGGTGAATTCTTTATTAGCTCTAATGGTGTGCACGTTATTAAATTTGTCAAAACTTGTCGAGCGTAAAATATAATAAAGTGCGAGTAAGTAAGCTTTGAAATGTTCAGTAACAATCTAAGCAAGTAATTAGTTTTTGATTATTAAGTTTTTCATTTATATTAACTAGTAATTGGATATAAAAATAAGAAAGAGATCATGGGACACGAAACCACAAAAGTATTAGTTGTTGATGACGATATGCGCTTACGCAGTTTGCTTGAACGTTACTTAGTAGAGCAAGGCTTTATTGTTAGAACCGCAGGAAACTCGGAGCAAATGGATAGACTCCTAGAGCGAGAAAACTTTCACTTAATGGTTCTCGATTTAATGCTCCCGGGCGAGGATGGCTTATCGATTTGCCGCCGTCTACGCCAAAAAGAAAATGAAATTCCTATTGTTATGCTTACTGCAAAGGGCGACGAAGTAGACCGCATTATTGGCCTTGAACTTGGCGCTGACGATTACATTCCAAAACCATTTAATCCACGTGAGCTACTCGCTCGCATAAAAGCAATCTTACGTCGCCGCGCAAAAGAAGTGCCAGGCGCACCTGCTGCTGAAGAAAACTTAATCGCTTTTGGTAAATTTACGCTTAATTTAGCAACGCGCGAAATGAGTGAAGGGGATAAAACAATATCGCTTACCAGTGGTGAGTTTGCAGTGCTAAAAGCGCTTGTTTCGCATCCGCGTGAGCCACTTAGCCGCGATAAGCTAATGAACTTAGCGCGTGGGCGTGATTACAGTGCGCTTGAGCGAAGTATTGATGTGCAAGTGTCGCGACTTCGCCGCATGATTGAAGTAGATGCTGCCAATCCACGTTATATTCAAACCGTTTGGGGTTTGGGGTATGTGTTTGTTCCCGACGGTGAAAAGTAATATTTATGGGCATGTTTCCGCGCAGTGCTTTTGGACAAACTGTTTTTTTAGTGGCGGCTCTGCTGCTCATAAATCAAATAGTGTCTTATGTTACGGTTAGTTTTTATGTTGTAAAACCAACCATTGAGCAAGTTAACTTGATGCTTGCTAAGCAAATTAAAACAGTATTTATTGACTGGGAAGATGGCGTTGAAATAAACGACGAAGTATCTGCAAAGTTTTTTGAAATTACTGGCATTGAAGTGATGACTCAGCGAGAAGCGATGCGTCAAGGGCTTGGGCAAAGCCGCGAATATTCTATGCTATCGCGCAGCATGACTGAGCAACTTGGTGGTTATTCTCGTGTACGTATTAGCCAAACTGATCCGTTGATTTATTGGGTGGAAGCACCGCAAGCGCCAGGTTATTGGGTGAAAGTACCGCTTAAAGGCTTTAAAGAGAACAACTTAGAGTTTTTAACGTTTTACTTATCAAGTATTGGTTTTTTAAGTGTGCTGGGCGGGTGGTTGTTTGCAAGGCACCTTAATAGGCCATTAAAAGCACTGCAACAAGCTGCTGTGAAAGTGGGTAAAGGCGATTTTTCTACTAAGTTAGAAGAACAAGGCTCAACAGAGGTAATAGAAGTAACGCGTGCGTTTAACCAAATGTCGCGCGGAATTGCCGCACTCGAAAACGACCGCCGTTTACTAATGGCCGGTGTATCTCATGATTTACGTACGCCGCTTACGCGTATTCGTTTAGCTACCGAAATGATGGTTGATGAAGATGATTATCTTCGTGAAGGTATAATTTACGATATAGAAGACATGAACGGGATTATTGATCAGTTTATTGAGTATTTACGCCACCATAAACGTGAAGAACTAAGTTGCGAAGATATAAATGCTTTAGTTGCCGAGGTTGTCAATTCTGAGCTTCAACATCAACGTACTATTACGTTTAAAAGTAATCCTAATATAGGCAATATACCGTTAAGCTCTGTGGCTATTAAGCGTGTAATTACCAATATGATTGGTAATGCACTGCGTTATTCTGAGGGCGATATTGAAGTACTTAGCTACTTTAATTCAAACAAAAAATACGTGGTTATTGCTGTAAACGATAGTGGCCCCGGCATTCCTGAAAACGAATTAGAGTCTGTGTTTGAGCCCTTTAAACAAGGCGATGCTGCACGTGGCAGTGAAGGCAGTGGTTTAGGCCTTGCTATTATTAAACGCATTGTTGATATGCACGACGGTAAAGTAAAGCTAGAAAACCGCCCAGAAGGCGGTTTAAGTGCACAAGTATACTTGCCAATAAAGGTATCAACCCCTGCATAGTAAATGCAGGGGGCCCATTATATTAAAGTGCTTTAAAACGAATAGCTGTACCGCCACTAGTGGCTAATTTAAGCGTTAGTTTATCGCTTGCAGTTACAACACGTTTTTCGATAGCTAGATCGTACGGATTGTTTTTCCACTCTGCGCTTTTACCATCTTTATAAATTTGTGCTTCAAACTTTTTGCCTTGCTCTAAAAAGTCGAGTTTTACCTCAATAGTTCGGGCTCTTTCGTCAGTAACAGCACCTAGGTACCAATCGTTTCCTGAGTATTTAGTGCTTTTACGTTCTTTACGAGCGAATACAATAAAGTCGCCTACTTCACCATCAATAGCAATACTTTGCTGCCAATCTGTTGGTACGTCTTGAATGAATTGAAACGCATCGGGCTTAGCCAAGTAGTTTTTAGGTAAGTCGGCAGCCATTTGAATGGGGCTATACAAAACAACATAAAGTGCAAGTTGTTTGGCAAGTGTAGTTTGTGGGCGGTTTGTATCGCCTCCTAAACCATTAAAGCTCATATCAAAAATACCTGGCGTAAAGTCCATTGGTCCTGCAAGCATGCGGGTAAAAGCAAGCATTGG
This sequence comes from Pseudoalteromonas sp. NZS11_1, assembly GCF_015864275.1. NCBI lineage: Bacteria > Pseudomonadati > Pseudomonadota > Gammaproteobacteria > Alteromonadales > Pseudoalteromonadaceae > Pseudoalteromonas > Pseudoalteromonas sp. NZS11_1. The sequence continues at coordinate 48,605 of NZ_JADYXK010000017.1, forward strand.
TACATGCTCTGGTGGATTAGGAGGTGAACCCCATGCATTGTATTCTTGTCCGCGTGCGCCTTCGCGCGCAATCCAGTTTGGATAAGTACGACGCAGGCCTGTATCTTTAATTGGCTCGTGAGTATTAATGCTAATTTTATGTTTAGCTGCAAGTTTTACGTTATAAAGGTATTCGTTAACCATAAACTGGCCGTCATGCCATTCGTGGCGAGCAATACCGTTTTTGTCTATACGTTTTATATTTCCGCCATCGGCTACATAACCTGTTTTTACTTGGCTTACGTTTGATTTTTCGTAAAGGGCAAAAGCATCTTCCATTTGGTCACGGTAGTTGCTTACATTGCCTGATGTTTCATGGTGGCCAATGAGCTGTACGCCTTTTTCTTTACCGTATTGAGCAAGCGCTGCTATATCAAAGTCGTCGTACGGTTTGGTAAAGTTAAATACATCGCCATTAAAATACCAATCGCCATCCCAACCAATATTCCAGCCTTCAACGAGTACGCCATCAAAACCATACTGCGCTGCAAAATCCATATAGTATTTTGTGGTTTGCGTAGTGGCGCCGTGTTTTTTACCGCTACCCCAAGTTTGTGTATTTATATGCATACCCCACCAAATACCGACATATTTACCAGGCTTAACCCACGACACGTCACCGAGTTTATTAGGCTCGTTTAGGTTTAGTATTATATCTGAATTAACTAAGCCAACAGCGCTGTCGGCTATTTGAATGGTGCGCCATGGCGTTTTAAAAGCACCTTGTTTTTTAACGGCAACACCATCTGACCACGGCGTTAAATCGGCAGTGAACGTACCAGAGCGGCGTTGATTAAGTACCATGCCTGCGTAATCAACAAGTGCGGCTTCATGAATACTAATATGAGTACCGTCACTTGTTTTAAACGTAAATGGTGTGTGAGCTAGTGGAGCTTCGTTAAGTGGAGTAGTGTTGTAAACATATTCGTAGCGGTTCCAGCCACGAGCAGGTATCCACCATGCTGTTGCATCATGGCTATTGTTTATTGCAAATTCAGTTAACTCTTTGGTTATTTCTGTATGTTCGAACCCGGCTTGTTGTGGTACTTCGTATCTAAAACCTACACCACTATCAAATGCTTTAAATCGAATGGTGTAGGTACCTTTATTTGGCTCATTTTTTGTAAAGGTAACGGCTACTTCGTTATATTCGTCAACAACGTTTTGGCGTTCGCCCCAAGGTTGTTGCCACTGCGAGTTAACGCTTTGTTGTTCAATGCTTTTAATTTTAAAGCCGTCGCTAAAAGCTGCTTGTGTTTTAAATTCAAACCCCAGTAAAGATTTGTTTATAACCGCTTTGTTTTTAAATTTTATTGCGTAGCTTGGCGTGTTGTTTTCGTCAGAGATGCTTACTGTTATTTGTGTGTCTGGCGATTTTAGCTCTACGGTTTGTCCGTAGCTATTACTAGCAAAGGCTAAAAGCACAAGTGCTGGTATTCTCATGGTGTGTCCTTAGATGAGTCGGTGGTGACATTTAAGGATAATGACTGTTGATGATTAATACGACTGCTTACATACGTATTCAATGTTTTAAAAAATAGAAAGAATTTGGTGGCTTAATCGGTCTATAATGTAAACAAATTGATAATAGCGACAAGAAAATGATAAAAAGCTTACTTTGTGTATTTTTACTAAGTGTTAATACTGGAGTTTTTGCAGCAAATATTACAATTAAAAATGCTAATAATGACCCATTACCTAATGCTGTTGTATGGCTAACTGCAGGAGACCTCTCTAGCGTTATTCCTCCAGAAGCACCTTATGCGATGACCCAGCAAAATCGAGAATTTAAGCCGCGTATTTTAGTTGTCCCACAAAATGCAAAGGTAGAGTTTCCGAATGCGGACTCAATCATGCATCATGTTTATTCATTTTCTAAAGCCAAAACGTTCGAATTAAAGCTATATAAGGAGCACCCAAAAGCGCCCATTACTTTTGATCAAACGGGTGTTGTTGAGCTTGGCTGTAATATTCATGATTGGATGTTAGGTTATATTGTGGTGGTAGATAGTACTATTTTTGCAATCACCGATGAAAACGGGAATGTTGATTTAAATGCCAATGCAGGCGAATACACGTTAAGTGTTTGGCATTCTGGGTTTAGTGATATTAGTAAGGTTGAATCTCAAACTATTACTGTGGCTACTAACCCTATCACTTATAAAGTAAAGCAGGAAATTGCGGAGCAAATTGACTTTGCTACGGATGAATTTGATGATTATTAATCGCTTAATGAGGCTGGCATTTTTAGCCGGTGCTTTATGTTTTAGTAATGCATTGTATGCACAAGTAAAAGGCTTGATACAAATTAGAGCCGTGCAGGGGGACGATATACGTAGCTTCCAAGAGGGCGGCCTTGGGCTATATCGGCACGATACTAAAAGCGACGAACTTATTTTATCCCAAGGTATTTTAGATTTTAATGTTGATTTAGCATCTAGTTGGTCGGCTCATGGGGTGTTAAATGCGAATCAAGATCCTGATGTTGGCCTTGGTTTTACACAGGCTTATATAAAGTATCAGCCGCTATCTAACAGCAACTATAAATGGCACATGCGCGTGGGGGGCTTTTACCCACTTATGTCGCTTGAAAATCCTGATATAGGGTGGACTTCTCCTTATAACTATACAAACTCAGCTATTAATAGCTGGATAGGCGAGGAAGTACGCACTGTTGGCGCAGAGGTAACTATTAAGCGCCCAGCAAAACGTTTTAACAGCAGACATAGCTTTAGCTTTGTAGGTGCGACATTTAAAGGCAATGACCCCGCAGGTACTTTACTCGCATGGCGTGGCTTTGCATTACACGATAGACAAACAACGTTTAACGAAAGCGTGCAATTTGCGCCTGTAGCGGCGTTAAACGAATACGAATTACGCTGGCAAGCTAATCAGGTTTTACCGTTTGAGGAAGTAGACGGGCGCTTTGGTTATTACGCCGGTATACATTGGGATTACTTAAAGCAGTCTCAATTTAGAATCTACTATTATGATAATAATGGCGATCCAAATACTGTTAATTATAGTTCTGGGCAATATGCTTGGAATACTCGATTCACGAGCGCCGCTTGGCTTTATAAATTTAACAGTAAAACACGTTTTATTGCCCAGGCACTCAATGGGAAGACTGAAATGGGCAGTAATGCATTAATTGATAATGCTTTTTATAGCCATTATTTAATGCTGAGCCATAAAGAAGGCAAACATCGCGTTTCAGTACGTTATGATTATTTTAAAGTTACTGACAACGACACAACCGCGTTTGACCCTAATGCAAGTAATGGGGAAGGCTTAACCGCAACATGGCGCTACCAGCTCACTAATAAACTACAAATAGGGGTTGAAGGTTCTGCACTTAAAAGTGTTGCAAAAAATAGAGAGCCAATTGGATTTAATGAACGAATCTCGCAGCAGCAAATAATGCTAAATGCGCAATGGCGTTTTTAAAAGTATAAAAAAGGGAGCATTTAAATGCTCCCTTTTTAGTTTTATAAAATTGGTATAGATTATACCAACCTGCATAAATTTTTGATCAATTTAACGAATTAAATTGCACTATAACGTCGTTAAAAATTTTTTATTTAGAACAACTAGATACAAAAATTTTTGCCTAGTTCTAGCGTAATTTTCTTAACGTTAAATAGACCCCATATATAAGCAGATTGGTATTATTTTTTATCGAATGCGCGTTTCATGTAGTTAGGTGTAGCGAGTGCACCATGGTGAATACCGTTGTTATAGTACTCGCTGTGCTGTGCAATATTTGCAGCTGCATCTTCTCTAAAACCGTCAAATGCTTGTGATTTACGTGCAAGTGTTACTGACCATAAACCGCTTGGGTAAATTGGTTGTGGAAATGGTAATGTTTGTAAATCGTTAAAGCCTACGCTTAACATTGCTTCGCGCATTTCAACTAATAGTGGCATGTGCATAAGTGGTGATTCACTTTGTTGTACTAAAATACCACCTGGGCGCAGTGCATCTAAACAGCTTGTGTAAAACGCATGGTTAAATAAACCCTCACCTGGACCTACCGGATCTGTGCCATCAACAATCACTACGTCGATAGATTCGCCAGCGGCTTCGCGCATGTATTTAATACCGTCGTCAAACATAACAGTTGCACGGGCGTCGTTATTAGATTCACAAAGCTCTGGGAAGTATTTTAACGACATTTGCGTTACTACTTCGTCGATATCTATTTGCGTTACAGTTTCTACGCCTGGGTGTTTTAATACTTCGCGTAAAGTACCGCAGTCGCCGCCGCCAATAATAACGACGTTTTTAGGGTTTGGATGCGCTAAAAGTGCAGGGTGGCTGATCATCTCATGATAAAAGAAGTTTTCGCGGGTTGTTACCATAGTACACCCGTCGATGATCATTAAATTACCAAAGTCTGTGGTTTCAAACATTTCTACCTTTTGAAAAGGAGACTGTTTTTCATCTAACTTTTTATTAATACGTAATGAAAATGCGCTGCCATCGCGGTCGCTAATTTCAGTAAACCACTTACTTTGATCTAAATTTGCCATAGTTACTATTACACTTTTTAGGTTGAGTATGAAAAAGGGGCAATTCTGCCAGTGCTTGGCGTTTTGCTCAATGACATTTTAACTGATTTGACGAATAAAGTTAGTTAGGAATGAGTGAAAGTTCAATTTTTGTTAGCCTAGTGGATAGTGACGTATTAAAATGCGCCTTTATACCTAATTGACTAAAGAAGAGTTGCCATGACCTGGGGTTTAGAAACAGCACGCGCCACTTATAACGTTGCTCATTGGAGTGATGGTTATTTTGATATTAACGCACAAGGCGAACTGGTGGCTTACCCAGATGGCGACCAAACAAAACCGGCCATTTCTTTAACGCAATTAACTGAGCAGTTTAAGCAACAAGGTTTAACGTTGCCGGTTTTAGTACGCTTTACTGATATTTTAAAAAATCGTGTAGACACACTTACTAACGCGTTTACGCAGGCGCGAGCAAATCGCGAATATAACGGAAAATACACCTGTGTTTACCCAATTAAAGTAAATCAGCAACGTTCTGTAGTAAGTAAACTATTAGCGCATCCAAGCGGGCTTGTTGGCCTAGAAGCAGGCTCAAAGCCAGAACTTATGGCTATTTTGGGTGTAGCAAAAGAGCCAATCACAATAGTGTGTAACGGCTATAAAGACAGTGAGTTTTTACGCCTAGCGTGTATTGGTCAAGCAATGGGCCACAGCGTAAAAATTGTGGTAGAAAAGCTTTCAGAACTGACCACACTACTTGAAGAAATAGACAACCTAGGCATTGAACCGGCTATTGGTATTCGCATTCGCCTAAACTCAGTAGGCAAAGGCAAGTGGCAAAACACGGGCGGCGAAAAAGGCAAGTTTGGTTTAACAGCAGGCCAAGTACTAAGTGCTGTTGAAGTGCTTAAAAAGCATAATAAGCTGCACTTAATGCAAATGGTGCATTTTCATATTGGTTCTCAAATTGCCAACATTCGTGATATTCACCGTGCTTTACGTGAATGTGCACGCCACTTTGCTGAGCTTACACAATTAAACGTACCGTTAAATACCGTTGATGTGGGCGGCGGCTTAGGCGTTGATTACGAGGGCTCTGGCTCGCGTAGTGCGTGTTCAATGAATTACACCGTAGAAGAGTATGCGCGTAACGTAGTGAATGCATTTGCAGAAGTGTGCGATCAGCATAACCTTACGCATCCGGCCATTATCACCGAGTCGGGGCGTGCTTTAACTGCTCACCATGCGGTATTAATTACCGATGTAATTGACGTAGAAAAAGCGCCTAATCATTTAAATCCAGAGCCACCGCTTGAAAATAGCGCATTAGTGCTTGATGAAATGTGGCAGTGTTTACAGCGTTTAAACCCGCGTATGGCATTAGAGATTTATCACGACGCTATGCACTTATTTAGCGAAGCGCACGATCAGTACGTGCATGGCTTAGTAAGCATGCTAGAGTGGGCGAAAATAGAGCAGCTTTACTTTACTATTTTACATCGTGTACGTGCATCGCTTAGTAATAATGCGCGCGCGCACCGTGAAGTACTCGACGATTTAAACGAAAAGCTTGCTGATAAACTCTTTGTTAACTTTTCATTATTTCAGTCGTTGCCTGATGTATGGGGTATTCAGCAGTTGTTTCCGGTTATGCCAATCGAAAACTTAACTCAGCCACTTACTCAGCGCGCGATTATTCAAGATATTACCTGCGATTCTGACGGGCAGATTCGTGAATACGTTGAAGGCGCTGGTATCGAAACCAGCCTACCAATACCAGAATATAAGCATGGCGAGCAATACCACATCGCTATGTTTATGGTAGGCGCGTATCAAGAGATTTTAGGTGATTTACATAACCTATTTGGTGACACTGATTCGGTACACGTAGAGCTTAACGACGATGGCTACGTGTTAACCAATGCCATAAAAGGTGATAGCGTTAAGGATGTATTAAAGTTTGTTGACTATGATAGCGCCATTTTAGCTGACAACTTTGCGTACCAAGTTAATAAACTTGATGTATCGACGCAGTGTAAAGAAGGTTATTTAGCTGAGCTTAATGCAGGCCTTGAAGGCTATACCTATTTTGAAGATTAATTTGTAAGCAACTGAAAGCGCAGTATTAGTGGCTGCGCAATGTTTAAAGGAATGGAAGTAATGTCAGTTATTCGCAGTGTATTTAGTATTGTTTTTTACACAATAAACACACTTTTTTGGTTTGTGCCTATTTTTGTTTGTGGGCTTATAAAGCTTATCCCTATTAAGCCTCTACAAAAGCTTATGAGCTGGGCAGCTAAGCAATTTGCAACTATTTGGGTTACCTTTAATAGCTTAAATCAAGCGTTATTTACGCCAACTAAACTTAATGTAACTGGCCTTGAAGACCTTAAACTAAAAGATTGGTACCTAGTAATTGCAAATCACCAAAGCTGGGTCGATATTTTAGTATTACAGCGCGTGTTTAATCGTAAAATTCCATTTTTAAACTTCTTTTTGAAAAAAGAGCTTATTTACGTGCCTATTTTAGGTTTATGTTGGTGGGCGCTTGATTTTCCGTTTATGACTCGCACGAGTAAAAGCCAATTAAAAAAGAATCCAAAGCTGCGTGGCAAAGACTTAGAAACCACACGTAAAGCCTGCGAAAAATTTAAAGAGATGCCAGTAAGTGTGGTTAACTTTGTAGAAGGCACTCGTTTTACTACGCAAAAGCATGAGCGCCAAAATAGCCCGTTCCCACATTTATTAAAACCAAAAGCGGGCGGTATTGCTTTTGTAATGCAAGCAATGGGCGAGCAAATTACTAAAGTGGTTAACGTCACCATTCATTACCCAGATGGTATTCCTACTTTTATGGATTTTGCTGGTGGTAAGGTAAAAAATATCAACGTACACGTGGAAGTAAGGCCGGTAAGCGAAGAGCTTATTGGTGACTACACAGGTGATTCTGAATTTAGAGTTCGCTTTCAAAGCGAGTTAAACCGCTTATGGGAAAACAAAGAGCAAACACTACAATCGCTCGAAAAAAACCATAAGTAAAAGGTAAAAATATGAGCTTACAGTTATGCTAAAAAAGTGGTTACCAAATTGGCTTAACGGCTTAATTGTAGGCTGCGTATTGTTTTCTAATGTAATGCTTTTTGGCTCGCTAGTATTTGTACTGGGCCTTATTAAGTTATTACTGCCTTTGCCTGTGGTTAACTCTATATTACACAGCGCTTACCGAGGTTGGTGTAACGGCAACCGTTTAGGGCTTTGGTTAGGTTGCCCTAACATTGTGGTTGATATAAGTGGCGACTTAAACTCAAAAAGTTGGTATTTACTTATTTGTAACCACGCGAGTTGGTTAGATATAACTGTACTTAGCTCATTACATGCATTGCCTGCCCCTAAGTTCTTTTTAAAAGACGGGTTAAAATACATGCCTTTTATTGGCACTGGTGCGTGGGCCATGGGTATGCCGTTTATGAAACGGGTAAGCAAAGCGCAGCTTGCTAAAAATCCAAAGTTGAAAGGGTTGGATGTAGAGCGCACGAAGCGTAGCTGTCGTAATTTTCGTCATCATCCTACTACCATCATTAATTTTGTTGAAGGTACACGCTATACGCCAGCCAAACATAATCTGCAACAAAGTCCTTTTAAATATTTATTAAAGCCCAAAGCGGGCGGCATTGCTTTTGCGCTTGAAGTATTAGCCGATCAATTTGATGCCATGCTTAATACAAGTTTAGTATATAGCGGTAAGACAGATCACGTTTGTCGTAACTTGCTAAAAGGTGAGCTAGATTCTATTTATGTTTCAATAGACGTAACGCCCATTAATGACAATATGCAGGGCAGCTATCAAAGCGATGACGTATTTAAAGTTAATTTTCAACATTATGTGAATGAGCTATGGGTTGCTAAAGATCAGCAGCTTGCCGACATTTATGCTCAACAAGATTTACCTGAACAACAAATCAGTAAGGAAATTGAAACACTATGACCAACACCCATCTTCAGGAATTAATTGCTCCTTGGTTTGAAAAAGTACCCGACGCGGATTTTCTTAGCTCAATTACCGCAGTCTCAATAGGAATATTCTCTTTATTAATTGTTTACTTATTTACTCGTAGATTAATGTTACCTGGCATTCAAAAAATAGTGACGAGGCTTTCTCCTGAGCGAATTGGTGCGCTTTCTCCTATGCTTAATAAGCTAAATAAGCGTATTGCCGGAATGCTGTGCTGCGTATTGTTTTTAGCTACGTTTGATAGCGTATACCCAGTTAATGAAATTGCAGGAGAAATACTAAAAACGATAGGACAAGCTTTGCTTATTATTTATGCTGGTTTTATTTTTAGCAGTATTGTGAGCATTGCGGGTACTATTTATAACCAGTTAGAGTTTGCCCGCGAGGTCCCTATTCAGGGCTTAATTCAGGTTGTTAAGCTAATAACCTTTATTGTGTGTGCAATTTTAATTGTGAGCATTTTTCTTGAGAAGTCACCTACTTATATTCTCTCTGGCTTTGGTGCTATTGCTGCTGTTACGTTGTTAGTATTTAAAGACACTATTTTAGGCTTTGTAGCCAGTATTCAAATAGCAGCAAATCGCCTAGTAACCTATGGTGATTGGATTCAAGTAGAAAATTACGGCGCCGATGGCGAAGTAATTGATTTGGGTTTAAATACTGTAAAGGTACGTAACTGGGATAACACCATAACAACTATTCCAACTTATATGCTAGTTGCGGGTTCGTTTAAAAACTGGCGCGGGATGCAAGAGTCGGGCGGTAGGCGTATTAAACGCTCACTTAACATAGATATGCACAGTATTTGTTTAGTGGGTGATGAGTTTAGAAAGCAAATTGATGCGGCTATTCCGCTGCACGACTATATTCGAGTGACGACATTACCTGCTCAGGTTTCTAATTTAGGGTTATTTCGTCGCTATGCTGAAGGCTATTTAAAACAGCACAGTAAAATTAATACGTCGCTTACGTTAATGGTACGAGAGCTACAACCACTAAACCATGGTTTACCTATTGAGTTTTATTGCTTTAGTGAAGACAAACGCTGGATTTCGTACGAGCATTTACAAGCCGAAATAATGGACCATTTACTTGCGGTATTACCCGTGTTTGGGCTTAGAGCGTATCAAAGTGTAAGTGGGCAGTTAAGCCCTCCTAACGAGCAACAAACAGATAAGCCAACATTTAGAGTGATGGCAAATAGTGTTGTAAAAGACCCACAGTAATAAACAAAGCTAAGAGCCACCAAATAGGTGGCTTTTTAAATTGCAGCCATGCAAATACAATTATTACTAACGCAACTTGCCAAAGACTATGCACAGCTGATGTCCAGATTGGCGAATATAGTGCAGCCGCTAAAAAACCGACTACCGCAGCATTAAGCGCCGCTATTGAGCTTGCAAAGCGTGGCTTACTTGCCAAGTTAATCCAGCTCTTTTGAAACGCGAGTATAAGTAAAAAACCAGGCATAAATATAAGTAGTGTAGCTATAAGAGCACCCACTAAAGGTTGCTCTGTAGTAAGTTGTGCGCCTAAGTAAGTAGCAATAGTAAACATAGGTCCTGGCACCGCTTGTGCACTCGCGTAAGCACTTAAAAACTGATCATCACTCAATGCAGGTACGCCTGCTTGAAGTACCGGTAGTACTACGTGTCCGCCGCCAAACACCATTGCACCTGCTTGGTAAAAAGGGGCAAACAAAGCAAACTCATGCCCTAGTGGAATAAAGCTCACACCAAGTAAGAGCGCAAATAATCCCAGTGCAATCCAATTAATATTACTTTTTGTACTGCTAACATTTTCTGTGGCTGTACCAAGTTTTAATAAAGGCCATATAGCACCTATTGTTGCAGCGGTTATTAAAATAGCGATTTGAGTACCCATCATTGGAAATAACACCAAAGCAAGTGTACTCATTACAGCAAGTAACTTAAGAGCAGCACTTGTACAAAAGCTTTTAGCCATACTAAGTGTTGCATCAGCAACTATAACAACGGCAAATAACTTTAAGCCCGCAATAATAGCAAAGTAAACAGCGTCAAACTGATGAGCACTCACCGCAAGTAGCACCATTATTAAAAACGAAGGCAGAGTAAAACCTACAAAAGCAGCTATACCACCCAGTACTCCAGCACGCTCAACACCAATAGCAAAACTAACTTGGCTAGAGCCCGGCCCAGGCAGTGCTTGGCTTAAACTAATAAGTTGTGCGTAACGCGTGTTAGTTAACCAATTTAACGAGTCTACAAAGTGGCGTTTAAAATAACCTAAATGCGCAGCAGGGCCGCCAAAGCTCATACACCCTAGTAAAAAAAACTGTCTAAAAATAGCAATTAACATTGCGCCAATATCCTTTGTAAAATTCATTAAATTGTCACAGCGTAGTATGACATTTTTATTAAAATGGCACATTAGTTTGAGGTCTGTTTAACAATCAAGCAAGATGCGTTGCTTTTAACACTCTCTTCATAGTTTGTTCATACATGTATTTGCATACTCTTGCTAAATTCTTAATGAATAGGGTATCACCATGACTTTAACTAAATCACTTTTAAGCGTAACCGTAGTAGCTGTATTACTTTCTGGTTGTGAAATGAATAACACAGGTAAAGGAGCCGCTATAGGCGCCGCAGCCGGAGGTGTATTAGGTAAGGCTACGGGTAATCATAAAGATAAACGTATTTTTATTGGTGCAGCTATTGGTGCACTGGCGGGCGCTGCTGTTGGCGACTACATGGATAAGCAAGAAGAAGCATTTCGTGATGAGTTAGCGGGTTCAGGTGTTGAAGTAGTGCGTGAAGGCGATAACTTACGTTTAGTAATGCCATCAAACATTACGTTTGCGACTGCTCAGTCTTATATTTCATCAGGCTTTAACGATACGTTAGATGCGATTGCTAAAGTAATGAACAAGTACGAAAAAACCTACCTTAGTGTGCAAGGGCATACTGACAGTACGGGTAAAGATAGCTTCAACATGAACCTATCGCGTGAACGCGCACAAAGTGTGAAAGATTACTTAGTGAACCAACAAATTATGGCTACACGTGTTAGCACTATGGGCTATGGCGAAACACGCCCAATTGCAACTAATGATAGTGCAAATGGCCGTGCTCAAAACCGTCGCGTAGAAATTCAGATAGTGCCAAATACCGAAGAATAATTAGTCTTTATTGAACTGTAATTCACACAGTTTTTGATACAACGGGTTACTTGCTAACAACTCTTGGTGAGTACCCGTTGCTATGATTTCCCCATTTTCCATTACTACAATTACATCTGCATGTTTTACCGTTGCCAGCCTATGGGCAATAATTAACGTTGTTCTGTTTTGCATTAAATGCTCAAGTGCAGCTTGTACATGGTGTTCGCTTTGCGCATCCAGCGCGCTGGTGGCTTCATCCAGAAGAAGTATTTCAGGGTCTTTTAATATGGCACGTGCAAGCACAATACGCTGCTTTTGCCCACCCGATAACCTCACACCCTGCTCACCTAAAAAGCTGTTATAACCTTGCGGTAACTGTTTGATAAATTCATCGGCATGCGCATACTTTGCTGCGGCATATACTTGCTCATCGGTTGCACTTGGGTTGCCGTAGCGGATGTTATGCATTACGTCGGAGCTAAATAAAATAGGGTTTTGCGCTACCATGCCCATTTTATTACGCAGAGTATTAAGCGATAAATCTTTAATGTTTACATCTTTAAACTTAATAGCTCCGCTAGCCGGATCGTAAAAACGTTGTAGCAATTCAAATAACGTTGTTTTACCTGCGCCAGAAGGGCCAACAATTGCCACGGTTTGGCCTTGATTTATATTTAGGCTTATTTTATTAAGCGCGCTTACGTCTGGGCGAGAGGGATAGTTAAAGCTTATATTCTCAAGCGTAATAGCAGGGCTGTTACTATTTTTTAGTAAGTTACTATCTTGTGGATTTAGTGGGTTTTCTATCTCACTTTTAACAGCAAGTAACTCAAGTAATCTTGCAGCTGCGCCTGCTGCGCGTTGTAGTTCGCCATATACTTCAGCAACGGTTGCCACCGACATTGCCACCATAATAGCGTAAAACACAAAGGCTCCTAGCTCACCTCCAGTCATGGTACCTGCTAATACGTCGCTGCCACCTACCCATAGCATTGCGCTAATAGCGCTAAAAGTTAAAAATATTACCGCTGCAATTAAAAACGAGCGTTGTTTAATGCGGCTTTTAGCCACATTAAAGGCTTTTTCGGTTTCAAGTGCAAAAGCGTGCTGCTCTTGTGCTTCGTGGCTATAGCTTTGCACTACTTTAATATTTTGTATGATTTCTCCGGCATAGGTACTTATGTCGGCAATGGCATCTTGGCTAGAGCTTGCTAGTTTACGTACCTTGCGACCAAATATCATCATAGGAACAAGTACCAGCGGTACACAGGCTACAACCACTAAAGTAAGTTTTAAATTAGTAAACAACAGCATAGCTAAGCCACCAATCAACATAAGTACACTGCGCAGTGCCATAGAAAATGATGAGCCGATAATTGATTGCAGTAATGTGGTGTCGGTGGTTAAACGCGACATAAGTTCGCCACTGCGGTTTTCTTCAAAGTAGCTAGGGTGTAGCGTTACAATGCGATTAAACACTGCTTTTCTAATATCGTTACTTACCCGTTCGCCAATCCACGACATTAAATAAAAACGGCTAAAGGTACCGATCGCTAATAAGCTGATTAAGCCAATGAGTACCAGTACAGCTTGTTGTAATTGATCTTTGGAGCCTGCAATAAACCCATGATCAATAACAAACTTAACCCCCTGACCTAGTGATAAGTTAACACCCGCAGTGACCAATAGCGCGGCTAGCGCAGCTACTACCATCCATTTGTAAGGTTTTATAAAAGCAAAAACAGGTAATAAGCTGCTAAAAGCTGCTTTTTCGGATGCAGAGGTGTTTTTTGACATAGTGGATTCTTTTTAAAGGTTAAGGTATAGATATGGCATCATCGGATTAAAAATCAATAGTATTAAATATCATCAATAAGGAATTGTTATGACAACAAAAATAATAAGTGGTGAATTTACAGTGGCTTTAGCGCCAATTGAAGGTTACGCCAAAGGGCAGCAAGGTATTAACTTGGGGCGTATGTCGATTGATAAAACATTTACTGGTGCGCTTAATGCTACAAGCCAAGGCGAGATGCTTAGCGCAATGACACCAACCCAAGGCAGCGCAGGTTATGTTGCTATTGAACAAGTTATTGGTACGCTTGAAGGAAAGCAAGGTAGCTTTGTATTACAACATTTTGGCACTATGGATAAGGGTCACGACAGCCTAATTTTAACTGTTATTCCTGATTCAGGCACAAATGAGCTAAAAGGATTAACTGGCAGTATGAAAATACGCATTGAGCAGGGCATTCACTATTACGACTTTGACTACCGCTTATAAAATGGATAACAAACAATGCAAAAAATAGTAGAATTTAAAAAGCGTGGTTTTTTTAGTAACGGCATTGATGTAGATGCTTTGAATGAGCGCATATACCACTTAAATCAAGAAGGTTGGAAAGTAATAAGTATAAATACCGCGACTGCTTTTCAAGGCCAAATAACGGCCTGTATATTATTAATAGAAAACGATGAACTATAAGGACAAAAATGACATTAGCAGCATGGTTTAGTTTAGTACTTGTATGCATGATGGGTGCAATGTCGCCAGGCCCAAGCCTTGCAGTTGTACTAAAGCATACAATGAGTGGCGGAATGAAAAACGGTATGCTTGCTGCACTTAGCCATGGCGTGGGTGTTGGGCTTTATGCGGCAGCTTCGTTACTTGGTTTGGGGACATTGATGGCTCAATTTCCAACGGTATACCAAGTGCTTGTATATTTGGGCGCTGGGTATCTAGCCTATTTAGGTTTAAAAATACTATTAGCAAAACCCAATAATGACGAACTGCAAGTACAAAAAAGTGAGATAAGTGCAGTTAAAGCATTACAAGATGGCTTTGCCATTGCCTTTTTGAACCCCAAGCTCGCTATTTTCTTTTTAGCCTTGTTCTCACAGTTTATTGACCCACAAAATCTCACTTTAAGCATTGGCATTATTATGTGCTTAACCGTGTTTGTAATTGATACAGGTTGGTATTTACTAGTTGCAGTACTTACTGAGGTTTCAAAAAATCGCTTTGGTTTTACTAAGCAAAACCTGTGGCTTGATAAAATACTGGGGGTTGTGTTTATTGCCCTTGCTATAAAAGTCGTTATTAGTTTGTAAGATTGAGTAGAGATTATTAAAGTTTGCAGAGTGTATTTGTAGTTATATAGATAAAGGATTAAAACAATGACAAAACATATTTTAAAAAGTGCATCTTTCGACCCGAAGGTTCAGCAATACTGGATGCTAATGGCCGCTTTTTTTAGTGTACTAGCGCTGGTGACTATTCCGTTGTTACCCATTGTTTTAGCGATTGTATGGCTGGTGGGCGGGCGAATACTCGCAGCTATGTCGGCTGACTTATTACCACAAAAATTGGTAGTTAAACGTGGCATATTATTTAAAGAAGAAAAATCTATTCCGCTTGAAAAAATAACAGATGTAGGGTTAAGCCAAGGGCCGCTCATGCGAATTTTTGGATTATATCGTTTAAGCTTTGAAACGGCAGGGCAGTCAGGAAATGGTGCTTTAGTGTCTTTGCTTGGTGTGGTTAATGCGAGTGAGTTTAGAGAGGCGATACTTGAGCAAAAAGATGTATTGGCTAATCAAGGTAAAACGTCGCAGTAGGCAACAGAGCAAAGTGAGAAAGAGCTACTGAGAGCACTTACTTATAGTGTTAAAAATATTGAGCAGATGCTACTTGTTTTAGTTGATGAAAGGCAGCAAAAGTAACCTGTTTTAAACTTGTAATACTTATAAGGATGTTTTTATGAATACGGATATAAAAAATATATTTAATAATCATCCTGAGGCAGCTAAAAGTACGCTTATACAATTACGAGAGTTAATTTATACCGTAGCACAAGAGCAAAACTTAGGAGCTGTTGAAGAGTCTTTAAAGTGGGGAGAGCCAAGTTATAACACAATAAATGGCAGCCCCATTCGCGTAGGCTTAAAGGGCTCATCGTGTTATTTGTTTTTTCATTGCCAATCAAAGCTAGTAAGCACATTTAGAGAGTTGTACTCTCATAATCTTATCTTTGAAGGAAATAGAGCAATAGTGTTAAATAGTGAAAAGCCATTACCAGAACACCCAGTTAAAGAGTGTATTAAATTAGCACTGACTTATCACAGCGTTAAACACCTACCTTTGTTAGGCGCATAATTATAAGTACTTAGTAGATACTTAAAATACGCTACATATTTGGTTTGCGTCACAGGTAATAACAGTCACGTTTTCATAACCCACACGCGTTAATGCTTCTGCTCCCAACGTTGCGCGTGCACCACTTGCGCAGTGCACGTAAATAGGGCGAGCTGCGTCTTTTTCTATTTCCATTAGTTTCATCTCGAGTAATCCACGCGGAATATTTATAGCGCCGGCAGCCGATTTTGTCGCGTGCTCTGCAGGTTCTCGCACATCAATAAGTAAACCTTTATTTTGTTCAAGCTCGAGTTTTGCTTGCGCTGCGTCAATACGGCGTTGGTTAGGTGTGATAATTTTTAGTAAGTCAGGGATTGATGTAAGCATTAGTTTGTAAATCCTCTTTTTCTTAAAAAAGACATTAATAGGTGCTACTTGGTATAAGTAGGTTGAATTGAGTTAATACTTATAAATAACGTTAAAAACTGAAAGTTACTTTATATAAAGTAACTTAATAGTGCGGATACTGCTACAGCACTTCCGCCGATTAATAAAATGGCATCGCTAGTTTCATGGCCATCTTAATATTAGTAAAACCTAATGTTAATTATATTAGAACTTACTAATGTAAAAGTCTATACTTAAAAAGGTATCAAAAAGAGAAATAATAAAATGAATATTGAACAATTAGCTGTCAACGCAGAGCAAGCCGAACAGTTTTTAAAATTAATGGCTAACAAAAATCGCTTAATGATTTTATGTAGTTTATTACAAGGTGAG
The DNA here is from genome assembly GCF_015864275.1 of Pseudoalteromonas sp. NZS11_1. NCBI lineage: Bacteria > Pseudomonadati > Pseudomonadota > Gammaproteobacteria > Alteromonadales > Pseudoalteromonadaceae > Pseudoalteromonas > Pseudoalteromonas sp. NZS11_1. Next base: position 65,227 of record NZ_JADYXK010000017.1, read on the forward strand.
CAAAGTGTAGGTGAGCTAAATAAAAATGTACCTTTAGCACAGTCAGCGTTATCTCAGCATTTAGCAAGTTTACGCAAGGCAGATATGGTTGCTACTCGCAGAGAAGGGCACACAATTTATTACTCATTGACCGATCCAAAAGTTGAGTCGATCATTGCTTTGCTATATGAGTGGTTTTGCCGACAAGAAGATACTAAATAAACGTAGCTATTTCATCGAGTGATTTTTTATCCAGTGCATGAGCCGGTATTGTTGCATCATCACTTGGGTAGCCTGCAATAAGTAGCATGTATGGGCGTTCATTATCTCTATCGCGACCACATATGTCGGTTAAAAAGCTCATTGGCTTTGGAGTATGAGTAAGGGTTGCCAAACCACTGCGGTGCAAAGCTTGAATTAAAAAGCCGGTAGCTAAACCAACAGACTCATGCACATAATAATTTGTATTTTTATCATCGGTGCTTACACCGCCCTTTTTTTGACTAAATACAGCTATAAGCCAAGGTGCATGCTCTAAATAAGGTTTATTGGCGTCGGTACCTAACGGCTTTAGCGCATCTAACCATTCTTCACCTGCTCTGCCTTCGTAAAAAGAACGCTCTAGCTTTTCGGCGGCTTCTCTTATTTGTTTTTTTACATCGCTACTGTTTATAGCCACAAAATGCCAAGGCTGATGATTCGCTCCACTAGGTGCTGTGCCAGCTGCTTTTATACATGCTTCAATAATATTTTTTGGTACTGGGCGATCGCTAAAGCTGCGAATGCTATGGCGGCGTTGGCTGGTTTGTAAAAACTCGTTAGCACGATTTAGCATTTCGTCGTGTGGATATTCTATAAAGTCATTTAACGGCTGGCTTTGGTGATCTTGCATGGCTTTTCGCTTCTTATAAAAAGTATATGTGGTTTTTATACCGAGTGAATACAGTGCAGGCAAGTGTTATGAGTTTAAATTGTGTTTATTTGTTGTTACAAATTTAACCAATAAGTAACTTATGTTCCTGTTTTGCTTGTGATATAAAGCATCATAAAAATAATTACTTATACTCAAGGAAGTAAAAATGCTATTAATAACAGGGTTATCTAAAACCTACGATAACGGCGTACATGCACTACAAGGTGTTGATTTATCTATCGGTAAAGGGATGTTTGGATTACTTGGGCCAAATGGCGCAGGTAAATCATCGCTTATGCGTACCATTGCAACGCTGCAGTCGGCTGATTCAGGTTCAATTACTTTTGATGGCATTGATGTATTTAAAGACCCACAAGCTTTGCGTCAGCGTTTAGGTTACTTACCACAAGATTTTGGTGTGTACCCGCGTGTTAGTGCCTACGATTTGCTAGATCATATGGCTGTTTTAAAGGGGATTCATAATAAAGCCGAGCGTAAAGAGTCGGTTGAAGGATTACTTGCACACACTAATTTATATCAACATCGCTCAAAAGCGGTAAGTGGCTTTTCGGGCGGTATGCGCCAGCGTTTTGGTATTGCACAGGCATTACTGGGCGACCCTGATTTACTAATAGTTGATGAGCCAACAGCGGGGCTAGACCCAGAGGAACGTAATCGTTTCCATAACTTATTAGTAAGCTTAGGCGAGCAAAAAGTAGTTATATTATCGACCCATATCGTTGAAGATGTTGCAGAGCTTTGCCCAAATATGGCGGTGTTGGCTGGCGGTAAGATTTTACTAGAAGGTAACCCAATAGCGCTTACCGATAAGCTCCAAGGACAAATTTGGCGCAAAGCCATGAGCCAAGAAGAAGCGCAAGAACTTGAGCCACAATTACCGGTTATTTCTAAGCGCCTATTTGCAGGGAAAACAATTTTACATGTAATAGCAGAGCAAGCCCCACAAGGGTTTGAAGCAAGTAATGCAAATTTAGAAGATGTGTATTTTTCTACTCTGCTTAATCATCGTAACAGCCAAGTAGCATAAGGAGGCGTTATGTTTTTTAATATGCTCGCGTTTGAGCTGCGTTATTTCGCGCGTCAGCCTTCGTTTTATGTGACCTCATTAATCTTCTTTTTTATGGCGTTTTTTATAAGCTCTAGTAGTAAGTTCCCGTTAGGTGGGGCGAATGTTCATATGAACTCGCCTTTCTCTATTATGCTTTTAACCGTTACATTTTGTACACTCGCTATGTTTTTAGTGGTTAACTTTGTTGCCAGCTCTGCTATTCGCAACAGTGAAAGCAAAATGGATGAGCTGGTTTTTAGTAAGCCTGTTAATCCTGTGCCTTATCAAGCAGGGCGTTTTTTTGGTTCTTACTTAGTTGTACTTATTGTGTTTTTAAGCGTGCCATTGGGTGTGTTTTTAGGGTCGCAATTTGGTTTATTAGTTGGCTGGCTCGATGGCGAATTGATTGGTCCTAATAAGCTAATGTACTACGCTGCGCCTTATCTTTATTTAGCAGTGCCAAGTTTACTGGTGCTTTCGGCTATTTTTAATAGTGTAGCGGTCTATTTTAAAACCATGATGTCGGTGTATGTAGCAGCTGTTGTGATTTTTATAGCCTATCAAATTGCCGGCGTTTACTTTGATGATTTAGCATTTAGAAATATTGTTGTTTACGCCGACCCATTTGGCTCTGGTTCGTTAATTGATTTAACACGTTATTGGACTGTAAATGATAAAAACACAGAAGTGCTAACGCTCACAGGTGACCTTTTAGTTAACCGTATATTGTGGGTGGCAATCAGTGTTGCAATGTTTTTTGGCCTTGGAAAGCTAAGCAATCGCATAGTAACTAAAAAACAGAAGAAGCAATTTAAAGTCTCTGCTTTTGTACAAAATAAACAAGCTGCACTTATCAATAGTGCTAAAAATTATAAATCAGCGGGGGTTAGTACTAAATCTCAGCTAATAATGCGCAGTATATTCGAACTTAAACAAGTTATATTTAGTGCTCCTTTTATGATTTTAGCGGGTGTAAGCATTGTAACGCTTATGATCCCTCTGTTTGCGCCTATTGGTGCTTATGGCACTACTAACTGGCCTTTAACTCAGAATATGGTAAATGTTATTAGTGGTATTTCCGGTTTATTTTTGTTTGTTATTATCGCTTTTTATAGTGCTGAGCTTGTGTGGCGAGAGCGACAAAGTGGCATGGGCGATATTGTTGACAGCTTTCCTGTACATAACAGTGTTTTTTGGGTGTCAAAAATACTGGCTTTAATCGCCGCTATTTCTGGGTTGTTCCTCGTGGGAATGATACTCACAATTACAGTTCAGTTATTTAAAGGTCAATTTAATTTAGAGCTAGGACAGTATTTATTTAGGATTGTTTATTTATCGATTTTACCGTTAATTATGCTGACGGTACTCGCCTTCTTTTTACAAATTATTAGCCCGAATAAATATGTAGGAATGGGCTTGTTTATTTTGTATTACATAGCGCAAAAAGTGATGGGTTCTTATGGGTTTGAGCACCATATGTATCACTTTTCGCAAAGCAGTAGCGTACCGTATTCTGATATAAATGGTTATGGGCACTTTTTACAAGGCGCGCATTGGTACACATTGTATTGGGGTGCGTTAAGTCTTGTTTTAGCGATTGTTGGGTTTGCGTTATGGCATCGTGGTCCTTCACAAACGCTGCGCACACGCCTGTCTATGCTTCGTTATAATATGTCGTTAAAAGGGCAAGCGGTTGCGGTTATTAGTGCATTAGTGTTTGTTGGTGCAGGCTACAATATTTATAACAACACAAGAGTTTTGAACGAGTTTACTACGAGCGATGAGTTTCAAGACAAGCAAATAAGTTATGAGCAGCAGTTTGCACAATACAAAGACTTAGCACTACCTATGGTGACCGATGTTGACTTAACTGTTGATATTTATCCAAAAAAGCGTGCTTTAAGTGCTGTGGCAAAAATTAAATTTACTAATACCTCTAACGAGCCAATTACGCGAGTGTTAATAAGCTCACCTCAACACGCTAAAAGTTGGGATGTAGCCATGGCAGGCGGTAAGATAGTTGAAAAATTACCAGCGCTTTATTCAGCATGGTTTGAGTTTGATCAACCGCTTATGCCAAACGAAATAAGAGAAGGGCAACTGTCGGTTACTCGCGATCACAAAGGCTTTACTGATCAAGGTTCTGATACACAATTAGTTGCCAATGGTACTTTTATTAATAACTTGGAACTCCTCCCTAGCTTTGGTTATAGCCGTGGTTTACAGGTAGCTGATAAATTTGAACGCCGTAAGCATGATTTACCAGAACTTGAACGTGCCCATAAGCTAGAAGACAGTCAGTACTATACACAAAGTGATTTTGGTGCAGCTAATGGGTTTATTAACTTTAAGGCAACGGTAACAACCGACGAGTCGCAATTTGCTATTACCCCAGGGTATTTACAAAGTGAAAGTGTAAAAGACGGGCGCCGCACTTTTGTTTATGAAATGGATGCGCCTATTTTAAACTTTTATGCGGTGCTTTCGGCAGAGCTTGAAAGTAAAAAGGTTGAGCATAATGGGGTAAATATTGAGGTGTATTACCACAAAGATCATGCATGGAATATTGACCGTATGATTGAGTCAGTACAAGACTCGATAGATTACTTTACACAAGCATTTGGGCCGTATCAGCATAAACAGCTACGTATAATTGAATTTCCTAAGTATCGCTCGTTTGCACAAAGTTTTGCCAATACAGTCCCTTACTCAGAAAGCATGGGGTTTATTACAGACTTAAGAGATGAGAGTAAAGTTGACTACCCTTACTATGTTACCGCACATGAAGTAGCGCACCAGTGGTGGGGGCATCAAGTGTCGGGAGCAAATGTTGAGGGGAGCGCAGTTATGTCAGAAACGCTTTCACAATACAGTGCGCTTATGGTGCTCGAAAAACGCTTTGGCGCAGAGAAGCTACGTAAGTTTTTAAAATATGAGCTTGATAGGTACTTAATAGGGCGTACAGGGGAAGCCTTTGAAGAAATGCCACTATACAAAACGCAGTCTCAACAATATCTTCATTACAATAAAGGATCTGTGGTAATGATGGCGATTTATGATCGTTTAGGTGAAAAACGTTTAAATGATGCACTCAAATCATTTTTAAATGAATTTCAGTACCAATCAACACCATACCCAACTACGCTTGATTTACTTAGCTATTTAAAACAAGACGCAACGCAAGCTGAACAAAGCTTTATTGACGATCAGTTTAAATATATCACCTTGTATGAGCTTGAGATGAAAGATGTTTCAGTTACAGATAGCGTTGATAGTGATGGCTTTTATAGCGTTACGCTAAACATTGAAGCCATTAAACAGCGTGCGGATGGCGAAGGTGAAGAAACTGAACAGCCGCTCGATGAGCTAATTTATATTGCATTATTTAGCGACGACCCTGAAAACTTACTAGCTGAAGACTTTGTTATTTACTCGCAAAAGCATCAAATAGTGTCTGGTACCAATACTATTGAGCTAAAAGTAAAAGAAAAACCATTATTTGCGGGGGTAGATCCTTACATTAAGCTGGTCGACAAAGACAGTAAAAATAATTTAGCTAAATTCTAACGTCTATTTATTTACTAACCACTTAAGTTGACTACTTTAAGGGCCGCATTTATGCGGCCTTTATGTGTAATAAACTGTATAAAACTTCATAGCGTTTCTACATATTCCCCACAGCTTTTTACGCTAATATTTTATGTTCTCTTATAAAGTTACCTTACTGGTATTTAGTTTATAAGGAAGAGTATGAAACCATTAATTATAGGGGCGATAGCATTAAGCCTCAGTGCTTGTTCTGCGGTAACCATTCAGCCACAGGCAACAGCAAAAATAACGAGCCAAGCTAATTTCGAAGATAGCCGCCCATTTTATTTATGGGGATTAGTGGGTGAGCAGCGGGTAGACGTAAAACAAATATGTTCAAATACACCGGTTATTCAAATGCAGTCACAACAAACGTTTAGTGATGGAGCGCTGAGTTTAATTACGCTTGGAATATACTCGCCCCATACCATTAAAGTGTGGTGCCAAGAGCAAATACTAGGGGAGACATTATGAACATCAAACTATTTGCAGCCGGCTGCACATTGATTATTTTAACGGGGTGTACAAATATTTACTTTGATAACGGTATACAGAGCAAAGTAAGCAATAAAACGCTAAAAAGCTCACAGTGGCATCATAATTTTGCACTTGCGTTGTACGAGGGATCAGAGCCGTTAGATTTAACAACACATTGCCCACAAGGGGAGTGGCAAAGCGTTCATACGTATAAATCGTTTACTAATGGTTTAGCTGAGGTGGTTGTGAATCAAATCGGCCCAGCTTGGTACCCTAAAACAGTCGAAGTACAATGTAATAAGGTACCCTTTAAAGCAAAACAGCTATAAAACGAGAAAAGGGCCAAAAGGCCCTTCGTGTTGCAGCAAGTAACACATTCTTTCTTATAAATTAAAGTCTACAGAATAAGCAACGTAAGCTTTAATATCTGAATCATCCATATCTGTATCAGACAAACCAAAAGTAAAACCGTCTTTCGAAATTGATACACCGTAATCTAGAATATTGTCATCGCCAATAAAATCACCAGAGTAATGGCCTAAGTGAAGTGCCATTTCAGTGCCGTTACTGCCAACAGCAAAACCGTAGTCAGCTGTGAGGTAAAGTGAATCACCAAAGTCTGTACCATCACCACTTGCAGCTGATGTTGCAAGTACTGAAGCACCAAAGGTAAAGCCTTCAACACTAATGCTACCGTAAATTTCAGAGAAATCTGCGTCTGCTTCAGAAGCTGCGTCTGGGTAAGCGTAATAAATATAACCAACATCGTAGCTAACACTTTCGTTAATATCGCCACCAAAGCCTGCATATAAGTCAAGCTCATAGGTCATTTCATCGGCCCACGATGCATTTGAAGCCCAAGTACCTGCATAAAAGCCCGATTCATTGGCGTAATCAATACCGCCTGAAATAGCTGCATCGCCCCCAGTTTGCTCTTGACCACGCCATAAGTAGTTTGATGTTGCCGCTGCATTAGCAGTTACTTCAGCATGTACGGCTGTTGACGTTAAAGATGTTGCGCCCATTAATGCTATAGCACTGATAGCGATGGTTTTTTTTAGTTTTAGCATGTCCATTTCCCGTTATATGATTTTTGCTCGTCAAGGTTTTTATTATGTAATCGGAACCTTTAGGCTGACGGCTTTTTATTGTTTAACTAACGGGATAATTGCACTGTATGTGCCAGCTTCATTATTTTTTATTAAAAATTATTTTTTATTTATTAAAAACATGAGCTTGAATTTTATGAATAGGATGGGGATATAACATGAAGGAAGATGTTGCGCACATTGCTGGTGCATAAATTAACCTAGCCGCACCATAAAAGTACGGCTAAATTAGAAGATTTTAACCGAATATAGTGCGCATAAGGCTAATTGTTTCGTTTACGCTGCGACCTTTTTGTACTTCACTCACAATTGAATCACGTTTACTGCGAATATGCTCAGGAATATCGTCAGCAGCAAGTGCACGGTCTACTAGAATTTCTGCAGACTCTTTACCTCTACGCTGAGTTTTACCTGTTGTAGTTGTAGTACGTTTAGGCTTGGTTAGCAGTTTAATGTAGTTAGAGTTATCTGGTGTTTTAGCATCAGCGTAGTGAAAGAAACATGGAATTAATGCTTTAATAGCAACCAATTGTTCTTCTAACTCATTACTAGGTTTAGCCATTTTGTACCATGACATAGCTTGAATACCTTTTACGATATCTTGCCAGTAACGCTCAAAATCACTATTTTTAAGTTTAGAAACACCAAGGGCACCACATAATGCATCTAATCGATTATTTGTAATCGGAGTAAATAAATCAGGGCGACGCATTGCAAGCAGTCGTGTTGCAGGCGCAAGTGTTGGTTTTTCGTTGTTGTCGGTGAATATTTTTGAATAAGCAGCAACAAATTGTTGATATTCGTATTGAGTAATATCACCTTCAAGTGGAATATTCACTAGTGCATCGTCAAAAGCACCTGGTAAATCACCAAGCATTTGATGGAAGCTCTTTGCACTCTTTGTAGATGCAAACCATTCAACGTCAAAGTTGTATGTGCTTGGATCAAGTGATGCCATGTGCTTACCGCTAAACGCAAGTAAGTCTTCAGGAATCATATCTTTAAGAGACTGTTCACGAATGCTTTTGATGTAGTCTACCAAACGAAGCTGTTCATCAAGTGCAATAACATCTTTGTGTTGTTCTACAAATACACTTACAACAGGCCACGGAGCAATACGTAAAGTTTTAACCTGTAAAAAGCTGATAGCTGAAATAAGCTGATCGTGTAGCTTCTTAAGTACTGGTAACTGCTGTGGCTCTAGTAAATCGTAGTTCATACGATCTCTGCTTGCACTTAGCAATTCGTAACACCAAGGTAAAAAATCATCAGGGTGGTTTTCTACTTTCACGGCCATAAGGTTAAGGCTTAACTCTGAAGATTGCTTCAGAATGTTCTGATAGATTTGATTTTCTTGTTCGCCTAGCGTCATTTTTGACGGTGAAATTAGCAGTTTTTTCATGCCTTGTAGAATCTCCGGTTTAGATATATATTTTTTTGCTGGTCTATTTTAGCGCAATTACGCTAATAACAACAGCGCTGTCCTCCATACGTTGCAATTGAAGTGACTAAATCAGTATTTTTGCTAATAAAATGAGACTAATGCTTTAACATGTATCAATCATTTTCATCCAGTACAAAGAGACTTTCGACTGAGGTATTAAAATGCTTTGCTATTTTTAGAGCAATTATTACCGACGGCGTAAACCGGTTTGTTTCTACGGTACTTATTGTTTTGCGCGACACGTTAATAGCATCAGCAAGTTCTTGCTGTGAAAGCCCGGCTTCTTTTCGATACTTTGCTATGTTATTTTGCATTTCCTCTCCTAATCACGATTTTGCCAAAGCAATGAAGCGCCATATACCAAGAGCATGATACCTAGGTAGAATATTGCCATAGTTGCATGCGAGACCTCGCTAGCTATTTCATCACCTTTATAAAAAACTCCAAGAAGGCAAAATACAAATGCAAAACTTAAATGTTTATAGGCATTAGTATCAATGGTGTTTAGAAACTCATCTTTATAAGCGTATTGAAAATACATTTTTAACGGAAAGCCCCCTTTAATGAGGTAAATAATCACTGTAACTACATAAAAAAAAACGCCCATTCCAACGGTTAAAAGCCCTCCAATATGTTGATCTTGTTTTATTAGTGAGTAAACACAGAGAAGTAAACAAACTATCCCTGCGCTTAAACTAATCCATATGTTTTGACCCATAAATTGTTCTTCAGTTTTAATATCCTGTTGTTTCATAGTATTCATCCTGTAATAGTATTTTATTTTTTGTAACCTCTGGGTATCAATGTAACCTTGGGGTATCACCGGGTCAATACTTATTTGTAACCTAAAGGTATCAAAATGTTTCAGGAAAGATTCATATAGAACAGGTAAAGTAGTTTTAGTGGCTTTTTTACATCAACTACAATGATTTTAAGGCTAACACTCGCTATGATAAGAACATTATTTGCACGTTTGAAAGGACGATCATGAAAACCTTACTTAAAATTGTAGGTGTAATACTTTTATTATGTATAGCACTAATTGTTGCCGCACCGTTTTTAATCCCTACTGATACTATTTTTAATAAAGTGTCACAGCAGGTAGAACAAACAACTGGGCGCACTCTTACTATTAAAGGTGATAAAACACTTAGCGTATTCCCTGCATTAAAGTTAGAACTTAACGACGTGCATTTTGCAAATATGGAATCAGGTTCGCGCGCCGATATGGCGAGTATGAAACAGCTTGCTGTACACATACCTTGGTTTTCATTATTTGGTGGTGAGTTTAAATTAGATAAGTTTGTTATAAATGAACCAAATATCCTATTAGAAACTGACAAAAATGGTAAAGCTAATTGGCAGTTGTTTGATGCAGTTGCAGAGCAACCTAAAGAGCAAAGCCAATCAGGTGAAGCGATAAAGCTCCCAGATAACTTTGATATTGAGTTAGGTGAGGTTGCTATTTATGGCGGCACATTTACTTATCTAGATGGTCTAACAGGTGCTAAGCAACAAATTAGTGATTTAGAACTCGCTATTTTACTTCCATCACTTCGTAAAACATTAGAAGTAAAAGGGGGTATTACTTATATGCAGGAGCGTTTTGAGCTTGATATAAAATTAGATACTCCTGCTAAAGCAATTGAAGGTGCTACTTTTAATGTTAAACAAACCTTAGATTCTCGTTTAGTTGATCTAACGTTCGAAGGGAGCATCGCTGGGCAAGGCCAAGATATTAAAGGTCAGTTATCACTAAGCGGTGAGTCAGTTAAAAGTATTGCAAAATGGCAAGGTGTAGAGTTAGACGCTAAAGACAATGCTTTTAACGCATTTAGTGTAAACGGTAAAATGCACCTAGCAGGTGAGAAATTTAATTTAGAAGATTTAGTTGCGACGTTAGACGCATTGGAAATAAAAGGTAAGAGTGAGCTTAACCTAGGTAAGCGTTTAGCTGTAAATGCTGATATTGATTTAGGTATGCTTGATTTAAACCCGTACTTACCTGAAGCAGTAGCAAAACAAGAAGAGCCAGTAGAGCAAAATGATAAACCTGCAGAGCCAATAGTATGGGATGACACTAAAATTGATCTAAGTGCGTTAAATTCACTAGATGCGAATGTAATTATTCGTTCAAGTGGATTAAAAGCTAACGATGTTAAGTTGGGTGCCAATCAATTTACTGTTGCTTTAAAAAATAGCGTTGCAAAACTAAGCCTAGATAGCTTTTCTGCTTATGAAGGGTCAGGTAAAGGCGTTATCAATGTAAACGCACAACAAGTACCTTATAAAATATCAACTAACTTTGACTTAGCTGGTATAGATGCACAGCCTTTACTAACGGATGCGGCAGGTTTTGACAAGCTAATGGGTAAGGGGTCTTTAAATTGGAACCTAAACACAACTGGCCAAAGTCAAAAGTCGTTTATTGGTGCACTTAACGGAAAACTTGGATTTGAGTTTGCTGATGGAGCTGTAAAAGGTGCGAATATAGCGGAGATGGTTCGTAAAGGTAAGGAACTCATTTCAGGAAACTTTGGTGCTGCGTCTGAAGGGCTGGATACCGGGTTTGAAGAATCAGAGCAAACAGATTTCTCTGCACTAACGGGAAGTTTTAACTTTACTAATGGTGTTGGTAAAAATACTGATTTATCACTTATTAGCCCACTCGTTAGAATATCAGGTGAAGGCGATGTTGATTTACCGCAAACAACAGTTAATTACCGTTTGGTTACAGGCATAGTTGGATCAATCGAAGGACAGGGGACCACTGATGACAGCACTGGTTTTAAAATACCACTACGTATAAAAGGGCCTTTCCACGATGTTGGTATAAAGCTTGATGTAGGCAATGCGCTTAAAGATGAAGCTAAGCAGAAGGTTGATGAGGCAAAAGAAAAAGCCAAAGACAAAGCAAAGGATAAGATTAAAGATAAATTAAAAGGTTTATTCGGTTAATCATCTATAGTCAAAACAAACAAGGCACTTATATAGTGCCTTGTTTGTTTTGTAACCACCTGTAAAATAGCTACATAGCCGTAATTACTCAACTTTAATAACCGTACGCTCTAAATTAATTAAAAAATAACCTATCACTACCCCCTCAATGCTGGTACAATTGCCCGCCCTTAAGAGACAACTCGTTTGTTTTTTGATTGGGATTTAATCGAAATGTCTGATTTTTAAACGAATTTTAGACACGTTGTAATTACTACACCGGAGGTCATTAACATGATCCAAATGCAAACTCAGCTGGAAGTTGCTGATAACAGCGGCGCTCGCAAAGTGCAGTGTATAAAAGTCCTTGGTGGTTCACACCGTCGCTACGCAGCGATTGGCGACATCATTAAAGTTTCTGTAAAAGAAGCTATTCCTCGCGGTAAAGTGAAGAAAGGTGATGTTAAAAACGCGGTAGTTGTGCGTACCAGAAAAGGTGTTCGCCGTCCAGATGGTTCTTTGATCCGTTTTGACAGCAACGCGGCTGTTATCTTAAATGATAACTTGCAGCCAATTGGTACACGTATTTTCGGCCCTGTGACTCGCGAACTTCGTAATGATAAGTTCATGAAAATCGTTTCACTAGCCCCAGAAGTACTGTAAGGAGCCAATCATGGCAGCAAAAATACGTCGTGATGACGAAGTAATCGTACTAGCAGGTAAAGACAAAGGTAAGCGCGGAAAAGTGCTTTCAGTTGTTACTGAATCTGGTCGAATCTTTGTCGAAGGCATAAACTTGATCAAGAAACACCAAAAGCCGGTTCCACAATTGAACCAAGCTGGCGGCATTGTTGAGAAAGAAGCATCTATGGATGCATCAAACGTTGCGATCTTCAACTCGGAAACGAGTAAAGCTGATCGTGTAGGTTTCAAGATTGAAGATGGTAAGAAATTACGTATCTTTAAATCTACTGGTAAAACTATCTAATAGTTGGAGTAGAATGATGGCGAAACTGCATGAAGTATATAAAGACAAAGTAGTTGCGGAACTTCAAGAGAAGTTTGGTTTCAGCTCTGTCATGCAAGTCCCTCAGATCGAAAAGATCACATTGAATATGGGCGTGGGCGAAGCCCTAGCTGACAAGAAGATTTTAGATAACGCAGTAGCGGATCTAGCAGCAATCTCTGGTCAGAAACCTCTAATCACTAAAGCACGCAAATCTGTTGCTGGCTTCAAAGTGCGTGAAGGTTACCCGATTGGTTGTAAAGTAACCCTACGCGGCGAGCGTATGTGGGACTTTTTTGAGCGTTTGGTATCAATCGCTATCCCACGTATTCGTGACTTCCGTGGCGTAAGTGCTAAGTCTTTTGATGGACGTGGCAACTACAGCATGGGCGTACGTGAACAAATCATCTTCCCAGAAATCGATTACGATAAAGTAGACCGTGTACGCGGTATGGATATTACTATCACTACTTCTGCGAAATCTGATGAGGAAGGCCGTGCGTTGTTAGAAGCGTTTAACTTCCCATTTAAGAAATAAGGGTAGGGTTATGGCAAAGAATTCTATGAAAGCGCGCGAAGCAAAGCGCACAAAACTAGTTGCTCAGTTCGCTGAAAAGCGCGCGGCACTAAAAGCTATCATCAGTGATGTTAACACATCTGAAGATGATCGTTGGGACGCGGTACTTAAGCTACAAGCTTTACCTCGTGATTCTAGCCCTGCACGTCAACGTAATCGTTGTAACATTACGGGCCGCCCACATGGTTTCCTTCGCAAATTCGGCATGAGCCGTATTAAAGTTCGCGAAGCAGCTATGCGCGGTGAAATTCCTGGCCTTAAAAAGGCTAGCTGGTAATAGAATCATGGGAGTAAGACTATGAGCTTGCAAGATCCTATCGCGGATTTGTTTACACGAATTCGTAACGGTCAATCAGCGAAGAAAGTATCTGTAACGATGCCAACTTCAAAGCTGAAAGTAGCATTAGCTAAAGTACTAAAAGACGAAGGTTATATCGTAGATTTCGCCGTTAACGGTGAAACTAAACCTGAGCTTTCTATCGAGTTGAAGTACTTCGAAGGCAAAGCTGTAATTGAAAATATCCAGCGTGTAAGTCGCCCTGGTCTACGTATCTATAAGAAACGTGACCAATTACCTAAGGTAATGGGTGGTCTTGGTATCGCTATCGTATCAACTTCTAAAGGCCTAATGACAGACCGCACAGCACGTAGTGCTGGTGTTGGTGGTGAAATCATTGGTTTTGTAGCTTAATCGGAGGGGAACTATGTCTCGCATAGCAAAGGCACCAATTACTGTTCCTGCCGGTGTAGAAGTTACATTAAAAGGCCAGGAAATCACAGTTAAAGGCAAAAACGGTGAACTTACTCGTACTATCAACAACGCTGTTGAATTACAAGTTAATGACAACGTTATTACTACTTTACCTCGTGATGGCGTAGCTAATGCATGGGCTCAAGCAGGTACTGCTCGCGCTCTAATCAACAACATGGTTGTTGGTACGCATGAAGGTTACGAGAAGAAACTTCAGTTAGTAGGCGTGGGTTACCGTGCTGCAGCTAAGGGTAAAACATTAGATTTAACTCTTGGCTTCTCACACCCAGTTAATTTCGCAGTTCCTGAAGGAATTACGATTGAAACTCCAAGCCAAACAGAAGTTCTAGTTAAGGGCGTAGATAAGCAGTTAGTTGGTCAAACAGCTGCTAACATTCGTGCATACCGTAAACCTGAGCCTTATAAAGGTAAGGGTGTTCGTTATTCAGATGAGAATGTACGCCGTAAAGAGGCTAAGAAGAAGTAAGGTAAGACGATGGATAAAAAAACAGCTCGTCTACGTCGTGCTAAACGCACTCGTAGAAATTATATTGAACAAGGCACAACGCGTCTTGTTATCCACCGCACGCCACGTCACATATACGCTCAAGTAGTAAATGCTGAGGGTAATGTACTGGCTGCTGCTTCTACTGTTGAAAAGGCTATTAGCGAAACAGTTAAAGGCACCGGTAACGTTGAAGCTGCGCAAGCAGTTGGCAAAGCGGTTGCTGAACGTGCGGCTGACAAAGGCATCGAAAAGATTGCTTTTGATCGCAGTGGCTTTAAATATCACGGCCGTGTGAAGGCGCTAGCTGATGCTGCGCGTGAAGCCGGTTTGCAATTCTAGGAGTAGACTATGGCTAACGTAGAAGCAAAGCAACAACAGCCTGATCTAGCTGAAAAGCTAATCGCGGTGAACCGTGTGTCTAAAGTAGTTAAAGGTGGTCGTATCTTTAGCTTTACTGCACTAACTGTAGTTGGTGATGGCGCAGGTAAAGTAGGTTTCGGTTATGGTAAAGCACGTGAAGTTCCAGCTGCTATTCAAAAAGCAATGGAAAAAGCACGTCGTAACATGATCAACGTAGACCTAAATGGCAACACATTACAGCATCCTGTTAAGGGACGTCATGCTGGCTCACTAGTGTTCATGAAACCAGCATCTGAAGGTACTGGTATCATTGCAGGTGGTGCTATGCGTGCAGTACTAGAAGTTACTGGTGTGCAGAACGTACTTTCTAAATGTTACGGTTCTACTAACCCGATCAACGTGGTACGTGCAACGATTTCGGCTCTTGAGAATATGAATTCTCCACAGTCAATCGCTGCTAAACGTGGCCTTCGCGTAGACGAAATACTGGGGTAACCATGGCAAATCAAACTGTAAAAGTAACACAAGTAAAAAGCTCTATCGGTCGTTTACCGAAACATAAAGCTACATTACGCGGTCTTGGTTTACGTCGTATCAACCACACTGTTGAGTTAGAAGACACAGCATGTGTACGTGGTATGATAAACAAGGTTTCTTACATGGTTAAGGTAGAGGGTTAATTCGATGCATTTGAATACACTTTCACCTGCTGCAGGTTCAAAAACTGCTCCAAAACGTGTTGGTCGTGGTATCGGTTCTGGTCTAGGTAAGACTGGCGGCCGTGGTCACAAAGGTCAAAAATCACGTTCTGGCGGCAAAGTACGCGTTGGTTTTGAAGGCGGTCAAATGCCTATGCAACGTCGTCTACCTAAATTTGGTTTTACTTCTCGCAAATCTTTAGTATCTGCAGAAATAAACCTTTTTGAAATCGCTAAAGTAGAAGGCGATGTGGTAGACCTAAGCGCGTTACAAGCAGCTGGTCTAGTTAAAAAGAACGTTCTTTTCGTTAAAGTTGTTAAATCTGGCGAAGTTTCACGCGCTGTTACCGTTAAAGGCCTTAAAGCCTCTAAAGGTGCTCGCGAAGCTATTGAAGCTGCCGGAGGCAAGGTAGAAGACTAAGGAAGTACTAATGGCTAAACCAGGTCAAGATACAAAAAGTGCACAAGGTGGACTTTCGGAATTGAAGCGCCGATTACTCTTCGTATTGGGTGCTATCATAATTTACCGTCTAGGTTCATTTGTGCCGATCCCTGGGATTGACGCCGCTGTACTTGCCGATTTCTTCGAGCAACAAAAGGGCACCATTGTTGAGATGTTCAACATGTTCAGTGGTGGTGCACTTGAGCGAGCTTCAGTGTTAGCACTGGGTATTATGCCGTATATCTCGGCTTCGATTATTACGCAACTATTAACGCATATGTATCCTCCGTTTATAGAGCTTAAGAAAGAAGGTGAGCAAGGGCGTAAAAAAATTAGCCAGTACACACGCTATGGCACGCTTGTGCTAGCTACTATTCAATCAATCGGTATTGCTTCTAGCTTACCGGGCATGATGGAGGGGTTAGTTGTTAACCCTGGTATGGGTTTCTATTTCACCGCAGTGGTGAGTTTAGTAACTGGTACTATGTTCCTTATGTGGTTGGGTGAACAAATAACAGAGCGCGGTATCGGTAACGGTATCTCTGTTCTAATATTTGTTGGTATTGTAGCTAACTTGCCGTCTGCTATTGGTTCGACAGTCGAAATGGCGCGCCAAGGTGATTTGAATGTTTTTGTACTGTTGATGGTTGCGGTAATCGTATTCGCTGTTACTTATCTTGTAGTGTTTTTCGAACGTGGACAACGTCGTATTGTTGTTAACTACGCTAAACGCCAACAAGGTCGTCAAGTATTTGCTGCTCAAAGCACGCATTTACCACTAAAAGTAAATATGGCGGGTGTTATTCCACCAATCTTCGCTAGCAGTATAATTCTGTTCCCTGGTACAATTGCTAGCTGGTTCGGCCAAGGTGAAGGTCCAGTCGCTGATGTATTACAAGCTGTTGCTACTACGTTGACCCCAGGTCAACCGTTGTACTCACTTGTTTTAGCTGCGGCTATTATCTTCTTCTGCTTTTTCTACACAGCGTTGGTTTTTAACCCACGTGAAACAGCAGATAACCTTAAGAAATCTGGCGCATTTATCCCAGGTATTCGTCCAGGTGAGCAGACATCTAAATACATTGATAAAGTGATGACACGCCTGACATTGGCAGGTGCTTTGTATATAACCTTTATCTGTCTGGTGCCTGAATTCATGACGATGGCGTGGCAAACGCCATTCTACTTCGGCGGTACATCAGTTTTGATTATCGTTGTAGTGATCATGGACTTTATGGCACAAGTACAGACTCACCTGATGTCTCATCAGTATGATTCTGTGCTGAAAAAAGCGAACCTTAAAGGCTACGGTCGATAAGGTCAGTTTACGGAGTTGAGCAATGAAAGTACGTGCTTCCGTTAAGAAAATATGCCGTAACTGTAAAGTTATTAAACGTGCTGGTGTAGTACGCGTAATTTGCAGTGAGCCTAAGCATAAGCAAAGGCAAGGTTAAGTAAACAGCGTGCAGGCTGAGTTTTCTCGGCCTGTGTTTTTAGTAGTAATTTGGTCTTCGTTTGAGTATCCTTACGGGCTTTTCAAACAGATGATTACCAAATTCGAATATAGGAGATGTGTTAGTGGCCCGTATTGCTGGCATTAACGTCCCTGATCATAAACATGCAGTTATTGGTTTAACAGCTATTTATGGCATAGGTAAGACTCGCTCTAAGGCTATCTTAGTAGCGACTGGTATCGCCGAAACCACAAAAATCGGTGAACTTTCAGACGAAATTCTTGACGTACTGCGTGATGCAGTTGGCAAGTACACTGTTGAAGGTGATCTTCGTCGTGAAGTTACTTTAAATATCAAGCGCCTTATGGACCTTGGTTGTTATCGTGGCCTACGTCACCGTCGCTCTTTACCACTACGTGGTCAAAGAACTAAGACTAACGCGCGCACCCGCAAGGGTCCTCGTAAGCCTATTAAGCGATAAGGGGATAGTATTATGGCTAAGACACCAATTCGTCGTAAAAAGGTTAAAAAACAAGTTGCTGATGGTATGGCTCATGTTCATGCGTCTTTCAACAACACTATTGTAACGATTACCGACCGTCAAGGTAATGCACTATCATGGGCTACTGCCGGTGGTTCAGGTTTCCGTGGTTCACGTAAATCTACACCATTTGCTGCTCAGGTTGCTGCAGAGCGTGCAGGTACTGCTGCTCAAGAATACGGTTTAAAAAATCTAGAAGTTTTCATCAAAGGTCCAGGTCCAGGTCGTGAATCTGCTGTACGTGCTTTGAATGCTGCTGGTTACCGTATTACCAACATTACTGACGTGACGCCTATACCACATAATGGTTGTCGTCCACCGAAGAAACGTCGCGTTTAACAATAGGTTAGGAGAAATAACATGGCAAGATATTTGGGCCCTAAGCTCAAGCTGAGTCGTCGTGAAGGTACTGACCTGTTCCTTAAGAGCGGCGTAAGAGCTATCGACTCTAAGTGTAAACTTGAGACTGCACCTGGTCAGCACGGCGCCCGTAAAGGTCGTTTATCTGATTACGGTTTACAATTACGTGAAAAGCAAAAAGTACGTCGTATATACGGTGTATTAGAAAAGCAATTCCGTAACTACTACAAAGAAGCTGCTCGCCTTAAAGGTAATACAGGTGAAAACTTGTTACAGCTTTTAGAGCAACGTTTAGACAATGTTGTATATCGCATGGGTTTTGCTAGCACACGTGCAGAAGCACGTCAGTTAGTAAGCCATAAAGCGATTTTAGTTAATGGTCGTGTTGTGAACATTCCTTCATACGTAATTACTCCAGAAGATACTGTTGTAATCCGTGAGAAGTCTAAGACACAAGCACGTATCATCGCTGCTCTAGAGTTGGCTGAGCAACGTGAAAAGCCGACTTGGGTTGAAGTTGACGGTAAGAAATTGGAAGGCAGCTTTAAGCGTCTACCTGAGCGTTCAGACCTGTCTGCGGACATTAATGAACAACTAATCGTCGAACTTTACTCTAAGTAAAGTTAAGAGTTAAGAGAGGATAAAATGCAGGGTTCTGTTACAGAATTTCTAAAACCAAGGTTAGTCGACATCGACGCTATCAACCCAACGCGTTCTAAAATAGTTTTAGAACCATTAGAGCGTGGCTTTGGCCATACTCTGGGTAATGCTTTACGCCGTATATTACTTTCATCTATGCCTGGATGTGCAGTAACTGAAGTTGAAATCGACGGTGTATTACATGAGTACAGCGCGAAAGAAGGCGTTCAAGAAGACATCATTGAAATACTATTAAACCTTAAAGGTTTAGCAGTAACGTTAGAAGGCAAAGATGAAGTTTTTCTGACCCTGACTAAATCTGGTGTAGGCCCTGTTACTGCGGCTGATATTCAGCACGATGGCGATGTAACAATTGCTAATCCAGATCACGTTATTTGTAATTTAACTACAAATAACAGCGAGATCAGCATGCGTATTCGTGTTGAACGTGGTCGTGGTTATGTGCCGGCATCTAGTCGTTTATCCTCTGATGACGATGAGCGTCCAATTGGTAGATTGTTGCTTGATGCATCATTTAGCCCAGTTGAACGTATTGCGTACTCGGTTGAATCAGCTCGAGTTGAGCAACGTACAGATTTAGACAAGTTAATCATTGATATGGAAACAAACGGCACTTTAGATCCAGAAGAAGCGATCCGCCGTGCGTCTACTATCTTAGCTGAGCAATTAGATGCATTCGTAGATTTACGTGATGTAACTGAGCCAGAAGAGAAAGAAGAGAAGCCAGAATTCGATCCTATTCTACTTCGTCCAGTTGATGACCTTGAATTAACAGTACGCTCAGCAAATTGTTTGAAAGCCGAGCAAATTCAATATATCGGTGATTTAGTTCAGCGCACTGAAGTTGAGCTTCTTAAAACACCTAATTTAGGTAAGAAGTCTCTAACTGAAATTAAAGACGTGCTAGCTTCACGTGGACTTTCTCTGGGCATGCGCCTAGAAAATTGGCCACCTGCAAGTTTAGCTGAATAATCTAAATCACTATATTAGTTTAGTTAGAAGGATAGGGTCATGCGCCATCGTAAGAGTGGTCGTCAATTAAACCGTAACAGTAGCCATCGTAAAGCGATGTTTAGCAATATGGCAGGTTCTTTGGTGAAACATGAAATCATCAAAACTACTTTGCCTAAAGCGAAAGAGTTACGTCGTGTAATTGAACCTTTAATCACACTGGCTAAGACTGACAGTGTAGCAAATCGCCGTTTAGCGTTTGCTCGCACGCGTGATAATGAAGTTGTTGGTAAATTATTCAGTGAAATCGGTCCACGTAACGCGGATCGTCCAGGTGGTTACACTCGTATTCTTAAGTGTGGCTTCCGTACTGGTGATAATGCACCAATGGCTTATATTGAACTAGTTGGTCGCCCAGCGACTAGCGAAGCAGTTCAAGAAGACGCACAGTCTGCAGAGTAAGTCTTAAAGAAACCTAAAAGCCGAGCCTATGCTCGGCTTTTTCTTGCCTAAAATTTGTCAAACTATATGAACCAGTAATTACCTTCTATTATGGGCAATGACTCATAGATTCTGAATTGATAAGTTGTTTTGACAGCTGCTTTAATAGCTCTACCTAATTACTCTTTATTTACCATTCATTCAAAATAGCCTATCAGATTCTAGTTAAAGATCATTTCCACTATATATTGTGATTTACAGCTATTAATAATACCGCCGCGAATTGAGCTACAATTAGAGCAATCCCTAACGAAGTTTCTACTTATAGAGCTGATTAAAAGATATAACGTGCGTACTCTTATAAATATACCGGTACTAAGAACCTCAGAGTAAAGTTAACCATTACGGCCTAAGTAAACTTCCTCCTAAAATATGTAAAACTATTATTAAACATAGGCTGATCAATTTAATTCTCAGCTTTTGATTAATTTAAATGATTATAGGAATACGACTCTTGCTCTATTGGTTGTTTTTTCCGCATCGATGATCGAAATATGTCTCTACCCGTTAGTAGTTGCCACAACTTTCATTTCAAATAGCTCTATGAACCTATTAATAATGGTAGTTTAGTTGTGTTTTTGAGCGTTTAGCTCAAATACTCAGCGAACAGCACGTTATTTCAAGTTTTCTTCAAAAAAGGGTTGATCTGTTTTCGGATCTCCCTATAATGCGCCCCACTGAGACGGGAAACGCCAACGCATAGCGAGGAGCGAACTACTCAGAGAGTTAAATAAAACTTCGGTTTTAAATCTTCTAAAAAGAAAGTTTAAAATTAAGTGTTGACTCGAAAAATAAAGGGTGTATTATTCGCATCCCTTGAGACGCTAAAGCGACTCAAAACGTTCTTTAACAATATAAAGCAATCATCTGTGTGGGCACTCGTACAGATTGAGT
>NZ_JADYXK010000018.1:0-72267 GCF_015864275.1 Pseudoalteromonas sp. NZS11_1
TTTGGCATTTATTCCACGTTATCGCCTATTTATGGGGAATAACCACACTGCATAGGCTCTGCCTTGCCTAAATACCAAACATACTGCTGCAAATTTAACCTCGAAAGATAAACAGGCCCTAGGAAATAATATGTCAGAGTCTAAATATGGTCAGTTTGTACTGGCGCCCCGTTCGTATTTTTTTACTGCTATAGCGAGCGTGGTGTTTGCGTTTATTGGCTTTAGTTATAATGCATGGCGAATGGAGGCAAGTGAAGAGAACAACAATACACGCATTGCTAGCTTTCAAATATTACAAGAACTAGCCGAGCTTGAGCTTATTGTATTTGCGGCACATTACGATAATAACAAAATAGATGGCAGCCCTAGAAAAGGCTGGGTTAAAGTTAACTTAATTCATGACTTAAGCTACTTAGCCGTTGATAAAGTACATTTAAAAACAAAAGACTTACAAAAGGTCTGGCAAACAAATTGGCCAAATATGATTGATCAGCAAAGTGCTGCGCAATCTATTACACATGCCATAGACAGTGTGCGTACAGAAGTTGTGAGTGAATTAAAGCGCCTTGATTAAGTGAGCAACTTGCGCCGTTGAGCGTTGCAAGTAAGCGGCGCTCAGTAAAATTGTGGTCTCGTTAACTTTTTGCCCTTTTAGTACGTTGGCAAGCTGCTGTTTTGCGTTAGGATTTTGTTTTTGCTCTATTTCCATTAATGCTAACAAAGCTGAAAATTCATGCTTTACCGGTGTGCTCGATTTATTTGCATAGGCAATGTAGCAGGCAACTGGTGTTAATCCGTGAGAGTTGGGCTGCGCCAACGCTTTAACTAAGTCATCATTTGATTCAAACAACATTAAAGAGCGTACATAGTTAAATGGCAGCTTTGTAGCATCGGCATGCTTAAACACATTGTGCAGTACATTATTTCCTTGAGTATCTTGTACTAAAAAGCCTTTATTTACTCTCAGCGCTGGGGTGAAAAAGCTCAATGCGTCAATATTAGTGAGTTGATTAATAAATAGAGAAGGTGCTGTATTAGTACTTAATATACGGATTGCTATGTTTTGCATAAAGTCATACTTAACACTCAACCGTTGGGCGCTGTCATATAAATGGTTAAGCTGCAAAGTTTGCTGAGCAGGGCTTAACTGCCTAAAGTCGTTATCGAGCTCATTTAACTGTTGCTTTGAAATACGCGCATTAAGTAGTTGTATGCTTAAATCCATTATTATTTCCAAAATCTTTTTTGATACTATAAAACAAAAAAGGCCGCAAATGCGACCTTTCATATTTAAAGCAATTGTTTAAATTGGTTTTAAGCCTTTTTGCTTGCTACCCATTCATTAACAAAGTTTTCTAGTACATTAAGTGGTACAGGACCATTTTTAAGCACTACGTCGTGGAACTGGCGAATATCAAATTTATCACCAAGTTGCTTTTTAGCCTCTTCACGAAGCTCTAAAATCTTAAGCATACCCACTTTATAAGCTGTTGCTTGTGAAGGCATTACAATGTGACGCTCAACCATTTTAACACCGTCAGATGTTGCATTAGGCGTGTTATTTACGTAGTAATCAATACCTTCTTGGCGAGTCCACTTCATTGCGTGAATACCCGTATCAACCACTAGACGACATGCGCGCCATAGCTCCATTGAAAGACGACCAAAATCTGAGTAAGGGTCTGAGTACATGCCCATTTCTTTAGGAATGAACTCTGAGTATAAACCCCAGCCTTCAATATACGCTGTGTAGCCACCAAATTTACGGAATTTAGGAATACCTTCTAGCTCTTGCGAAATAGCTATTTGCATGTGGTGTCCCGGAATACCTTCATGGTATGCCAGTGCTTCCATTTGATACGTTGGCATTGCTTCCATATCGTAAAGGTTAGCGTAGTAAACACCTGGGCGTGACCCATCTGGAGCCGGCTGTTGGTAAAATGCTTTACCTGCTGCTTTTTCACGGAATGCTTCAACCGCTTTTACTTTTAAACCTGCTTTTGGTTTAACAATGAATAACTCATCTAAACGCGTTTTCATTGTATCAATAAGCCCAGTGGCTTCATCAAGGTAGCGTTGTTTACCTTGTGCATCATTAGGGTAGTAAAATTGCTTGTCAGTTTTCATAAACTGCATAAACGCTTTTAAGTCGCCTTTAAAGCCAACTTTATCTTTAATTTCACGCATTTCATCATGAATACGTGTCACTTCAGATAGACCAATTGCATGAATTTCTTTAGCAGTTAAATCTGTTGTAGTTGTGCGCTTAAGTGCGTTGTTATAAAACGCTTCGCCATCAGGTAATTTCCATGCGCCATCGCGATCATCTGCGCGTTTTTCAAGCTGTGCAAGGTAATTAATTAGTTTAGAGTAAGATGGTTTAACAGCCGATTTTAATGCATCTGATGCATCGCTGATTAACGAGTCTTTTTCGTCTTGGCTAATTTCAAGCGCTGTTACTTTACGTTTAAAGTCAGCAAGCAATGTAGAATCATCGCCTTTTTCAAACGGTGCACCGTGAATAATGTTTTTGCTTGAATCAATAACATGCGGGAATACAAATTTAGGGGCAATGATGCCTTTTTCTGCACGTACAGTTAAATCAATAATAAGCTGATCAATAACACCAGTTACACCATTTAAACGAGAAATGTAGTCTTTAGCTTCTTTTACATTACTAATTGAGTGCTGATTAATTAAAAACGCAGGGATCATAGAATGCGTACCAAACATTTGGTTCACAGGGTAGTTATGGTAACGCCATTTAAAGTCAGCAATTGAGCTTTCAAGATCTTGTTTTTTTAAGTCGTAGCTAACTTTTGTTGCATCATCTAATAAATCACGGCTGATTGCTTTTAGTGCAACTAGGTCAGCTTTTGTTTGCGCTAAATCTTTAAGCTGTCTTTCTTCGCTGCCATCATCCCACTTATCGTAATCTTGCTTAATACCCATGTATGTTTGATATACAGGACTGCTCATTACGTCGCGGTTAAATGTATCTTCAAAAAATGCATTGGCTTTGTCTATTTCACTTTGTTGTGATTGAACTGCTTGTGCAATAGGAGCTGAAGTCGCTTGTTGTGTTGTTTGCTGGCAACCAGCAAGTAGTGCAACGCTTACTGCGGCCGCAATAAAAGTAAGTTTACGCATTGTTTTCCCTTTTGTTGTTAGAAACCCATTAGGGTGTTTTATATTTATTTTTTGTGTAACGCTGGGCGCTACACAAATAATTCTAGCAGGTCATTTAAAAAGCGATGACCTTTTAAGCTTACCTGCCAATGGCTATCTGTTTGAGTCAATAAACCTTTATTAATTGCTTGGTTTAATGCACTTTGCTGACTTTGCAGTGGCAGTGTTGTAAGTTTATTAAAATCATTAATTGGGCAAGGCTCAACAAGGCGAAAGCGATTCATAAAAAATTCAAACGCTAAATCGTCTTGCTCTACATGCCAGCTTTTATACATATATGGTTTAATTAAATCCATATAGCCGCGTGGGTGTTTAACCTTTTCAGTACGCGTAATAAGCCCTGTATTTGCATCAGTAACCTTACCATGCGCGCCGCAGCCAATACCGAGATAATCGCCAAAACGCCAATAATTCAAGTTATGTTGGCACTGATAGCCTGGTTTTGCATAACCCGATATTTCGTATTGTATGTAACCTGCTTGAGCTAGTAACTCGACCCCTTGCTCTTGAATGTCCCACAGTATTTCGTCTTGTGGCAAGGTAGGAGGTTTTGAAGCAAACTGAGTATTGGGTTCAATAGTTAGTTGATACCAAGATATATGAGGAGGATCGAGCGCTATTATTTGCTTTAAATCGCTCAGTGCATCGTCAAGTGTTTGCCCTGGTAAGCCATGCATTAAATCAAGGTTAAAGCTATTTAAACCGGCTTCCTTAGCTTGTTGCGCAGCATAATTAGCCTCGTCGCTGCCATGAATCCGACCAAGTGCTTTTAACTTGTCGTTTTGCATGCTTTGCACACCGATAGAAATACGGTTAATGCCTGCTTTTACGTAATCTTTAAAGCGACCTGTTTCTACTGTACCAGGGTTGGCTTCAAGGGTAATTTCACAATTGTCTTCAAGCCCAATTAGGCTGTCGACTTCATTTAATAATCGGGTATAAGCTGCACCAGTTAATAAGCTTGGCGTGCCGCCACCAATAAAAATACTGTGGATTTTACGCCCTTGTACTAGGTGCAAATCAGCTTTTAAGTCATCAATTAAATGCTGAACATATTCAGCTTCAGGTATTTCACCTTTTTGTCCGTGGCTATTAAAATCGCAGTACGGGCATTTTTGCACGCACCAAGGTACGTGCACATATAAGCTCAGTGGTGGAAGGTTCACAGGCCGCCTTTTTGCTGTAGCTCTAGCAATAGTTTTTGTAGTGCTTGGCCGCGATGACTCACTGCATTTTTTTGCTCTTTTGTAAGCTCAGCACTGGTACAATTTTTCTCTGGTACAAAAAATACAGGGTCGTAACCAAAGCCACCGTTGCCATTTTGAGTGAGCGTAATTTCGCCTTCCCAGCTTGCACTGCAAATAAGGGGGGTAGGGTCATCTGCGTGGCGCATTAATACCAGTACACACCAAAAACGAGCACTACGGATAGGGTTATTACCCAAGTCTACGAGTAACTTATCAATGTTATCTTGATCGCTGGCACCTGGGCCTGCAAAACGGGCAGAGTAAACACCGGGTGCGCCATTTAGGCCATCAACTTCTAAACCTGAGTCATCGGCAATAGCAGGCATGCCAGTAATTTTAGCGGCATGACGCGCTTTAATAATGGCATTTTCAACAAAGGTAGTGCCGGTTTCGGCAACTTCACCTACGTTAAAATCGCTCTGTGGAACTACATTAATATTCAGAGGGCTTAGCATGTTAGCTAGCTCATTTACTTTGCCAGGGTTACCTGTAGCAAGTACTAAAGTTTTGGTCATGTTATTAATCTACGTAAAATTTTTGCTGAAACTGTAATTTTTGAAATTGATTACTTTGTTGTATTTCAATCTCAAAGCGTAAAATCTCTTCGTTGGTATAATCAACTTGGGCAAGGTAATAAATTGAATCACCTTCTTTTACTTCTTTAAAAGTAAGCGTTTGTTTATTGCCAAGTAGGTTTCTAGCTGTGCCAGTAAGCTTTGCTGTTTGGGCTGTATTTTCGGCATCATTTTTTAAAACAGAAATATTCACTATGCCTTTGTATCCGCTTCGCTCAAGGCCATACGCTTTTGCTATTTTTGGCTGAATAAAAGTAGAAGGAAAGGCGATGTAGTGCACTTGCCAAGGGCCAAGCTCTTTATATTGTGCGCCTTGCATTTCTTCGCTTTGCGCGTTAAATGCAAATGCTAAACAAGCAATAAAACAAAACTTAATTAAACGGTTCATTATGTATTCCTCAAAACATATAAAAAAGAGGCCTTTGGGCCTCTAATTAAAAAATCCATATTAGACTAAAAAATCCATAAGCAGCATTTGCAAAAACTGAATACCAATAATAAGCACTAAAACTGATAAATCTAAGCCACCCATTGATGGCAATATTTTACGAATTGGTTTTAGCATTGGTTCAGTAAGCTGATGGAAAACCGCTTCTATAGGGTTATAACCTTGGCTAACCCAACTTAAAATAGCGCGAATAATAAGTACCCAAAAAACTAAGTTAAGGCCTTCTTTTAGTACCGTTATAAGTGCTTGTATAATTACAGGCTGTATTGCCCACGCATTATATATAACAAGCATTAAAGTACTAATTTTGGCTACAGCCACTATAAATGCCAGCAACAGAGATGCTAAATCAAGTCCGCCAAACCCCGGAATGATTTTACGCAGTGGTTTTACCGCAAACGAAGTGGCTTTAACCACAAACTGGCTCATTGGATTATAAAAGTCGGCTTTTGCCCACTGCAGCCAAAAGCGCAGTAATACCACCATTAAAAACAAATCAAACAGGGTACTGATTAAAAATTGCATGGCATTCATAGTGTAACCTTCAATAAAAAAGTGGTTTTAAAGTTCTTTTTCCATTTGCATCGCACGCGCAATACACGCATCCATTGCATCGCCAACGGTTTTAGTTAAGCCTTCATCTTTTAAGTGCTCAACAGCTGCGTGAGTAGTACCGCCTTTAGATGTTACGTTTGAACGTAGTTGCGAAATAGTAATATCAGGCTGGCTAAGTGCCATTTCAGCAGCGCCAAGAGCTGTTTGTTGTACTAAACGACGAGCGTCTTCATCATTAAAGCCCAGCGCTTTAGCTTTTTCTTCTATGGCTTCCATAAATAAGAAAAAGTAAGCTGGTGATGAGCCGGTCACAGCAATAATATCGTTAATTTGTGATTCTTTTTCGACCCATACAACAATGCCAGTGCATTCAAAAACTTGTTGTACAAACTCGTGTTCGCTTTGTGTTTCGCCCGCGCCATATAAACCTGATACACCACGGCCTAATAAAGACGGTGTATTTGGCATACAACGTACCATTTTAACGTCTTGACCTAGCATTTCACGTAAACGTTTTACAGTTAAGCCAGCAGCAACAGAAATAAACAGTTTATCGCTAAAATCTACGCCCGACTCTTGAAACGATTTACATAAATCGCCCATCATTTGTGGTTTAACAGACAAAACAATTACATCAGCATCGCGCAGGGCTTCGTTATTGTCACTGGTGGTTTGCACCTTGAAATCAAAGGCTACCTTTTCAAGCTTTTCTTGGTTGCGGTTAGTCGCAATAATGTTACTTGCGTTAAAACCGTTTTTTACCATGCCACCAATAATGGCGTAGCTCATATTACCTGTGCCTATAAATGCGATTTTTTTATCTGACATAAATCTGTTATCACCTTTTAAGTTCGTGTTCCAAAAATGTCTGTGCCGATCCTTACCATGGTTGAACCTGCACTAATGGCAGCTTCAACATCGTTACTCATACCCATCGACAAAGTATCTACTTGAGGATATTGGGTCTTTAGTTTATCAAAGCAAGTTTGTAATTGCTCAAAAGATTGAATTTGCGTATCCAGATCGTTGCTTTTAGCGGGAATTGCCATTAAACCTCGAAGTGTTAAGTGCTCACATTGGTTAATAAAATCGGCAAGTTCATCTATTTCATCGCGGTGGCAACCCGACTTCGCTTCCTCATTACTTATATTTACTTGAATAAGTATATTAAGAGGCTGTTTATCGTCTGGGCGCTGGGAATCTAATCGTTTCGCTATTTTTATGCGATCAACACTTTGCACCCAATCAAAGTTGGCAGCCACTAAAGCACTTTTATTAGATTGAATAGGGCCAATGAAATGCCAAATGATGTCGCTATATGACTGTAGTTGAGCTATTTTATCTATAGCCTCTTGAACATAAGATTCACCAAATTCGCGCTGACCATGCTCATAAGCTGCAATAACATCTTCGCTTGGTTTAGTTTTAGACACTGCCAGTAGAGTGACTTCGTTAGTGTTTCGTTGTGCAATTTTTGCCGCGTCTGCAATTCTAGCGTAGGCGGATGTGAGTCGTTCTGCTATTGTAACCATATATTTATCAGTTAGTTGTGGAGTCATAAATGGATATTACCGAATTATTAGCGTTTAGTGTGCAACACAAAGCATCCGATTTACATTTATCGTCGGGTGTTTCACCTATGATACGCGTAGACGGTGATGTTCGCCGCATTAATATACCAGCCCTTGCAGACAAAGACGTAAACAGTCTGGTTTACGATATTATGAACGATAATCAACGCAAGGACTACGAACAAAATCTCGAAGTGGATTTTTCGTTTGAAGTGCCTAATTTAGCACGTTTTCGTGTGAATGCGTTTAACTCTAATCGCGGGCCTGCTGCGGTATTTCGTACCATACCAAGTGAAGTGTTAACGCTTGATGATTTAGGTGCGCCAGATATTTTTAAAACAATCTCCGATACCCCACGTGGACTCGTGTTAGTGACAGGCCCAACGGGCTCTGGTAAATCAACAACACTTGCCGCTATGGTCGATTATATAAATCAAAATAAACATCACCATATTCTAACAATAGAAGATCCAATCGAGTTTGTTCACGATAATAAATTAAGCCTTATTAATCAACGTGAGGTACATCGCGATACTCATAGCTTTTCAAACGCGCTACGTAGTGCATTGCGTGAAGATCCAGATGTAATATTGGTCGGTGAGTTACGTGATTTAGAAACAATTCGTCTTGCAATGACCGCTGCTGAAACAGGCCACTTAGTGTTTGGCACGTTGCATACAACATCTGCACCAAAAACCATTGACCGTATTATCGATGTATTCCCAGGTGAAGAAAAATCAATGGTACGTTCAATGTTATCTGAATCTTTGCGTGCTGTTATCTCGCAAACACTGCTTAAAAAGATTGGTGGCGGGCGAGTTGCAGCACACGAAATTATGATTGCAGTACCTGCTATTCGTAACTTAATTCGTGAAGATAAAATTGCACAAATGTACTCGTCTATTCAAACCGGTGCGTCTGTGGGCATGCAAACAATGGATCAATGTTTAACTAATTTAGTTAATCACGGCATTGTTACAAATGCGGCAGCGAAAGAAAAAGCACAAGACAAAACACAATTTGGCGGGTAAGAAACTATTATGGCTTTATCTTTAAACGACTTTTTACTCATCATGATTGAGAAAAAAGGTTCTGACTTATTTGTATCGAGTCAGCTACCTGTAAGCGCAAAAATAAACGGTGAGCTAACAGCCCTAAGTGACGATAGGCTTACTGATGAGCAATCGCTTGAGTTAGTAGAATCTGCAATGAGCGAAAAGCAAAAAGCAGAGTTTCATACAACGAAAGAATGTAACTTTGCGATTGCCACCGACGAAGGGCGTTTTCGTATTTCTGCTTTTTGGCAACGCGATAAAGCAGGTATGGTTATACGCCGCATTGTGACGCAAATACCTGATGTGAGTGAGCTAGGTCTTCCTTCTATTCTTACCGATGTAATTATGTCTAAGCGTGGCCTTGTTTTGTTCGTCGGTGGTACTGGCACGGGTAAATCAACCTCGCTAGCCGCACTTATTGGTTACCGTAACCGACATCAACGTGGTCATATACTGACTATTGAAGATCCGATTGAATTTGTTCATGAGCATCGCAAAAGTATTATTACTCAACGCGAAGTAGGGCTTGATACCGAAAGCTTTGAGTCAGCACTTAAAAGCTCATTACGCCAAGCTCCCGATGTAATTTTGATTGGTGAAATTCGCTCTCAAGAAACTATGGAATACGCACTAAGCTTTGCCGAAACAGGTCATTTATGTGTTGCAACACTGCATGCTAATAATGCTAACCAAGCGATTGACCGTATTATGCATTTAGTTCCAAAAGAAAAACACGATAAGCTTAAGTACGATTTAGCACTTAACTTACGTGCAATTGTGGCCCAGCAATTAGTACCGACTGCTGATGGTGAAAGCCGTGTTGCAGCTATTGAAATATTGCTTAACTCACCAATGGTTGCTGAACTGATTAAAAACGGTGATATTGGTGGTATTAAAGAGGCAATGGCTAAATCGAAAGAAATGGGCATGCAAACCTTTGACCAAGCATTATTTGAGCTGTATAGACAGCAGCGAATTAATTACGCTGATGCACTGCATCATGCTGATTCGCCAAATGATTTACGTTTAATGATTAAACTGCGCAATAACGAGCAGCAAGGTGCGGGCTTTTTACAAGGCGTTACTATTGATGGCCTTGACGATAAAAATAGCGATCAATAATTTAAAAAGTAATAAATATAAATACTTAATATAAAAAAAAGCGCCAATTGGCGCTTTTTATTTATATAACAGATTATTTATATAGCCTGTTTATTCACCGTAACTAGACTCAAAAAAACTTTCTAAAATAATAACCGCAGACATATTATCTACGTTACCTTTGCCTAAGTTTTTATAGCCACCACTTTCAAAAAGTCGCGCTTTAGCATCCGCAGTCGTTAAACGCTCGTCTTGTGTTTGCACTGGAATGCCATAATGATTATGTAATCTGTTGGCAAACTTTTTTGCTTTAAAGGTAACCTCTTGTGACGTTCCATCCATATTTAGTGGTAAGCCAACAACCATTAAGTCAGGCTGCCATTCGGTTACTTGTACAGCAATATGGTCCCAGTTAGGAATGCCATCTTGTGCTTTTACAGCCTTAAGGCTAGAGGCGCTGCCTGTTAGCTCTTGCCCAATAGCAATACCAATACTTTTGGTGCCAAAGTCAAAGCCCATTACAGTGCGTTCGCCTTGCGGCTTAAGCGATTTTTTTGTCATGTGTATCTTGTTTAAGTTTGCTAAGGGTTAAGTTACTATTATGCGTGACCAGCTTCAGGGCTGAGTTGGCTAATATCAAAGCCCAACATTGAAACTGCTTTTTCCCATCGTTTTTCAACGGGGGTATCAAAAATGATCTTCGGATCGGCTTCTATGATCAACCAACTGTTATCAAGTAACTCTTGTTCGAGTTGTCCTTGCTCCCATCCTGAATAACCCAATGTAATAATAAATTGTTCAGGTGCTTGTGCGGTAGTTAAGCTTGCTAAAACATCTTTTGAGGTAGTGATCATAATATCGCTACTGAGTTTTTGGCTTGCTGAATAACCTGATTGAGGAGAGTGCAAAACAAAACCACGGTCAGTTTTAACGGGTCCGCCTGCAAACACACTTACTTTTGCTGCGTTTTGAGTTTTGTCGTTATCAATTTCTATTTTATCTAAAAGTTCGCCAACGGTAACATCAATAGGTTGGTTTATTACCAAGCCCATAGCCCCATCTTCATTGTGCTCACAAATATAGGTAACAGCACGTTTAAAAAAAGGGTCTTGCATCGACGGCATCGCGATTAAAAAATGATTTTCTAATGACTGCATAGATTTCACCCTTTTTAGTTAATGAACTTTGAGTATGGCACATACCTTTGTTTTTAAAACTAAAAAAGCACTTTCATACAGTTTAAAAATTAATAGTTAACAACTATATTAAAATTTATGACACGAAAGTGCTTTTAATAACGATAGGTAGATACTTATTTATTTATTTATCTAGCTTTCTTTCAATGGCATCAAACAAAATACCTGTAATAGAAATATCATAAGCAGCTTCAATTTCGCGCACGCACGTTGGTGCAGTTACGTTAATTTCAGTTAATTTATCGCCAATAATATCTAAACCTACAAATATTAAGCCTTTTTCTTTAAGCGTTGGTGCAACCGCTTGCGCTATTTTTAAATCTGACTCGCTAAGTGGACGGGCTTCGCCTCGACCGCCAACAGCTAAATTACCGCGTGTTTCACCATTTTGTGGAATTCGCGCTAAACAATACGGAATAACCTCACCATCAATAACCAATACGCGCTTGTCGCCTTGTTTGATCTCTGGGATGTAATTTTGCACCATAGCAAAGCGGCTGCCGTGCTCGGTTAGCGTTTCACAAATTACACCAATGTTGGCATCGTCTTCTCTAAGGCGGAAAATAGATGCGCCACCCATGCCATCAAGGGGTTTTAAAATAATGTCTTTATGCTCGGCTAAAAACTCACGAATTTGTTTTTGGCTACGTGTAACAAGTGTGTCTGGCGTATGTTCGCTAAACCATGCTGTAAATAGCTTTTCGTTAGCATCGCGAAGGCTTTGTGGCTTGTTAATTATTAACGTACCTTCTTGTTCTGCACGCTCTAAAATATACGTCGCGTAAATGTATTCAGTATCAAAAGGAGGATCTTTTCGCATTAAAATAACATCAAGGTCGGCAAGGGCTATAGTGGCTTTTTCTTCAAGCTCGTACCATTTTTCTGCATTATTAAACACTTGCGCTTTAGACGCTGTAGCGTACGACTTACCTTTACGAAGAGATAAATCATCCATCTCCATATAATAAATTTCGTAGCCGCGTTCTTGCGCTTGCATCATCATTGCAAAACCGGTGTCTTTTTTGATGTTAAATCCACTAATAGGATCTGAAATAATACCTAACTTAATTGCCATGCGCTGTGCCTTACTATAAATGTTACTGTTTATATGAGGGTGCTTTTAGTTATTTCAATTAGCTAAATCGCCAAATTGAAGTTGTAATGCACTTAAGACCGTTAAAGCGGCTGTTTCCGTTCGTAAAACGCGCGGGCCTAAGCGAATATCCACAAATTCTAGTTGTTTAGTTAGTGCCATTTCATCGTCGGTAAAGCCGCCTTCTGGGCCGACTAAAAAGCGTACGCCATCTTTAGGTACCGTAATGGTTTTAATGCTGTGCTCAGCACGAGGGTGAAGAGTGAGCTTAATTGCATTGGTTTGTTGTGCAAGCCATTGTTTTAAATCTACAGGGGGATGAATAATTGGCACAAAATTACGCCCAGATTGCTCTGCCGCTGCTATTGCAATTTTTTGCCATTGTTGGTGTTTTTTCTCAAGACGATCGCCCATTAGTTTCACGCCACAGCGCTGACTAAAAATAGGGGTGATTTCGGTAATACCCAGTTCAACTGACTTTTGAATTGTAAAATCCATTTTATCA
The DNA here is from genome assembly GCF_015864275.1 of Pseudoalteromonas sp. NZS11_1. Classification (NCBI taxonomy): domain Bacteria; kingdom Pseudomonadati; phylum Pseudomonadota; class Gammaproteobacteria; order Alteromonadales; family Pseudoalteromonadaceae; genus Pseudoalteromonas; species Pseudoalteromonas sp. NZS11_1. Next base: position 12,536 of record NZ_JADYXK010000018.1, read on the forward strand.
CCACGGGATACACACTGGCCTAAATGAATTTTAAGCGGAGATTCTACATCATGAGGATTAAGCTCTAACGGCATTACGACGACTGTTTTTTTTGTTACCTCAATTATTTCACTAAGGTATTCGCCGCCTTCGCCATTAAAAATAGATACATGCTCGCCTACTTTCATGCGCAGCACTCTGCCAATATGCCCTGCAGCATCGTCATCTAAAGTTACAGGGGTGTTTAGGGCAATACTCGATGTTTGATAAATATGAGGAACTCGCATAGGGCGTCACTTATTACTTAGCGTAAAAATATATACTGCTATGGTAAGTAAGCTGGGAGCTGTGCGCAATTATTTATTTTTATTAAGTTGCTCTGCAAGGTCTATTAAATCTTGTGGTGTGTGCGCTATATCGTGGTGATTTTGCGAAGGTTCCGTTAACGTCTCGTCAGTAACTAGGCTTAGTGTATAGCCTGTATCATCAAAGCTTATTAAAAAGCGTTCTTCATGTAACGAGTTATAAATAAAGCGTTGTTTATCGCTTGCTAGTAAGTAATCGGTACTATTAAAAAGGACTCCGTGTAAATCGTGATGCTCTTTTAGATAGTTAATTAATTCAGAAACGCTTATTTCGTTTTCAAGGTCGCAATAACTATAGTCTTTAATAAGTTCGTCAAACATCATTTTTACTAACTGGCGGGTATTGCTGCCTGCAGCAATAAGCGTACTCGCTTTTGTTTTACCATTATTATTTACATAGTATTCGGCAAATGCTCGGCTAAATTCGTTGTCTATGTCAATTAACAAGTAATTCGTTATTTCAAGTGGCATAGAGCTAGGACCTTGTTGCATTTAAGTAATTACCATTATTACTTAAATGCAGACTTTTAATGGCTGTATTTTAGTAAAAAGGTCTAAAGAGAAAACATGCTAATAAGTAAATAGCCTATAGCACAAAAAACAGCAAACTCTATACATGCTACCCCAATATTATCTTGATGGTCTATTTCAAGAGCCGTATCAATATTTGGTAAAGAGATAACTTTTATCACATACGTTAAGCTGTAAAGCAGTATCCACATTACACCGCAATGCATAACGAGTGTAAATATGTTTTCTACCATTTTACCGTTTTGAAATGCTGCGCTAGATAAACCAGCATACACAGCCAATGCTAAGCCGATTGATTTACCAGCATACCTTATACCAATAGATGTATTCTCTAGGTTAAAGTTACTTTGTAGCGAAGCTCCTTGATTTGCTTTTGCAAAACGGTGTTCTCGTATTTTACTATCCAGTGCAAACATTCCCTGAAGCGTAAAAAAGCTAACACAAGCAATAAGTAAGTTGCTGAATCCTTGGGTGTGCGTCCACGTGTACAAGCCAAGTGCGATAATACAGTTAGCGATTAACATGCCTGAATCTACCAATGCAGCACATACATTTTGTTTTAGTATGGCAGCTTCTTCGTTAAACCTGTGAAGTATCCATTTTCTGTGAATTAAATGACCCACTTTTATAAAAGTGAATAAAAGAATAATAATAATTAACACTTTTAACGGGTTTGACTGTGCGGTACTTATGCTTATTTCGTCAAATAAGAAAGCCATAGTGGCTATAACAACTGATATTTCAGATGCAAAACTAATACCCATGGCAAAGTTGTCGTGTTGTGCTAGCTCATCTTTAAGCGCTTGTTTTGCTTTGATTTGAGTGACAACTCGTAAACAAAAAATAGTTATGCAAATAACCGCAAAACTAATGGCAATCGCAATAAAACTAGTGTTAGATAAAGACAAATATGACATGGTGATCCTAATTAAGTTAACCTTTCTAGGTTTTAATCATTCTAGTACGGTTATTGATGATATAAAAGAGAGGATTGATGAGTAACGTAAAGCAACTTCCTATTCAATTACAAAAACTTGGCTTAATGCGCTTTGAACAGTTATACCCGCAGCAAAGTAAACAAAGTGAAGTTGTAAGGTTATTAGCATTAAGCGACTTTGCTTGGCGCAGTTTAGAATCACAACCTGATTTAAATACTTGGCTATTATGCAAAGACGAAATACAAAATAGAGTAATAGATTCTCCTTTTAGAAACCTTAATTTAGCTGATATTGATGAAGTGCAGTGCCATAAAGTACTTCGCCAATATCGTGAAAAGTACTGGCTCAAAGTCGCCTTTTTAGATTTATGCTGTAACAATCCCATTGCCGATAGTATTAATTACATAAGCCAACTGGCTGACATGCTAATAAATAGTGCTAACCAATGGGCGCATGCACAGGTGGCAAAAGTAAATGGTGAGCCGCTTGATGAGCAAAACCAAGCAATGCCGTTAATGGTGTTGGGTATGGGAAAACTTGGCGGACAAGAGCTAAATTACTCCTCTGATATTGATCTCATTTTTGCATATCCGCGCAGTACAAAAACCCAAGGTGGCCGCAGAAGCCTTGAGGCTCAAGTATTTTATACCAAAGTTGCACAAAAGCTCATTGCATCACTTAACCAAGCCACCGGTGACGGGCAGGTATTTAGGGTTGATATGCGCCTACGCCCGTTTGGCGAAAGTGGCCCTTTGGTTATGAGCTTTAATGCCATTGAAGATTACTACCAAGAACAAGGTCGCGACTGGGAACGCTACGCGATGTTAAAAGGGCGCTTAATTGGCACGCCTAACAAATATTGGGATGAATTTATTAAGCTTTTAAAGCCGTTTGTTTATCGCCGGTATATTGATTTTTCGGTGATTGAATCTTTGCGTAAAATGAAGTTAATGATTGCACAAGAGGTTCGCCGTAAACGCTTAACTAATAATATAAAATTAGGAGCTGGTGGTATTCGTGAAGTTGAATTTATAGTGCAAGCCCTACAAATGGTACGAGGTGGGCGAGAGGCTAATTTACAAACTCAATCATTACTTAAAGCATTAAATGAGCTGGCACTTAGCCAAGTTATAGATGAGCAAGAAGCGAGCGAGCTTAAACGCAATTACCTTTATTTGCGAAAAGTTGAACAGTACTTACAAATATTTGACGATCAGCAAACGCAAACACTCCCCGATGATGAATTGAACCAGCAGCGCTTAAACTTATTATTAGAACAAGCTGATTTTTCTGCCACTTTAATCACTATTGAAAAGGTAATGAAGCAAGTTAACGGCGAGTTTGCACTCGTTATTGGCGAAGAAACCGCGCCACTAGATACCTGTGAAGGTGCATTTATTAGTGCTTGGGATCATGGTGATGTGAGCTTTCTAAAAGAGGCTAGAGATGAATGGCAAACACCCCTTAACGATTTTAAATTAAGGCTGTCTAAGGTCAACATAGGTAACCGAGGGCGTGAAACCCTTGATAAATTAATGCCTGTTTTATTGAGCCAGTTAAATGACTTTAATGCCAGCGCAGCTGCTTTTACAATGGTTTGCCAAATTTTTAATAAGATAATTTCACGTACTGCTTATTTAGAATTGCTGTACGAAAACCAAGGTGCATTAAAGCAACTTGTTTTACTGTGTTGTCATAGCAAATGGATAGGCGAGCATATTTCTCGCTACCCTATATTGCTGGATGAGCTAATAGACCCGGCTGTTCTTTATAAACCGACACCATTAACCGCTTATAAAGATGAAATAAGACAGTATTTTTTGCGAATAGAGCATGACGATTTAGAACTGCAAATGGAGTCGCTTAGGCAATTTAAGCAAACGCATCAATTACGAATTGCAGCTGCCGATGCAACCGGTGTTCTTGATGTAATGAAAGTAAGCGATCACTTAACCGTATTGGCTGAAGCGATTGTTGATCAAGCTGTTAATATTGCATGGCATAACACCGTTAAGCGTTTTGGTATGCCCCCTGGCACTGATGATGAAAACAAAGGTTTTGCTGTTATTGCATATGGTAAAACAGGCGGCTTAGAAGTAGGGTACGACTCAGATTTAGATTTGGTGTTTGTGCATAATCATGATGGCTCAAGCCAAACCAATGGTGAAAAACCGATAGATTCTCGCCAGTTTTATTTAAAACTCGCTCAGCGCTTAATGCATTTATTTAATACTCGTACTGCTTCGGGTATTTTGTATGAGCTTGATACGCGATTACGCCCTGAAGGTGCATCAGGTTTACTTGCTATCAATCTAGAGAGTTTTAATCACTATCAGCAAACTCAAGCATGGACGTGGGAACATCAAGCGCTTGTGCGGGCTCGGTTAATTTTGGGCCAAGACGATCTTATAGATCGTTTTTCACAAATCCGTAAAAGTATTCTTTGCCAACAGCGCGATGATACCGTGTTAAAAGCCGATGTAATAAAAATGCGCGAAAAAATGCGCGACCATCTAGCGAAAGGAAATTCTGAACAATTTGATTTAAAACAAGATATTGGCGGTATGGCTGATATTGAGTTTATTACGCAATATTTAGTACTTAAACACGCAAATGAGTTTGAGCAGCTTACCGTTTATTCAGATAACGTAAGAATATTAACGGATGCAGCAAATATAGGCTGTATTACTAAAGAGCATAAACAGCAGTTGATCAAAGCGTATATTGATTATCGCTCGTGTTATCACGTGCTGAGCTTGGATCAAAAAGGCAAATTGATCTCGCGAGAAGCTTTTTTACAAGATATTACTAACGTAACGAATATTTGGAATAGTATTTTTGAATTGAATTGAATTGAATTGAATTGAATTGAATTGTAAAACCCAAGCGCTTGCTTGGGTTTTTTGTACGTGTAACCCCTCAAATCTTTAGCTTTAAACAGTTTGTTCGCACAAATTCTGATGGTAACTCTGTAATAACCGCTGCTCTTTGTTTGTGGCAAAAGTAAGTGTAAACCTCATGCTCAAAGTCGTCATTTATAGCACGACCAATTTGATAAAGTGCTGAAGTAAAGTTGCTGTCTACTCTAAAATGATCTTTAACTACGTAGTCTTTACTTAAATACCAGTAAAGCTCAATACCTTCATTTTTAGCATATTGATAGAGTACGTCTTTAAGTGTTGTGCCATTTTCAAAGCGTCTAGGTTCAACTTCTCCAGTCCAAGTGGTCGGCATTGGATCAACTGTTCGCGCACGTTCCGCTAATACTCTATCTAAGGTCTGTTCTGGTGTTTTAAGTTTTAAAACAAATTGATCTCGTTCTTTATTACTTTTTACTTGGTTACGAATAGAGGAGTAAAAACGTGATAATCCTTCGGCAGCTGCATTTTTAGATTTTTTAATATCAAATAAAGAGCCATCACTCAACAAAAAGTATACGGCGAGTGCTATTAGTACAGCTGCAAATGATAAATGCCTAATCCAAAACCACATGATTATTACCCACCTTATTTGTTCCTATTATTGTTATACCATTACTTTTTATAAAAAGAAGGGGTATTTTTATCAGGTCGAGTTTTAAAACGACGGTGTAGCCACATATATTGTTCGGGTGCGGCATTAACAGATTGTTCCATGCGTTGATTTACACGTGTTACATCAGCCTTATTATCACCACTGGGGAAGTTTTCAAGCTCTGGCAGTATTTCTAAGTGATATTTACCATTTTCATCACGGCGAGTTATTAAACTCATTGTTTCGCAGTTTTTACTGCCTGCAAACATAAGAGTACCCGTTGTAGTTGCAGCGTCAGGTACTGCGTAAAATGGGACAAATTCACAGCGGTTACGACCGTAATCTTGATCGGGTAAGTAATAACATACCTTTTTATTTTTTAATGCTTTTAGTAAACCTTTTACATCTTTTCGACCGATTAAATATTCGTTAGAGCGAAGGCGCCCATTAGTCGTAAAGTATTCCATTAGTGGGTTGTTATGAGGGCGATAAAAGCCAACACCCTGACACTCTAAGCCCATAATACGGCTAGCCATTTCAAGATGCAGAATATGAGGGACAAGCAATAAAACACCTTTACCAGACGCTTGTACGCGTTCAAAGTGCTCAAGCCCTTTAAAAGACCCTAATGCTTTTTGTGCTCGCCACTGCGGCCACCACCAGGCCATGCCAGTCTCAACCATTGCAATACCGGTGTTTTCCATATTTTTGAGCACAAGGTCTTTTTGATCTGCTGCGCTCATATCAGGAAAACACAGCTTAATATTTACTTCTGCAATATGGCGACGGCGCTTCATAAATTTATGAACTAAGCGACCAAGCTGTTTACCCATTGCTAATTGTAGTTTTTGCGGTAACCAAGAAATTAAATATAAAAATAGAACGCCAATCCACGTTAACCAGTATCGAGGGCCCAAAAAAGATGCTTTAAAAGGAGATGAGGTGACCACAAAAATATCTCTGAGAATAAAAACGATAGTTTAACGCTAAGCGCTGTAAAATACAAAAAGCCAGCATTTAGCTGGCTTCCAATGTGTTCATACTGCACGAGTAATGAAAATTAAGCGGCTTTTAAACCTTGGTTTATAGCAACTAAATCTGCACTTGTTAATGTACCCGTAGCTTGTTTTAGGCGAAGGGTAGATAACACATAACGGTAACGTACATCAGCAAGGTTACGCTTTGCATCGTACAAATTTTGCGTACTTACTAGTACGTCAACAATGGTACGAGTACCTACTTCAAAACCAGCTTCAGTTGCTTTAAGGGCACTTTGAGCTGAAACAACCGCTTGCTCTAGCGCTTTGTAAGTAGCAATGTCTGAAACAACTTGATTATAAGATGTAATTACTGTGCGAGTTACTGCGCGGTAATTTGTTTCATAGTCTTGGCTCGCACCTACGTAAAACGCACGGGCCTGATTTGTTGCAGCAACTGTTGCACCACCTGAATATAAAGGTACGCTAAAGTTAAGCCCTACAGAGCTTGAGTCTGAACGTGGCTGATCATCAAAGTTAGCGCCATTTATTTGATTGTCTGTAAGAGAATCGCCGTAACTAGCACTTAGGGTTAGCTTTGGGTAATGACCCGCTTTTGCTAATTCAATTTGATCTTTTGCAATATCAACCGTTACTTTAGACACTTGTAGGTTTATATTTTTATCTTCAGCTACTTTAACAAAGTCGCTTGAGCGCTTAGTTGGTTTAGTTGTTGAGAAAGTATCTGTATTTAAAAAGTCTAATTTTTCGTGATATTTACCTGTAATCTCACGAAGTTGCTCACGTGCTGTTTCTACAGCATTACCTGCAATAATTTCTTGAGCTACAGAGTTATCAAACTGAGCTTGCGCTTCGTGTACGTCAGTAATTGCTGTTAAGCCTACCGCATAACGTTGTTTTGTTTGCTCAAGTTGACGTTCAATTGCACGTTTTTCAGCTTCAACAAATTCAAGGTTATCGCTTGCACTTAATACGTTAAAATAACCTTCAGCAACGCGTACAATTAAGTTTTGTTTTGCTGCATCGTATAGGCCGCTTGCTTGAAGCGCTTGCTTGTCGGCAATATCTAACGTATTCCAGGCACCTAAATCAAATAATGTTTGGCTTAAGCTCACACCGCGAGAGAATTGGTCTGTATCACTTTCAACTTTTACTTGGTTAGATAAGTCGCCAACGCTTTGGTACGACGTTGCATCGCTTTTTGTATAACCCATAGTTAAACCAATTTGAGGTAATAGTGCACTCATCGCCAAATCGCTTTGGTAAGACTGCGCATCGGCTTGGGCTTTTGCTTTTAAAACAGTAGGATCGTTAGCTGTCGCTATTTCAAAAACTTGTAGTAAATCTTCAGCTTTCACTGCTGTTGCACCTAATGCGCATGATAAACTAACTAGCGCCGCAAGAATGTTCTTTTTCATGTGGGGTTCGGTCCTTAGACAATTTTTGTACTAAAAGCATGTTAACCTGTTTTACTGCATAACAAAAAAAATAATTAGTAAAACAGTATGTTCAAGTGTAACAGAATATATTAACGCATTTTAAAGCTTTAGATAAGTAGGAGGTATGTACGTGGTTGATAAAAAGCTCGTTCAATTTACACATAAAGATGTGAATTTAAAGCCAATAAAAAACCTTTATAAAGGTTTTTTTCAGGTTGATTTATACCAGTTTGAACATGCTCTTTTTGCGGGTGGAAAATCTAAAGTAATTAGTCGAGAAATATTAGAACGTGGCGATGCAATTGCAGTACTCCCTTACGATCCAATATCAGATACTGTTCTTTTAATTGAGCAAATACGTATTGGCGCTATTAAAAGCAAGCATTCGCCTTGGTTGCTAGAGTGTATAGCCGGAATGACAGACGGCAGTACGGATTACGAATCAGTTGTAAAAAAAGAAGCGTATGAAGAAGCTGGGCTTGAATTAACTGAACTTGAATTTATGCTTTCATACCTATCAAGCCCTGGTGGTACAACTGAGCGCTTGCATTTGTATTTAGCGCGTACTGACTTAAGCCAAGTGAAATCAGGTGTATATGGTCTTGAAACTGAAGGGGAGGATATAAAAACTCACATTCTATCAGTTGATGATGCGCTAATGCGCCTCAATAACGGTGAAATGGATAATGCGGCAACGGTTATTTGTATGCAGTGGCTTGCGCTTAATCGTGAAAAAATGGCAAGTAAATGGGCATAAACTCTTACTAATATTATGGTGGTACTTTGACAGCACAATTAGCAACAAAGCGATATATTCAGAGCCTCCCAAAGTATTTAACACTTTGTGAGCATAACTATGTGCGACTATTAAAGTTGTTACCGAGCGAGCGCAATATAGGAAGCATTCGTGAAGTTAAACTTGGCAACAGTGAGTTTGCTACAAAAATTGATGGCAGCGCAAAATACACCATGGATATTTCAATTAAGCAGCTAACAGGAATGGTTAAAGGGATTACGCCACTGTATTTAACGGTACGCATGTATCACGATGCCAAAGTGGCTGAAATTGTTCATCACGATTACCATCAACGCATAAAACCATCTTATGGATACCCTAACCCTAAAATGCATCAAAAAGATGAAAAGTATCAACTTAATGCTTTTTTATACGATTGGTTAGTGGCCTGTGTAGAGCACGGACAAGCGACGTTAAATTGGGATGTAAATAATGGCTTGGTTTGATGATACATATACATTTGATAAATCATCTTTGTGCATTGCGCATATTACTGACAGCCATTTATTTGCAGACAAAAGCAGTGAGTACTTTAATGTAAATACCGCAGATCATTTTGAACAAGCCTTGGCAAACATAGCAAAAAAATCAATAGACTGCATTATTTTTGGTGGCGATTTAACACAAGATCATAGTTTTGAATCATACTTATTATTTAGTGAACTTATAAATGCCAGTGATATTACTTGTCCTGTATTTTGGGTGCCAGGTAATCATGATGAACTAGGAATGCTTAATCGCATAAGTGGTGGGCAAATAAATTCGGCTAAACATATTATTGCTAATGGGATTGAGCTACTTCTTATTAATTCTAAAGGGCCCACGCCCGCAGGATGGGTTACTGGCACGCATTTAGATGAAGTAACGGACGCTTTAGTCAACTCGAATAATAGTAAAGTTATATTTTGTCATCATAATCCGCTGCCAATAAACGGCTACCTTGATAAACACTTATTAGAAAATGGCCCACAGCTTTTAAATATCTTAGTTAATAGTAATAATGTATCTGCGCTTTTTCATGGGCATGTGCACAATGATTACGAACAAAGCTTTAGAGGGCTGCCCATATATGCGACCCCGGCCAGCTCAATACAGTTTGTAAAGCACACTTCACAGTGGGAGCAAAAAAATGCGGGGCCAGCTTACAGAACGCTAAATATAAAGAGTAAAAAAGATAAAGTAGAAGTAAAAACGGAAGTAGTATGGCTAAACGCGTAATTTATATTCATGGCTTTAATAGTTCACAAAAATCATATAAAGCTGTGCGCTTTGGTGAGCTTATGGCAAACTATGACGTTGATTATTGTGTACCGAACTTAAACCACGAGCCCCTACAAGCTATAATTGAGCTTGAACAATTACTAACGCCAAATACCGTTTTATTAGGTAGCTCGTTAGGTGGTTTTTTTGCCACGTATTTATCGCAGCGTTATCAAATTCCTGCAGTGGTTATTAATCCCGCGGTCGCACCCTATAATTTATTACAGTCGTTACTTGGACCTAATTATAATCCGTATCAAGATTATCATTACGATTTAAATAACAGCCATATTGAGGCACTTAAATTACTCGCTGTAGATAAATTAGCATACCCTGAGTTACTGTACTTATTACAGCAAACAGGCGATGAAGTGTTGAACTTTCAACACGCAGTAAAATATTATTCGCAATGCAAGCAATTGATAGAATTTGGTGGCGATCATAGCTACGTTGAATTTGAACGCACCTTTGCAAGTATTGTAGATTTTCTTAAAATCACGTAAAACTAGTTAGCCTGAACTGAGGTTAGTTACTATATTAACGCTTTAGCGCATATAACAATAAAACTAGTAAAACGTATTAGAGCCTTAGCGGATATAAAGATAAAAACTATGAGTGATCAAAATTATAACGCCGAAGCCATTGAAGTACTTAATGGATTAGATCCGGTAAAACGACGCCCAGGGATGTACACAGATACAACACGTCCCAATCATTTAGGCCAAGAGGTTATCGATAACAGTGTCGATGAAGCTATGGCGGGCCATGCTACTCGTATCGACGTAATACTCCACGAAGACAATTCGCTTGAAGTAAGTGATGACGGGCGTGGTATGCCTATTGATATTCACCCAGAAGAAGGTATCCCTGGGGTTGAATTGATCTTCACTAAATTACACGCCGGTGGTAAGTTTTCTAATAAAAACTATCAATTTTCGGGTGGTTTACACGGTGTAGGTATTTCGGTAGTAAATGCGTTATCTACGCGTGTAGAAGTAACAGTAAGACGCGACGCTCAACAATACAGAATGGCATTTGAAAGCGGCGATAAAGTAGAAGACTTAAACGTAATTGGTACAGTCGGTAAACGTAACACCGGCACTACGGTTCGTTTTTGGGCTGATGTTAGCTACTTTGATTCACCAAACTACTCAATTACCAAGCTTAATCATTTATTAAAAGCCAAAGCAGTTTTGTGCCCAGGACTTCGTATTAAGTTTGTTAATAAGCAAACAAAAGAAACCCAAGAATGGTTTTATGAAACAGGCTTAAAAGACTATTTAGTTGAAGCAATTAAAGGTTTTGAAACATTACCGCAAGACCCGTTTGTTGGCGAATTTAAAAGTTCAATTGAAGGCGCTGACTGGGCTGTTGTATGGCTACCAGAAGGTGGTGAATCAATAGCTGAAAGCTACGTAAACCTTATTCCTACCGCGCAAGGTGGTACGCATGTAAATGGTTTACGCCAAGGTTTGCTTGAAGCAATGCGTGAATTTTGTGAGTTTAGAAACTTACTCCCTCGTGGTGTGAAATTAACTCCTGATGACATTTGGGATCGTTGTAGTTACGTGTTATCGGTTAAAATGCAAGACCCTCAATTTGCCGGTCAAACAAAAGAAAAACTATCATCACGCTCGTGTTCTGCGTTTGTATCGGGGGTTGTAAAAGACTCGTTTAGTTTATGGTTAAATGAACATACAGATACCGCAGAGTTATTAGCTGAGTTATGTATTTCAAATGCGCAAACTCGCTTGCGTGCAGCTAAAAAAGTAGTGCGTAAGCGTGTTACTGCAGGTCCTGCTTTACCGGGTAAACTTACCGATTGTAGCGCGGCCGATAACGACCGTACCGAATTGTTTTTAGTGGAAGGTGATTCTGCTGGTGGCTCTGCTAAACAAGCAAGAGACCGTGAGTTTCAGGCTATCATGCCGCTACGTGGTAAAATTTTGAATACCTGGGAAGTTGAGTCAGGCCAAATACTAGCATCACAAGAAGTACACGATATTTCAGTGGCGCTGGGTATTGATCCAGAATCAACCGATATGTCGGCATTACGCTACAATAAAATTTGTATATTGGCCGATGCTGACTCGGATGGACTACACATCGCAACACTATTATGTGCATTGTTTGTTCGCCATTTCCCAGAGTTAGTAAAAACAGGGCATGTGTATGTAGCAATGCCGCCATTATTTAGAATCGATATTGGTAAAGAAGTTTATTACGCACTTGATGAGCAAGAAAAAACCGCTATTTTGGCGCGCATAGAAGCCGAGAAAAAACGCGGAAAAGTAAACGTACAACGATTCAAAGGTCTGGGTGAAATGAACCCGTTACAACTGCGTGAAACCACGATGGATCCAAATACACGACGTTTAGTGCAGCTTACGCTTGATGAAGAAGTAGAAACCATGGAAATGATGGATATGCTGCTTGCTAAGAAACGATCGCCTGATCGTCGTCAATGGTTAGAAGATCATGGTAACAAGGCACTCGTTTAATTACCTGTGCTTAACACTAGGAGAGGCGAATGAAAAAACTACTAGGAAGTTTGCTGTTACTTGGGCTGACTACCGCTCCTGTAATGGCGAAAAATATACTCGATAAGCTCACAGTCGCACCGGGATTTGAAATAAGCTTATTTGCAAATGATGTAGAAAATGCACGTCAAATAGCCGTTTCAAAAAAAGGTATTGTGTATGTTGGCTCTCGTAAAGCGGGCAACGTATATGCGCTTATTGATCATAATAGTGATGGCGTAGCAGATAAAAAAATTGTTGTGGCTAAAGGCCTAAACATGCCCTCAGGCATAGCAATTAAAGATGGCGATTTATACGTAGGCGAAGTACATCGTATTATTCGCTTTAAAAATATTGATACCCAATTAAAAGATCCAAAATTTGATGTGGTTTATGACGCATTACCGAGCGAGCGTCATCATGGTTGGAAATTTTTACGTTTTGCACCAACGGGCGAGCTAATCATTCCGGTGGGTGTACCGTGTAATATTTGTGCTGAAGATGAACGTTTTGGCCGTATTTTTGCGCTTAATGTAGAAACAAAACAAATAAAAACAATAGCCAAGGGCGTTAGAAACACCGTCGGTTTTGATTTTCATCCAGCTACTCAAGCTTTATGGTTTAGTGATAACGGTCGCGACATGATGGGCGATGATATTCCGCCTGATGAGTTAAACCGTGCAACGCAAGAAGGTGAACATTTTGGTTTTCCGTATGTTCATGCCGGCGCAATTATTGACCCTGAGTTTGGGGAAGGTAAAAATATTGCCGATTACACGTCGCCAGCTCTTGCACTTGCTGCGCATGTAGCGCCACTGGGCATTCATTTTTATAACGGTAAGCAATTTCCAGCAAGCTATAAGCAACAATTATTTGTTGCTGAACATGGCTCATGGAACCGTTCTAAAAAGTCAGGTTATAAAGTAGGGCTAGCAACAATTGAAGTAGGTCGCGTAACTAAATATACGCCATTTATTACTGGCTTTATGAAAGACGAAACAACATTTGGACGCCCTGTTGCATTTGCAGAATTAGGTGACGGCAGTCTGTTAGTAAGCGATGATTACGCCAATGTAATCTACCGTGTAAGCTATAAGAAAAACTAGGTAAGCTTTAATGAGTGATACAGATACCTTGCTAATGCAAGGAATTGAGCAACAAACAATGGGGCGTTTTACCGAAGACGCCTATTTAAATTATTCCATGTACGTGATCATGGACCGCGCCTTACCGCATGTAGGTGATGGTTTAAAACCAGTACAGCGTCGTATTATTTATGCGATGAGTGAGCTGGGTTTGTCGGCTAACGCTAAGTACAAAAAATCAGCCCGTACAGTGGGTGACGTGCTTGGTAAGTACCATCCACACGGCGACAGTGCATGTTACGAAGCGATGGTATTAATGGCGCAGCCGTTTTCTTACCGCTACCCTTTGGTGGATGGACAAGGAAACTGGGGCGCGGCAGATGACCCTAAATCGTTTGCAGCAATGCGTTATACCGAAGCGCGTTTATCTAAGTTTTCAGAAGTACTGCTTAAAGAGCTTGGCCAAGGCACCGTCGATTGGACACCAAACTTTGATGGCACAATGGATGAGCCTGTTGTACTGCCTTCTCGTTTACCGCATATTTTACTAAACGGTATAACGGGTATTGCCGTAGGTATGGCAACCGATATTCCGCCACATAACGTACGTGAAGTGGCTAGTGCATGTTGTTTATTACTTGATAAACCAAAAACAGAGCTTGAAGAATTACTTGAGCTTGTACATGCACCAGATTATCCAACAGATGCTGAAATAATTACCCCAAAAGCCGATATTCACAAAATATATAAAACCGGTCGAGGGTCTATCAAAATGCGTGCGGTTTATACCGAAGAGCATGGTGATATTGTTATTACAGCGCTGCCGCATCAATGTTCTGGTGGTAAAGTACTTGAGCAAATTGCAGCGCAAATGAACGCTAAAAAATTACCAATGATTGCCGATTTACGTGACGAGTCAGATCACGAAAATCCAACACGCATTGTAATTATTCCGCGCTCAAACCGCATTAAAGCTGAGCCATTAATGGCGCACTTATTTGCAACCACCGATCTTGAAAAAAATTACCGAGTAAACTTAAACATGCTAGGCCTAGATGGCCGCCCGCAAGTTAAAGACTTACGCTGTATTTTAAGTGAGTGGCTAATATTTAGACGCGAAACAGTGCGTCGTCGTTTGCAGTATCGTTTAGATAAAGTATTAGCACGTCTACATATTTTAGAGGGTTTGTTAGCCGCCTTTTTAAATATTGATGAAGTGATTGAAATCATTCGCAGCGAAGATAAACCAAAGCCTGTATTAATGGAGCGCTTTGATTTAACTGATACGCAGGCAGAAGCAATTCTAGAATTAAAACTTCGTCATTTAGCAAAACTTGAAGAGTTTAAAATTCGTGGTGAGCAAGACGAACTGGCTAAAGAGCGTGATAAATTAGCGCAAATTTTGGGCTCAGAACGTCGTATGTCGACACTGCTTAAAAAAGAAATTCAAGAAGCCGCTGAAATGTACGGTGACGATCGTCGCTCACCAGTGATTGAGCGCTCAGAAGCGAAAGCACTTAACGAAAAAGATTTAATTCCGTCAGAGTCAGTTACTGTTGTGCTATCAGACAAAGGCTGGGCACGCGTTGGTAAAGGTCATGACTTAGATGTACAAGGCTTAAATTATCGCTCAGGTGACGGCTTTAGAGCCTCTGCTCGTGGTAAGAGTAATCAACCTGCGGTATTTTTAGATTCAGCGGGGCGGGCGTTTGCAACTGATGCGCACAGTCTACCTTCGGCGCGTAGCCAAGGGGAGCCAATGACAGGTCGTTTTAACTTAACACCAGGCGCTAATTTTGAGCACGTGGTAATGAGTGAAGACGAGCAAGTATTGCTTATGGCGTCAGATGCAGGTTACGGCTTTATTACCGACTTTAAAGACTTAGTTAGTAAAAATAAAAACGGTAAAGCGCTCGTAAGTGTCCCTAAAGGTGGAATATTACTTTCTCCTATTAGAGTGAACGATGTTGCTAGCGATTACTGTATGGCTATTTCTAACGAAGGTCGAATGCTTTTATTCCCGCTGCGAGACTTACCAAAATTAGGTAAGGGTAAAGGTAATAAAATCATCTCTATACCAGGTGCTAAAGTACAAGCCCGTGAAGAGTTTGTAAAAGTGCTTGCTGTTGTACCACTAGGAAGCAGTGTTACGCTTCATGCTGGTAAGCGTAAACTAACACTTAAACCAAGTGATTTAGAGCATTATCATGGTGAGCGAGGACGTAGGGGTAATAAACTACCGCGTGGCTTACAGCGTGTTGACGAAGCCGTTGTTGAGCTAACTCCTCAAGATGATGAACCAATAGACGTTATTAGCGAAGAGTAGCCAATTACTTTTTTGTATAAATAAAAACGGTCTGCATTTGCAGGCCGTTTTTGTTTTAAAATAAAGAGCTTAAATATTTCAGCGTACACTTGTGCGCTATTGACTCGTTTGTGTCACAAAATAACGCTATAATAATTATAATTCATTTTTGGAGAAGCCCATTTGCTAGCTGTTATACGCGTTTTTATTATGCTGCTGTTTATATTATTCAGTTGTATTTTTGGTTTATTACTTTCGATTGTAAGACCATTTCACCCTAATAATGTACATATTATAGCGGGTTGGTTTGGCTCAATGGCTAAAATGGTTGGCGTTAAGCTAGTTCTAACACGTCATAAAGATGCCGTTGATCCAGGTCCTGCAGTTTATGTTGCTAATCATCAAAATAGCTACGACTTATTTACAGTGCCAGCAATGGTGCCAAAAAACTGCGTAAGTTTGGGTAAAAAGAGCTTAAAGTGGATCCCATTTTTTGGTCAGCTTTATTGGTTGTCGGGTAATATATTAATAGACAGATCGAATCGCTCTAAAGCGGCAGGAACTATCTCAAAAGCAGCCGAAAAAATTAAAAATAATGGCTTATCTGTATGGATGTTTCCAGAAGGCACTCGAAGCTATGGAAGAGGGTTGCTACCATTTAAAACAGGCGCATTTCACACCGCAATGAGCGCAGATGTACCCATAATTCCGGTATGTATGAATACAACACATAAAACCATTAAGCTAAATCGTTGGGATAATGGTACAATTCACATCGAAATGTTAGCGCCTATACCGCTTGATAAAGAAATTAGCGCGCGTGAGCATGCTAAAAGCGTGCATAGCATTATGGCTGCTAAAATAACTGAATTAGATGCTCAAGTGAGAGAAAAATAATGGAAAACTGGCGTGAAATAAGTGAAGACATCGTAAGTTCACTACTTGAAGATGGGTCAGACCCTGAAATACTTTATGAAGTAGAGCACCACTTTGTGTGTGAAGACTTTCCTAAGTTAGAGCAAGCTGCACTTGCTGCTTTTAAATTGGGTTACGATGTTGAAGAACCAGCAGAGCTTGAGCTTGAAGACGGTAACAAAATTTGGAGCTTTGACATTGTAGTTGAAGCTGAGCTAGACGTAGACGTTATTATGGAAGACGTTGATAAGCTAGCGCAACTAGCCGTTGAGTGCGAAGTTGAGTACGATGGTTGGGGTACTTACTTTCAAGAGTAATGCAGCTAACTAGGGTTTAGATTTATTAATTTGAAAGCGAGTATTGTAAAAGTACTCGCTTTTTTGTGTCACGAATTAGGGAGTGCTAATTTTACATGATTCAAGCTTGCTTACATCCATGTAAGAATAAGTTAACCGAGCGCAGCTTCCGCGTTCTGCTCACGCCCCTCACCTTTATCCATGTAGACAATAAAGTGTTACTCACTCCAAAGAAATCTCAAAATTAGTACCTGTTTAGCATTTCAATTTCATCATCACCTATTAATTTGAAAGGTTAATCTCACATATAAAATTTACTTTTAATTATTTATTTGCACTAATATTTTGAAATTTTAAATTATATAAGCGCGTATTTTTAAATTTTAGTCATTCAAATTTATCTTTATAACTAAAGTTAAATTAAGTTTAACAGGTATTACCAGTCTGTTTTGGTAACAATTTTATCATGAAATAACTGCGTTTATTCATAAGGTATTAAGTTTCGCGTTAAATATTGGTAATAGTGGTTTTTTGTTTTAGGTACTACTATTTTCTTAAATTTAAAAATTATTACATAGTGTAAATAGAAATCACTACGTTTTTATCATTCTGTTTTTAAAGCGTTTTTTTGTATTTTAAATATATCCATTTAGCGGTTTTATAGTTTCCATGGTAACAATTAACTTGTTGACATATTGGTAACAAAAAATATAGCCTTGTTTTGCCGGTTAGGTGATGGTTTTGGTAATACCAATTTGAAGGTTTTTTCTTTTAAAATGTTTTTTTGTTGTTACCAATTTTTTTGGGTTTAAAAGTCTGTTTACATGATGCGATCTAGGTTTGATTTTTATCGCCAAGTTAAGCTGTAAGGTTGCTTATTATTCAGGTTTAAAGGAATAAAAATAATGGTTAAATTTAAAAAGTTACTTATTTGCTCTGCAGTTGCTGCAAGTACTTCTTTTGCGCACGCTGCTACGATTGAAAATTCAGGTTTTGAAGGTGGCTGGAGTAATTGGAATGAAACAGAGCCTGCAGCGCTATCTTCAGATTCGTATAAAGGCTCTAAATCACTGAAAATACAAGGTAGCCCAGGGCGTGTTTACCAAAATGTAGATGTAGATCGAAATACTCAGTACACGTTAAGTGCCTATGTACTCGGTAAGGGGCAAATCGGGATCAATGATCTTAATGGTTTGTTTAAAAGTGAGAAATTCAATGTTTCTTCATGGACAAAAGTATCTAAAACTTTCACCACGGCTAACACTGGTTCACTACAAGTATTTGCTAAGCATGATAAGAGTTCAAGCGATGTTCGTTTTGATGACTTTTCGTTAACTAAGGGTAGTTCTTCTGGCGGTGGAGACACCGGTGGTGATACTGGCGGCGGTGATACGGGTAGTGGCTCTGGTATAGCGAGTAACATCACCAACGGTAGTATTTTTGATCTTGAAGGTAATGATCCTCATCCATTAGTAAATAGCGATACTTTGGAGTTTGTTCCTTTAGAAGCGCGTCATATCACTCCAAACGGGAATGGCTGGCGTCATGAATATAAAGTTAAAGAAAGTGCACGTGTTGCAATGACCGAAACCTATGAGGTTTTTGAGGCAACTGTAAAAGTTGAAATGTCAGATGGTGGTAAAACAATTATCTCTCAGCACCATGCTAGCGATACCGGGACAATTTCTAAAGTGTATGTTTCAGATACAGATGAATCTGGATTTGATGACAGTGTAGCTGGAAATGGCATTTTTGACGTTTATGTTCGTCTGCGAAATACAAGCGGTAACGAAGAAAAATTTGCCCTTGGTACTATTACTAGTGGTGGCTCGTTTACTCTACGTGTTGAAAATAATTATGGCGATGTTGATGTTAGCGCACTAGGTCGCTCATTTGGTATACCTGTAGAAGATGACTCAGAGTCATACTTTAAATTTGGTAATTACCTACAATCACAAGACCCTGATACATTGGATGAGTGTGGGGAATCGGGTAATTCGGATTCTTTCAAAGAGTGCTTTGAAGATTTAGGGATTACAGAATCTAAAGTAACGATGACAAATGTTAGTTATACCCGAGAAACTAACTAATTAGCTACTCAATCATGGCCACTCAATTGAGTGGCCATACTAAAATTGCTTTAATTTATAGCCATTTTTTATTTTTAAAATACACACCAATACCGCCAGTAAGCACAATTAAAAATATGACAAAAGCACTAAATGCATAAGGGCTTTCGGTACCCGGAATACCCCCTACGTTTACACCTAACAGGCCAGTTAAAAAGCCTAACGGTAAAAAAAGTGCCGCTACTACTGACATAACATACATTCGCTGGTTTAACTGTTCAGAGACTTGGTTAGTGATTGTCTGCTGAATGATTTGCGCACGCTCAATCGAGCTATCAAGCTCCTCTAAATAACGAATAAGTAAGTTAGTCGTTTCATTAAGTTTTGCTTTATCGTCATCCAACAGCCAGGAATAGTGATTATTTACCATTGAGCTAAGGGCTTCTTTTTGCGGTTTTAAATAGCGTTTTAAGGCAATTGTTTGACGGCGTAACTGTGATAAACCTTGGTTATCAAACCTTTTACTAGGTTCATCTATTTCTTCTTCAAACTCATCGAGTGTTTCATCGAGTGAATCAATAACGCTTTGCATGCGAGAGGTTAGTTTTTGTGTAATGGAGCATACTAGCTCAGAAATATTACATGGACCTTTGTTTTCATTTAAACACGCAAGCGTATCTTGCACCGATAATAAACGGCGCTTACGGGTGGTAATAAGGATATTTTCACTAATAAATAAACGAATTGAAACCATGTCTTCAGGGCTTTGTGCTGGGTTTAAATTTACACCACGTAAAAATAACATGTGCCCATTAGTTGTTGCTGTAATACGTGGTCGTGTTTCATCAGCAATTAAAGAGTCTAATTCGTAATCGTTTAAATGAGGCTGTGCCTTGAGCCACTCAACCGCCTCACTTTGGCTATAGTCCATGTGCACCCAAAGTTTCCCTTGGCTTGGTTGCCAGCTATTTAGCTCATTCGTGCTTTCAATAGGGCGAGCGCCGCCTTGTCCATCAAGTACAAGTGCATGTAGTAAACCATTAATCATAATTATTTCTCATAATAGTGTATTTTTAATACCGTTAACTATAGTGTATCTACTTAAGTATTTTAAACTTACCTTTATTTTTAATAAGTTAAGTTTGAGCAACCAAATAAATGCAGAGCCTAGGGGCTGAGCAAAGTAGCATAAAGTACTGTTCAGTAAGGCGTGCATTGTGTGACTAGTTGTTCAAAAAGATCAATTTAATTTACTAATCGACTAGATAAATTTATTTCGTTGGTGTTTTTTTACCTGTAGCGTATAAGTCACTTTTTTATTAAGGGCACATTTATGACAGCAAAGATTACAGTTGGTTGGCGTGAGTGGTTAAGTTTACCTGAGCTTGGTATTAACGATATAAAAGCAAAAATTGATACAGGCGCTCGCACTTCATGTATTCATGCAATTAACATTGAAGAATACGAAGTTGACTCAGAGAAATGGGTTAAATTTACGGCCCAACCATTGCAGGATGATGAGCAAACGCAAGTCACTTGCAAGGCAAAAGTTAAAAAAATGAAGTACGTAACCAGCTCAAGTGGGCAAAAAGAGTTACGCTATTTTATAGAAACGACATTGCATGCAGGCGAGCATAGTTGGCCGATAGAGCTTACTTTAACAAGCCGTGCAACAATGAAGTTTAGAATGTTATTAGGGCGTACAGCCATGGAAAATCGTATAGTCGTTGACCCGGCTTTATCTCAACTATTAGGTCGTAAGGTTTAACTATGAAAATCGGTATTTTATCTCGCAACAGAAAATTATATTCAACACGTCGCTTAATTGAGGCGGCAGAAGCACGCGGTCACGAAGTTAAGGTGATTGATGCATTACGCTGCTATATGAATATAAACTCGGAGCAACCAGAAATTCACTATCGCGGTGAAAACTTAAAAGAATTTGACGCAATCGTCCCGCGTATTGGTGCATCGGTTACATTTTATGGCTGTTCGGTACTTCGTCAATTTGAAATGATGGGTGTTTATCCAGTAAACGAATCAGTCGCTATTTCTCGTTCGCGCGATAAATTACGCTCACTTCAGTTACTTTCGCGCAAAGGCGTTGGTATGCCAGTAACTGGCTTTGCGAGCAAACCAGATGATGTAAAAGACTTACTAGAAATGGTAGGCGGTGCACCTGTTGTAATTAAATTACTTGAAGGCACACAAGGCATTGGTGTTGTACTTGCTGAAACACGCAAAGCGGCAGAAAGTGTTATTGAAGCATTTATGGGCTTAAAAGCTAATATTATGGTTCAGGAATACATTAAAGAAGCAGGTGGCGCGGATATACGTTGTTTTGTACTAGGCGATAAAGTAATAGCAGCAATGAAGCGCCAAGCACAAGAAGGTGAGTTCCGTTCTAACCTTCACCGTGGTGGTAGCGCTACGTTAGTTCGCATTACTCCAGAAGAACGTAAAACGGCAGTAGCAGCGGCTAAATCAATGGGCTTAAACGTAGCGGGAGTTGATTTACTTCGCTCATCTCGTGGACCACTTGTGATGGAAGTTAACTCATCACCAGGTTTAGAGGGCATTGAAATAGCAACAGGTAAAGACATTGCAGGCATGGTGATTGATTTCATCGAAAAAAATGCTTCAAGTAAAGGAACAGCAACACGTGGCAAAGGTTAAAATTAACCGTCCTTTTACCTTATTAGGTGAAAGTGTAGGCGTAGGCGAGCGTAAAACACTTGCCTTAGAGGCAGCTAAACTTTATACCCATTCACCACTTAATATTCCTATTGAAGTGGTTAATGGTGTAATGGAGGGCCCTGTGCTTATGGTGTGTGCGGCGATCCATGGCGATGAACTAAATGGCGTAGAAGTTGTGCGTCAGTTAATTGCTAAAATAGACCCAAGCCAACTGCGCGGTACAATAATTGCTGTGCCTATTGTGAATGTGTTTGGCTTTATTCATAAATCGCGTTATTTACCAGACCGACGCGATATGAACCGTAGTTTCCCAGGTTCTGAGCGTGGCTCACTTGCTGGGCGTATGGCTTATATGTTTTTTAATCAAGTGGCAGTACATTGTACTCACATTATTGATTTACATACTGGCGCTATTCATCGAACTAACTTACCGCAAATTCGCGCTAATTTAGAAGATGAAGCAACGGCTGATATGGCTAAAGCATTTGGTACACCAGCGGTAATAAATGCGTCATTGCGTAATGGTTCATTACGAAGTGAAGCTGCAAACCTAGGTATACCGGTTATAACCTATGAAGCAGGTGAAGCACTGCGTTTTGATCCTATAGCTATTGCGGCAGGTGTGCAGGGTGTTGATTATGTTATGCGTCATTTAAAAATGATCCGTGGCAAGCGTCCTAAAAAGTTACCAGATCCTATCATTGCCGGTTCGACTAGTTGGATACGTGCAGAGGTTGATGGCATTGTGCGTGCACAAGTATCACTAGGTGAGCATGTGACTAAAGGGCAAGTACTTGCTTATATTAGTAGCCCATTAGGCGACTCTGAGCTTGAACTTTTAGCGCCCAAAGGCGGGATTGTTATTGGTCAGCAAACTATGCCATTAGTAAATGAAGGTGACGCGGTATTCCACCTTGCTTACTTTGCAAATGACAATAGTTTAGTAGAGCAGCAACTAGAGAACTTTATTGATGAAATAAATGATTTAGATGACGAGCTTAAAACAGCTGAACTAAATAACTAATAGCTAAACTAAATTCTGTTTAGCTAAGCATTAAAAAGCCGCAGTAGGTAATTACTTACTGCGGCTTTTTTGTGGATATTGCTTTATCAACGATGCTTTTTAAACTATGTTTTTTTAGGACCAATAATACGCTTTATAACGGGCGTTTTTGTTGGCTTTGGTTCTTTATTTAAAACCATGACAGGGCGTGTCACAAATAAATTATTAGGATAAATTACACGGTGCCCATCAATGTGTTCAAGCACTACATTCATCAAGCCCATTTCTACTATTCGACCTTCAACATGATTAGCACCGTCAATAATTCGTACCCAATTGCCAACTCTGCAGTCATTTTGAATAAACATCAGTAAAAATGCGGTTAGGTTACTCAGTAATGACCAAGCGGCAAAAAGCGCTACGCCTAACATGGCAAATAAAGAGGAGCCTAAAACCAATAAGCCACGCAGCTCTATACCCCAAAATACTAAAACTAAACACAGCACTACAAAGGCGAGTATTATTTTTAGTAAGAGCTCTGCACGGTACTTTCGGTGTAAATCCACTTTTCCTTTAATTGCTTTTTCGAGTAATTTTTTGGTTATTTTTAATAGCAGAGGGAAAACCAAAATAGCGATTACAGTGACAATTAACTTATATTGTGATGCAAACAATTCTAAAACTTCTATTATTTTCACTTTAGGCCCTGAGCTTTTATAAAAATTTAATTTAATGCAATTGATATTAGTTTAACGCGTTTGTATTATTTAAAAAGTGTTTTTAACGCTCACGAGCCACTGTACTGAGTCTACATCATCGTAGCTATCAACTGGGGCTGCAATATCAATGTGGATCATGGTGCCTGAGTTTGCACGACTCGGTGCTAAACGAAGACCCACACCTATATTTTTTAATACATGTGCGTTTTCACCGTTATCTTTATCGTTAAACCATGCTCTGCCTACATCTACAAAAGCTGCGCCACCCACTTTAAATAATTGCAGTAAATCGTACTCCCAGTAATAACGCTTTTCTAGATTAACTAAAAAACTACGGTCGCCATGTTGATAATCCATAGGGTAACCACGTAGGCCTGTTTCGCCGCCTAAAGTAAGTTGTTGATCAGCAGTAAGGTTTTTGGCGTACTGCACGCGGGCTTTAACATACCAAGATTGGTCTTCACTGGTATTTAAATAATATTGTATTTGGCTGGTGGCCATAAAGTTTTCGAGCTTTTTCTGCTCTTTATTCCAATAGCCATCAATATCTGCGCTAAAGCGCCATAAAGTATTATCGTTAGTAAAGTGGGCTTTTTTGAAGTTAAATGAATACACTGCGCGGCTGTCGTCATTACTTAATGACTCGTCTGAATAGCCAATTAAGCTTTTAATATTCCAGCCTAAATTTAAATCTTCTGTGCGAGATATGCTGTCAAAATTGCGTACTTTTATATAGTTATCTTCAAACCAATGGCCGCTTATAAAGGGATAACTTAAGCTTCTGTCATCGGCAAGTGGTGCAAAGGTCGTGTCTATCGCTTCAAAGGTATGTTGCTCGTCGGTGTAACCTAAGGTTAAGCGTTGGGTCCAATTATTATTAAGTGCTTTTGAGTGCCCTATAAATGCACGGTTTAAATCGGTAGTTTGATCAAATTCGCTAAACTCTTCACCGCGTTTATATAGCGACTCTTCGCGCTGCTCAGAATAGCTTAAAATACCATAACTAAAAGGGGTGTCTATCGCGTAAAATGGATAGGTTAGCTCAAGTAAGTGGCGCTTGCCATCGCTGTTATCTGCATATTCTAAACGGCCGCGGTAGCGAGTAGATAAAATATTAGGATCGTCGTAAACAAATAAATAACCACTACGATCGCTGTCGGTCGTGCGTGACAAAGAAAGGCGCTTCCCCCAACCAAGCAGGTTTGATTCTCTAAAACCTATACTCGATTTGTTTTCTCCACCGCTACGGCTAAAGTTTACTTCTGGTAAAAGTGTCCATAAGTCGCGGGTAACCACTTCTACATTAATATTGCCGTCGCAATTTTCGGTTGCACTAATTTGTGCATCATATAAATAGCTTTCTTTACGAAGTAAACGCTCAGATTCAGCAAGCTTTTTAGCGTCGTACTTGTCACCATGGGAGAATAATAAAAGGTTATTGATTACATCGGGCTCTGTTTGAATATGAGCACGGTTAGCAAATCGAAATAGTGCATTATTTTCCTCTTCAAGCTCAGTATTAAATACATTAAGTTGCTTGAGCTTTATTGAGGCTATTTTTGCGTTACTGTTACTATTTGTGAGGGATGTTTTGTCTTGGACTTCTCGGCGTAAGTTTTTATCTGTGCTTAAATCTGTCTGTTCTACAAGGCAGTTATCTGTTTTCATTGAAGATTTTTGTGCGAATGCATTAGGCACATAAGAGCTTAAAACCGTTAAGCTAATACAACACTGTGCTATCCATTTCTTGTTCACCATTAAACCTCTTTACTGCTACGTAGCAAATGACTACCGTAATATCAGCTTACATCATTGTTATTATAATGTAAGTAAAAGGTATGGATTTTGAAACTAATTAATTGTTACTCATATTCACTTTTGTTAATAACTAACCTGGTTTAGAACCGCCTGTGCGCGAGGTATTAAAAGCTAACTTAAATAAAATGCTAAAGCGGCTAATAAGTGCTCAGCTTCACGGCCTTCGGCATTAATCCAAATACTTTGGCTATAATGCTCATAGTTTAAATTAAAGGTTTGCTGATGATAGGTAAAGCGAACTTGATGGCGATCGGCACCTGCAGAATACTCGTTGAGTGTTACATCATCTGAGTGTAAAAATAGGGTACTCCACAGCTCAAAGTCTTCATCGTTTGGCGGCTCGACTGGTGTAATTAAAATGTATTTATGGGCGTGGTCATATTCGATTTGAGTCATAACTTTCTTAATTTGTAGCTAGGTAATTACGAATTGCAGTTAAGAATTCGCCGCCGTATTTATTTAATTTGGTAAAACCTACCCCCGACACTTTTAAAAATTCGCTGTCGTTTGTTGGCATAAGCTGCGCCATTTCGGCTAGCGTTTTATCATTAAATACCACATAAGGTGGTACATCATCGGCATCAGCAAGTTCTTTACGTAGTGCGCGCAGGCGAGCAAATAGTTTTTTGTCGTAATTAAATTGCGCTAACTTATCTTGATAAACGTGTTTGGCTTGCAAGCGTGGTTCGGCTAATTGCAGTGCGTACTCGCCTTTTAAAATTGCACGCGCGGCTTCGGTTAATCTAAGTGACGCACCTTGCGTTATATCTTGGCTAAGTAAGCCTTGATGAATAAGCTGGCGTAAAATACTGAGCCAAAATTCACTGCTTTTGTCTTTACCTATGCCGTAAGTACTTAGCTCATGATGATTGTTATCGCGTATGCGGCTAGTATTTGCACCACGTAGTAATTCAACAATGTAGCCAAGACCAAAGCGTTGGTCAGCTCTATATACACACGAAAGTGCTTGCTGGGCGACTAAGGTACCATCAAAGCTTTTTGGCGGGTTTAAGCAAATATCGCAGTTGCCGCAAGGCTCGCGTTGATATTCACTAAAGTAATTAAGTAATATTTGCCTACGACACGTTTGTGCTTCTGCAAAGCTTGCCATTGCGTTAAAGCGTTGTTCTTCTACGCGGCGGCGTTGTTCGTCGTCTATGTCTTCAAAAAAGCGTCTTACACGGCCAATATCAGCTGGATCAAAGTACATTATGGCCTCAGCTGCGAGTCCATCTCGCCCAGCTCGACCTGTTTCTTGATAGTAAGACTCTATACTTTTTGGAATATCGTAATGCAGTACAAAACGCACGTTAGGCTTATTTATACCCATACCAAAGGCAACGGTTGCGACCACTATTTGAATATCGTCACGGGCAAAACCAGTTTGAACAAACTGTCGTTGCTCATTACTCATACCAGCGTGGTAAGCGGCAGCGTTTAACCCTGCATCAGCCAATTTTTCGGCAATGTCGTCTACACGTTTACGGCTGGTGCAATAAATAATACCACTTTGGCTTTTTTGCTCTTTTAAGTAACGAAGCAATTGCACCATAGGTTTAAATTTTTCTTCTATGGTGTAGCGAATATTAGGGCGATCAAAGCTGCCAGTATGAATATAAGGCTGTTGTAGTTTTAATTGCTCAACTATATCAAAACGGGTGGCTTTATCGGCAGTTGCAGTTAGCGCCATCATGGGGACGTGTGCAAAACGCTGCTTTAATTCATTTAATCTAAAGTAATGAGGCCTAAAGTCGTGACCCCAATGCGACACACAATGCGCTTCGTCAATGGCAAATAAACTCACATTTAAATGCGATAAGCGTTCTAAAAATTCGCGTTGTAATACTTTTTCAGGTGCCACATATAAAAGCTTAATTTGCCCCTGATGAAGCTGTTGATACACTAATTGCTGCTCTTCTCGCGCTAAGCTGTTATTAACGTAAGCTGCTTTTACCCCAAGTGCTTGCAGTTGTGTTACCTGATCTTGCATAAGCGATATAAGTGGAGAAATAACAATAGTTACACCCTCAAGCACTAAAGCAGGAATTTGATAGCATACTGATTTTCCGCCGCCGGTGGGTAGTAATACCAGAGAGTCTTGACCATTAATAGCAGCGTCAATAACTGCTTTTTGACCGTCGCGAAATTCACTGTAGCCAAACACTTGTTTGAGGACAGTTTCGGGTTTACGCACTAGTGTGCTCGAAGAGGGAGTTGATGTATTCATTGGCAGGTATTTTAGTGGTTTTTTAGTGAGATGTCTTTAGCTGAGTTACTTAACCTTACCCCTATTGTAAGTAAATTTAACTCTGCTAGGGTCTGTTGATCTTTGCGGATTAAAATTTGTTCAGACTAGGGGCTATTTAATCGCGGCGCGAGGTTTGTAACCTAGTGGGCTAAGTAAAAACCGAGCAACAAAGAGTAAATAGCCCCTAGGAAGAACCCTTTGGGCAGCGCCTGTTTGTCATTAATGCTACGTTATCGCCCATTTATGGGGAATAACCACACTACATAGGCTCTGCCTTGCCTAAATACCAAACAGACTGCTGTAAATTTAACCTTGAAAGATCAACAGACCCTAGTGTTGAAATAGCTTTTTAATATCAGGCTTATTTAAAATGACTTAACGAGAGCCTCGTAGTTTTGCTTAAGTTATGCTTTACTCATCGTACCAGTTTAAGCGTAGAGAATAATAATGAATAAAGAAATGTTAATTGAACAAGTGGGCGCATTGTTTGTAAATGGCATGCCATTTAATCAGTTTTTAAATATCTCGGTTGAGTCACTTACTCCAGAGCAAGCAAAAATAAGTTTTCCTTGGCAAGACGTATTTATAGGAAACCCTGCGCAAAAAATATTACATGGTGGCGTTATTTCAGCCGTTCTCGACAACGTAGGAGGTATGCTCGCGGCAGCGAGTGTAATTGATAAGCTAACCGATATAGACATTAAGAGTGTACAGCAAAAGCTAGCAACCCTTGGCACTATCGATTTACGAACTGATTATTTGCGCCCAGGAAAAGGGGAGAGCTTTATAGCAAGTGCCACACTTATTCGCTCAGGCAATAAAGTATGTGTGTGTAGAATGGAATTGCATAACGAACAATCTGTTCAAATTGCTTTTGGAACTGGTACGTATTTAGTTGGATAAAACGCGCGTGGCAAGTAAACTAGCGGCCTTTTAAATCACTAAGTGTTTATTATGTCGATTGATACCGAGCAGCGTAAAGGTGCTATTTTTGCTTGTCTTGCTTTTTTTATGTGGGGTCTTGCGCCAATATACTTTAAGTTAATTCAGCATGTTACTGCCTTTGAAATTTTAATGCATCGGGTTGTTTGGTCGGTTGTATTTTTAGTACTGGTAGTAAGTATTTTAAAGTATTGGGACAAAGTAAAACGCATCATTGTTCAGCCTAAGCTTTTGCTTATGCTTGTCATTACCTCTGCACTGCTTGGGTTTAACTGGGGTTTATTTATATGGGCTATAAATAATAACCATATGCTTGATGCGAGTTTGGGCTATTACATAAACCCTCTTTTAAATGTATTGCTGGGAATGCTCTTTTTAGGTGAACGCCTGCGTAAGTTTCAAGGCGTAGCAGTAGCACTTGCCTTTAGTGGTGTTGTACTGCAGCTAATTAGTTTTGGCTCGTTTCCGGTAGTTGCATTTTCATTGGCTATATCGTTTGCGCTTTATGGTTTAATACGTAAAAAGTTACCTGTTGAAGCTCTGCCTGGTATTTTACTTGAAGCACTTATATTACTGCCTGTTGCACTCATCTATTGGTGGTTAATGGTGCCTACAGCAACATCAAGCCTCCCAGCCAACGATTGGCATACAAATGCATTACTGATTAGTGCCGGTATTGTAACTACATTACCATTACTGTGTTTTACCGGTGCAGCTAAGCGCTTACAATACACTACACTTGGTTTTTTTCAGTACATTGGACCAAGCCTAATGTTTATATTGGCAGTGGTGTTTTACGGTGAAATTTTTGATGCGGAGCGTGTAGTAACGTTTGCATGTATTTGGAGTGCATTAGCTATTTTTAGTTGGGACTCTTATCATCAATCACGTAAACGTAAAAAAGCGGCTATTACAGCCGCAGAAGTATAATTAACTAATAAAATGGTTAACTAACTACTTTATTACGACCAGATTCTTTAGCGTCGTAAAGCTTTAAGTCGGCCTGTTTTAATAGTTCATCAATTTGATAAACAGGCCCGTTTGAGAAGCCAATAGAGATAGTAAATTTAATTTTAGCTTTACTAAATTCTTGGCTATTCATTTCTATAAAATACCTAAAACCTTCAAGCCTTTTTAGTGCTTCTTGTTTATCAGTGTCGGCAAAGTACACTGCGAATTCTTCACCACCTAAACGCGCTACTAAATACTTTTTAAAATATTTACTAAAGCAAATAGAAAGCCCTTTTAATACTTCGTCGCCTACATCATGTCCGTGTGTGTCATTAATCACTTTAAAATGATCAATATCAAGCATTGCTAAGGATCCTGAACCTTGCTTACTTTTAATCTTTTTAAGTGACTTATTGGTTTCTTCAAAAAAGTAACGGCGATTAGGTAAATTAGTTAAATAATCAGTGTTAGCTTGCCGTTTTATTGTGGCCATAAGCTCTAACATATCGACGTTTTGGCTTAGACGACAATAAAACTCTTCATTATTAAAAGGTTTACGAAGGTAGTCGTTTGCACCATTTTTTAAAAACAACGTTGATAAATCAGACGAGTCTGCGGCAGAAACACCAATAATCACTTTTTCATCGTTGTCATATAAACGACGAATTTCAGTGCATAGTTCATCACCATTCATGTTTGGCATTTCGTTATCAGTAATAATTACAGATATATCAGGTGAGGCTTCAAGCGCGGCTAGTGCTTCTATACCGTCTTCGGCTTGTAGAATTTGATATTTATGACGTGCAAGCAAGCTGCAAATGTAAGTACGTGTAGATGCAGAATCATCAACAACAAGCACTTTTACATTTTCGTTGCGAGTTAATCTAAGTAATTGTCTTTCGAGGTATTGATACGCTTGTTTGTTTTCTTTAATGATGTAATCAATGATTGGATATTTTTCGACTGTATCGCGGGTTTGTTTATCAATATTACCCGTCATTACAATAGTTGGAATGTCAGCCTTAACAGTACACGGTACTGCTTCACCTGATGGGGCATCAGGTAATATAAAGTCGACTACAGCACAAAAGTAGCTATTTTTACTTATAAGCTCTTTTGTTTGTGCTAATGACTCAGCTATATCAACTTCATAACCTGCTTTAAGCGCGATGTGCTTTTGCACTCGCGCCATTGCAGGTGTATCTTCAACTATTAGTATTTTTCGCGTCACGTAACACCTTGTTTATATTTTGCAAAAATATTTGCTTATACAAGTTGTAACTGTTAAAACGCAAAAAAGCAAATAACTTAAGTACTTACAGGTTATCCGCTTCTGAATAATACTCTTGGCTAATTGGTGCTGGCCCTGACATTTTTGAACGGCCAAATAAAGTATGAAATTTAGTTTTACAGGTCGTTAGCTTTAAGTATTTTACCCAAGCTCGTTCGATTGGGTTGGTAGGTTCTTGTGAGCCAGTGACTACTGCTACAAACTGTTCTTGATGTTCGTTTTGCGGCTCAATTGTTTTGCTATATAAGCCTCTTAAAACAACACCGTGTTGTTCTAATATACTGGCTTCTAATAAGGTGAAGTTTCCGCTGCGGCTAAAGCCACGTGGAAAATTCTGATCATCATAAAATTGACGTTGGCTAACAAATGCTTGGCGTAGTAATGAAATGTTATTGCTCATAGCTTTATCCTCATACCCTATTAATTAGCTGGAGTATGATGCAAGTTTGGCAATTTATTAAACAAATTATTTTTATCGTGAGGATAAAAAATTGGATATCGATTTATTAAAAACATTCGTTGAAGTAGTGCGTACGCGTCACTTTGGTAAAGCGGCCGAAAACCTTTATATTACGCAGTCTGCAGTGAGCTTTAGAATTCGCCAATTAGAGCAAGGGCTTGGTGTTAATTTATTTATACGTCAGCGCAACAATATTCAACTTACAGCACCTGGCGAGCGCTTATTACCGCACGCGCAAATGATTATTACGGGCATGCAACGCGCCAAAGTAGATGTTGCGCTTGCCGATAATATGCATAAGCAAATTAGCTTAGCAGGAACGCCTAATATTTGGGATGCTTTTTTACAGTTTGGTATAACAAATATTGTATCGGCGATGCCGGGCGTATCGTTGGTTGCTGAAGTTAAAGCACAACAAGAAAGCACTCGACTTTTATTAGAGCGTACGCTCGATTTAGCAATATTGTTTGATCCACCAAAAGTAGACGAGTTAGTAGTAGAGCGAATTTGTGAGTTGCCAATCATTCCTGTAAGCGGATATGACACAGCAACGAACGAAAACTTTTTTGATAATCAATATGTGTATGTTGATTGGGGAACTACTTTTTCTCTTTGGCATGCACGCCAGTTTACAGGAAAAACGCCACCTTACTTTAGAACTAGCACAGGACGTATTGCACTTGATTTAATACTGCAATGTGGTGGTAGTGCATTTATACCTCAAGTATTGGTTGAAGGGCATTTAGAAAAAGGTGAGTTGTTTCATGTTAAAGGGGTAGAAAACACCTCAAGAGACGTATTTATTGCGTACCACAGAGACAACGAGCAAAAAGAGCTAATAGAAACCTTAGTTAATTTACTTTCGCAAATGACGCCAAGCTTGTCTTTAAAGCAAAGTAAGTAAGAGAGACCATTTATTAAACTTTCATGTTATTTTGATTTCATATTTAATGCATTTTTATTAATAAAAAAAGACATTAATATTTCCATTGTAATATTACTGTCATTTAGCGATGACAAAATGCAGCAGTTTTAAAAATTAGTCTTTTGTGATTATCCAAGGAAATAACATGAAATTTGTAAAATCGAGCTTATGCTTAGCACTATTAAGTGGTTTATCTTTTAATGCACTTGCCGACGTAGACATTTACGGTAAAGCGAATGTAACAGTGCAATCATCAGATGATGGCGAAGGGTCTTTTACTGAGATAAAAAGTAATGCATCTCGTCTTGGTGTTAAAGGTTCTGAAAAAATAAATGATAGTTTAGAAGCGGTATATAAGTTTGAGTTTCAAGTTGATGTGTCTGATGCTGATTCAAAAGGCGATAACGACGATAACATTTCTGCGCGTAACCAATACGTTGGTTTAAAAGGTGCGTTTGGCCAAGTAGTTATTGGTCGTAACGATACTGCGCTTAAGCAATCTCAAGGCAAGTTGGATTTATTTAACGACCTTGAAGGCGACATTAAAAATGTATTTAAAGGTGAAAACCGCTTAGGAAATACAGTTAGTTATTCATCAAACTCATACGAAGGCTTTAAAGTACTTGCTACTTTTGTAGCTGAAGATGATGTAGACGCTGATAACGGTTACTCAATGGCAGTGACCTACGGTGACGTTGCACTTAAAAAGAGCGCGGTATACGCCTCTATTGCAGCCGATAGCGAAGTAAATGGCTACGATGTAGTGCGTGCATCAATCCAGGGTAAAGTTGAAAACTTTAAATTGGGCGCAATGTACCAAACACAAGAAGCAGTAGATGGCAGCGCAGAAGCGGATGGTTACTTGCTAAATGCTGCTTACAGCATGGGTAACAACACATTTAAAGTGCAATACCAAGATATGGACTTTGACGACAGCGACGATAAGTCAGCAATTTCAGTTGGTCTTGATCACAAATTAAATAAAAACATTAAAGTATTTGGTTTTTACTCAAGCTTTGATATGGACAACAACGTTGACCAAGACTACGTAGGCTTAGGTATTGAATACAAGTTTTAACGGCAGGGCGTGTTTATCTTTGGTGGTTGAATTTGCAGCAGTGTGTTTGGTTTTTAGGCAAGGCAGAGTCTGTGAAATGTGGTTATTCCCCATAAATAGGCGATAACGTAGCATAAATACCAAACATGCGCTGCCCTCAGGGTTCTTTCTAGGGACGATTTACTCTTTGTTGCTCGGTTTTTACTTAGCCCACTAGGTTACAAACCTCGCGCCGCGATTTAATCGCCCCTAGATGGAACAAATTTAAATCCACAAAGGTCAACACGCCCTAGTTAAAACACTCCCTTTTTAACCGCGCTCTTTTGAGTGCGGTTTTTTTGCTTTAAATTATTTACTTAGCCGCCCATAATAGAGCTTCATTTGGAATGAGGTGCGAGTCCTCGACTGTTCCCGCAACTGTAAGCAGCTGAGCTGTAAGTCAGATACAAATGGTATAATACCAATTTTATTAAAAACATGATCTTTCTAGCGAATTAAATAACTTACTAACTTTGTTAAAAATTATTCATATATAACAACTATATGTCATAATTTCCGCCTTGTTATTAAGCTATTTATTTGTTGCTGTAATAGCTCACTAATTTAATGCAATTGGTATGAATTTTTTTAACGAGCGGGTTTACTCATTTTTTTCTTGTAGTGCATTAGTATTTTTATCGCATTTTTAGTGAGTTTAACCTAGCCTAGGACTGACTATTGCACACTCAAACGCCATTAAATACACCATTACTAAACGTTAAAAACGTATCGTGGGGTATTGGCAATAAAACGATTCTAAAAAAAATAAACCTTAAAATAACCACAGGTAAATTTGTTGGCTTAATTGGTCCCAATGGCGCAGGTAAATCGAGCTTATTGCGTTGTCTATATCGTTTTAATAAACCAAGTAATGGCGTTGTAGAATTTAACAACACCGACATTTGGCAGCTAAAAAGCGATGAGTACGCAAAAAAAGTAGCGGTTGTTTTACAAGAAACCCCGTCGCAATTTAACTTAAGCGTATTTGATGTTATTGCACTTGGGCTTACGCCTCATAAATCGCTATTTAGCTCAATAACTAACATTGATAAACAAAAAATCATTCAAGCAATCAATACAGTCGGGTTGGAAGATCATAGTGATCAAAGCTTTGAGTCGCTCTCAGGCGGTGAAAAGCAACGTGCCTTGATAGCCCGCGCCATAGTCCAGCAACCTCAACTGTTAATAATGGACGAGCCAACTAGCCATTTAGATGTTAAATACCAAATACAGGTTATGGAGCTTGCTAAATCGTTGGGTGTAACGGTATTTGCATCGTTTCATGATTTAAACTTAGCCTCTGCAATGTGCGATGAACTAGTGGTTATTAAAAATGGTGAAATTACGCATTCAGGCACGCCAAGTGAGGTATTAACCGAAAACATGCTAGGCGACGTTTTTGGTGTATGCGCTCAAGTAAATAACCACCCACAGTTGTCGCAATCTGGGCAAAGCATCCCTCATATCACTTACTTTTATGGTTATGAATAATATGAGCACTGTTAATACTCACCAATCACTTGCGTTATTTATAAGTGCTTCAGCGGCTTTATTTAGCTTATTTACAGCACTTAGTTTTGGTGCGGCAGAGACCTCACTTCAAGACGTACTTAATAGCTTTTTACTCTCAAATGATGCGTCTTTTAATACGCGTATTATTTTTGAACTAAGAATGCCACGCACATTACTCGCCTTTTTAGCAGGCTCTGGCTTAGCCATTGCGGGGCTTATTTTACAAACGGTAACGCGCAACCCCCTAGCCGACCCTTACTTATTTGGTATATCGTCGGGTGCCTCATTTGGCGTGGTGTTACTTATGTCGCTAGCAGGTATTAGTGCAGGTTTTATGTTATCGGCAGCAGCGTTATTAGGTAGCTTACTCGCTATGAGTTTATTAATTCTTATTGCAGGTAGGCAGCAAAGTGCACAGGTAGAATCAATGCTATTAGCTGGCGTTGCTCTGTCGTTTTTATTTAGTGCGTTTACCAGTTTGTTGCTTTATTGGAGTGACCCTCAGGCGGTAGCCGCTATTTTATTTTGGACACTGGGCAGCTTTGCTCGTGCGCAGTGGGCTACGCTTTGGTTGCCTTTATTGGTAATTACATTGTGTACGTTTGTAATGCTGAGCTTTAGAAGACAACTCAATGCCATGTTACTTGGCGATGAAAGCGCAATTACATTAGGTGTCAGGGTCCAGCGCTTTAGAATACTTATGTTAGTTTTAAGCTCATTAATTACCGCTGTGCTGGTGGCTATGTGTGGTGGTATTGGGTTTGTAGGATTAATGGTACCGCATATTGTGCGCTTTTTTATCTCCCAAGGCACGATCGCGGGATTGCTAGTAACCAGCTTAGTGGGCGGTACATTTATGGTGTGGGTTGATGTACTTTCGCGCTCCTTACTAAAAAACCAAGAATTGCCTGTGGGCGTTATTACCGCTGCTATTGGTAGCGTGTTCTTTTTAAGTTTATTATTTTTTAGAAAGCGAAGGGTGTAATTCCATGAAAACCTTAATGGTTCAAGGCACTACATCAGATGCTGGTAAAAGCACCCTA
Source organism: Pseudoalteromonas sp. NZS11_1 (assembly GCF_015864275.1). NCBI lineage: Bacteria > Pseudomonadati > Pseudomonadota > Gammaproteobacteria > Alteromonadales > Pseudoalteromonadaceae > Pseudoalteromonas > Pseudoalteromonas sp. NZS11_1. The sequence continues at coordinate 48,249 of NZ_JADYXK010000018.1, forward strand.
GTTGCAGCCCTCTGCAGAGTGTTTGCTAAGCGAGGGGTAAAGGTTGCGCCTTTTAAACCACAAAATATGGCACTTAATAGCGCGGTAACAAAAGATGGCGGAGAAATTGGCCGTGCGCAAGCCTTGCAAGCAATAGCCGCTAAAGTCGAGCCCGAAATAGATTTTAATCCTATTTTACTTAAACCTAATAGCGATACGGGCGCGCAAGTTATTATTCATGGAAAAGCCATTAGTAATATGGAAGCGGGCAAATATCACGACTATAAAAAAGTGGCGATGGATGCGGTAATTACCTCACATAACCGCTTAGCTAAACGCTTTGATTTACTCCTTGTTGAAGGAGCGGGGAGTCCTGCTGAAATAAACCTGCGTGAAAACGATATTGCCAATATGGGTTACGCCGAAGAGGTAGATTGCCCTGTTATTATCATTGCTGATATCGACAAAGGCGGCGTGTTTGCACACTTAGTGGGTACATTAGCGCTACTAAGCGAATCAGAACAAGCGCGCGTAAAAGGCTTTGTTATAAACCGCTTTAGAGGCGATATAGGTTTGCTGCAAGGCGGGCTTGATTGGCTTGAAGAATATACAAACAAACCCGTACTTGGCGTATTACCTTATTTGCACGATCTTGCGCTTGATACTGAAGACGCCGTCGCCATTGATAATAACGTAACCAACGCCACAATTAATATTGCAGTGCTACTTGTTCCCCACATTAGTAACCATACTGATTTTGATGCACTGCGTTTGCACCCCAATATTAATATAAATTATGTGCGCCACACGCAAACTATCCCAGACGTTGATCTGATAATTCTCCCTGGCAGTAAAAATGTACTGGGCGATTTAACCTTTTTGAAAAATGAAGGCTGGGACACTCAAATTAAGCGCCACTTACGCTATGGTGGCAAAGTACTTGGCATTTGTGGCGGCATGCAAATGCTGGGCAGTACAATCAACGATCCCGATGGTATTGAATCGTCATTAAAACAAGTGAATGGGCTTGCTCTATGCGACTTTGAAACCACGCTGACAGCACAAAAAGTATTAACTAAAATAACCGCTACACTGCTTTTAAATAACCAATCAACACCCTGTAGTGGTTACGAAATACATGCAGGGATTAGCCAAGGTGCAGCGCTTGATAAGCCATTTTTAACCTTTGATGAAAACCACCCACATGGTTTTACGTTTGATGGCTTTATTAGCGATGATAACGCCATTGCGGGCACCTATTTACATGGTTTGTTTGATGAAGCCGATGCTACATCGCAAATTTTAAAGTGGGTAAAACCAAGTGCCTCAATTAACCCAATTAGTATTGCCACTCACCGGGATCAGCAGTTAGAACGATTAGCAACTATGTGCGAAACGCATTTAAACATACAGCAAATTATCTCGATTTATGAAGGACACAATAATGACTGAACAAAACAACGATAAGCACAAGCAGCGCCAACAAAAAGTAAAAGAACAAGTGGATGCGCGCGTTGCTGCAGCACAAGATGTAAAAGGTATTTTTCAGGTAATTACCGGCAATGGTAAAGGTAAATCAACCTCGGGTTTTGGCGTTGTAGCACGCTGCGTAGGGCATGGTAAAAAAGCAGCCGTTTGCCAATATATTAAAGGTACATGGGAATGTGGCGAGCGTAATTTATTACAAGGTGCAGGTGTTGAGTTTGTTGTAATGAACACCGGTTTTACCTGGGATACGCAAAATAAAGATGCCGATACTGCAGCTGCCCAAGCAACATGGCAAGAGTCAAAACGCATGCTTGCTGATAGCAGTATTGATTTAGTTTTACTCGATGAGCTTACGTATATGGTGACCTACGGCTACGTTGATTTAGATGAAGTGGTAACAGCGCTTAATAACCGCCCACCAATGCAGTCAGTTATTATTACAGGGCGTGCAGCGCACCGTACTTTAACCGACCTTGCCGACACTGTAAGCGAAGTGCGTAATGTAAAACACGCATTCGACTCTGGTATAAAAGCGCTTGAAGGGTTTGATTACTAATGTTTAGAACGTTTTTTATTGGGCTGCTGCTTTTTAGTGTATCGGGCAGTGCACTTGCAGAGCAGACCAAGGATTCTAAAAAACTGCGAATAATCGCGCTTGCACCACATATAGTCGAAAACCTATTTGCCATAGGGGCGGGCGATAATATTGTGGGCACGGTTGATTACGCCGACTATCCTGCTGAGGCCCAAAGTATTGAGCGCATAGGCGGTTATTACGGTATCTCGCTTGAAAAAGTATTGGCGCTTAAACCCGACTTAGTAATTGCGTGGAAAAGCGGAAATCAAAGCGAAGATTTAGCCCAAATAGAGCGCCTGGGCATAAAAGTATATTTAAGTAACCCGACCACAATCGCTGGTGTGGCCGATGAATTACTTACTTTTGGTGAATTTACAGGGAACATTAAGCAAAGCCAGCAAGCGGCAAATGCATTTAAACATAAGCTAAATGGTATTGTTAAAAGCCAGCAAGATAAAAAAAATATTACCGGGTTTTATCAGTTATGGGCTGAGCCCATGATGACAGTAAGTAAAAATACATGGATAAGCCAACTGATTGAAACATGCCATGTAAGTAATGTATTTGCACAGAGCGTTACAGATTACCCGCAAATTAGTATCGAAAATGTCATTGTTACTAAGCCACAAGTTATTATTATCCCTGATGAAAAATCAAAAACGCCACAGCCGGTTGTTAATTGGCAAAAGTGGCCAGAAGTGCCTGCAGTTAAAAATGATCAATTTATTAGCGTAAATGCCGATTTATTACATCGTTTTACTCCGCGCATGCTAGATGGACTCGCGGATATGTGTGATAAAATAGACGCATCACGTAAACAGATTAAGAGTACACAATGAGCGATTGGGCTACATTTTTAGAAAGTGAATTACAGCAACCTTACATGCAGGAAACGTTAGAGTATGTGGCTAATCGCCGCAATGAAGGTGTTGCTGTTTATCCGCCTGAACCTCAAGTATTTAGTGCTTTTGATGCCACAGCACTAAATGACATACGCGTTGTAATTTTAGGACAAGACCCATACCACGGAGAAGGGCAAGCGCATGGCTTGTGTTTTTCGGTATTGCCTGATGTAAAAAAGCTGCCGCCGTCGCTTAAAAATATGTACAAAGAGTTAGCTACCGATATCAGCGGTTTTGCTGTTCCTGAACATGGGTACCTGCAAAGCTGGGCAGATCAGGGCGTGTTTTTACTCAATACAGTATTGACCGTTGAGCAAGGGCAAGCGCATTCTCATAAGCATTTAGGGTGGGAGCAATTCACCGATAATGTAATAGCGCATATTAATAAGCACTGCGAAGGTGTGGTATTTATTTTATGGGGTGCACATGCACAAAAAAAAGGGAAAGGCATAGATAGCGCTCGCCATCATGTTTTAAAAGGACCGCACCCATCGCCGCTTTCGGCGCATAGAGGCTTTTTTGGCTGTCAGCATTTTTCAAAAACGAATGAGCTATTACAAGCCCAAGATGAAAAACCGATTAACTGGCAGGTGTAAATAACCAGGGCTCTGAATAATAAATTTATCTCATGCAGCTATTTTCAGCGCATTAAAAAAGGCTTCCATATATCGGAAGCCTTTTTGTTTAGTTGGGGCGTATTGAATTAAAAATCGAGCTCTTCAATTGCAATACTGTCTGTAAAGTAGTCTAGTTCTTGTAGTTCTTTACGTAGGCGCTGTTTGTCTTTTATTGCTTCTATTTCGCGCCATTTTCTTTTTTTATTTTTCTGAGAGGTTTTCCTTGTTGTATCTGGTCCTTCTAATATCTCTAATATATCGTTTAGGCTATCCATGAACTTCTCCTATTGATTTTATTGACCTCAAGAATACCTATACCACAGGCCTAGTTAAAATAGAATAAAAAAGTGACAGTTATGTTACATAAGTGTGATTAATTGATGAAGGTTTATACGAAGATTATATAGAGGGGTAGCGTATTTTAGGCATAAAAAAACGCCGCTATTGCGACGTTTTTAAAACACGATTATAGCAAATTACATTGCTTTAAAGCGCGCCTCTAGTTGTTCTTGTGCATCAGCAAAAGAGCGAATACCTTCAGCTAGTTTTTCAGTAGCCATAGCATCTTGGTTATGTAACCAACGGAACTGTGCTTCTGTTAATGGCTCTGGTTTTGGCTCTTGTGGAACATCGCTTTCAAGCAAATATTCTTGTGCGCCTTCAAGGTTACCTAAATCTTCTAAAAGATTAGGGCTAATAGTTAGCTTGTCACAACCTGTAAGGGCAATAATTTCGCCTGTATTACGGAAACTTGCACCCATCACAACTGTTTTGTAGTCATGGCGTTTGTAAAATTCAAAAATGCTGCGTACAGACTGAACACCTGGATCTTGTAGCGGATCGGTTGGTTTTTCCATACCGTTAGCAACGTGCCAATCTAAAATACGGCCAACAAATGGCGAAATTAGAAATACGTTTGCATCGGCACACGCGCGAGCTTGGGCATCGCTAAATAATAAAGTAAGGTTACATTTAGTCCCTTCTTTTTCTAGTTGCTCAGCGGCTTTAATACCTTCCCATGTAGACGCTACTTTAATTAAAATTTTGTCTTTGCTTACACCTTCTTTTTCGTAAAGGCTAAGTAGGGTATGTGCTTTATCAATCGTAGCTTGCGTATTAAACGAAAGGCGTGCATCTACTTCAGTAGAAATATAACCAGGTACAATAGCGCTAATTTCTTTACCCAGTAATACGGCAAAGTAATCACATGCTAGTTCAAGTTGTTTAGCAGGCTCTTGCTCGGTTTCTTTTGCGTAGCTCCAAGCTTTATCTAGGTAAGGCTTATATGCTTCAATCTCGCTCGCTTTTAATAAAAGCGACGGGTTTGTAGTTGCATCTTCTGGTTGATGCTTTTTAATAGCTTCAATATCACCAGTGTCGGCTACGATAGATGAATGTTGTTTTAGCCTTTGTAGAGCTGAAGTCATTTGCTTTCCTCATTCCAAGCAAGTTAAAAGAAAAATCTAATCACTCTTAATATATCTAATCCATACTGCAACAGTGTGACAATGCTTGATAGGTCTTATGTCCTGATCAATAAAAAAACGGCAATGCATGGGTTATTAAGAGAGGATTTATTTAAACAAAACGTGCTTTTCGTTTCATTTAATGTTGAAATTGACACTAAATAAATTACAAGTCAATAGCTAACTATGATCACTGTTATTTCACCTGCAAAAAATCTTGATTACGAAACGCCACCCGCAACAGACAAGTTCACTCAGCCTGAATTACTAGAGCACAGCGAAGAGCTCATGAAAGTATGCCGTGAACTAACACCAGCGCAAATTGGCAGTTTAATGAAAATTAGCGACAAGCTATCTGGGCTTAACGCAGCACGCTTTAGTGAGTGGGCACAGCCGTTTACACAAAGTAATGCTAAACAAGCCGCACTTGCCTTTAATGGTGATGTATATGGCGGTTTAGATGCAAGTACGCTTAAAGCTAGCGAGCTTGATTACGCACAAAACCATTTACGTATCCTTTCGGGTTTATACGGCTTATTAAAACCACTTGATTTAATGCAAGCTTACCGTCTTGAAATGGGCACCAAGCTTGAAAATTCACGTGGCAAAAACTTATACGAGTTTTGGGGCAGCGTAATAGCGAATAAATTAAACGACGTATTAAAAGCACAAGATGCACAATATTTAGTTAACCTTGCTTCAAACGAATACTTTAAAGCGGTAGATAAGAAAGCATTAAATGCACAAATTATTACCCCACACTTTAAAGACTGTAAAAACGGTCAATACAAAGTAATTAGCTTTTACGCTAAAAAAGCACGCGGCATGATGGCGCGCTACATTATCGAAAATAAAGTAACGCAGTTAAGCCAACTTAAAGAGTTTACGGTAGCAGGTTATTACTTTAGCCCAGAGGCAACAGTTAAAGAGCTTGAGCCGGTATTTATGCGCGACGAACAAAATTAGGTTTATAAGCTTAAATAAAAAATTTAAAAGCCATGCATTGCATGGCTTTTTTGATGTTGGCGTTATATTTGCAATCTCATCTAATATTAATGAGAACACTAATTAAATAGGTGCAAATAAAATGATCAGCATTCCGTCAATTGACGAAGCCGAAAAACTAATAGAAGAAAAGCTCGGAGGGTGGTTTGATGTTGTAATAAGTCATATCCCTAATTTTATAGTTGCGATACTGATCGCAATTGTGTTTTCAATATTGGCACGCTTTGCTGGCAAGCTGATGAAAAACGTATTACGCCGCTCACTCGACTCAACACAAATTGCCGACTTAATGGCGTCAATTTTTAAAGTTATTGTGTTGTGCATAGGTTTATTTATAGCGCTCGATTTTGTTGGCTTAAAAGGCACCGTTACTTCGCTACTTGCTGGTGCGGGTATTGTGGGTTTAGCCATTGGTTTTGCGTTTCAAGACATGACCGAAAACCTAATTGCAGGTATAGCAATGGGTGTACGTAAGCCATTTAAAACAGGTGATGTAATAGAAACCGATGATGTGTTTGGTTCAATACATTCTATAAACCTACGTAACACGCTAATCGAGAGCTTTTACGGGCAACTAATACTTGTGCCAAATAAAGTCTTATTTAGAAATGTATTAAAAAATTACACCACGCTAGGTATTAGACGTATAGAAGTACCCGTAGGTATTTCGTACGGTGACGACATAGAAAAGGCAAAAGACGTTATAGTCGAAAAAATTAACGAATTTGACTTTGTAATACGCAAAGATGAAACCGCTGTATACGCGGAAGGCTTTGGTGACAGCAGCATTAACTTACTGGTATGGTTTTGGATTAAATACCCAGGCGAGCCTGACTTTATGACGGTACGCCATAAAGGTGTTGTTGCCGTTAAGCAGGCACTTGATGAAGCTGATATTAGTATTCCATTCCCAATTCGTACTTTAGATTTTGGTATTAAAGGCGGCGAAAAACTCGATGCCATGATAAGCGATAAAATAAGCCAGCAATCATCAAATAAAGACAGTGGTGAGGGGACTGACTCTAACCAAAGTGAGTAATTTAGTTAAAGCTCATTAGGCAAAAGCATTGGGAAATAGTTACTTACCAACAGCGCGTTTTTACAGAGTAAAACGCGCTTTTTAGACATTTTATAAAATAAAGGATATTTCTAATTTTAAAGTTAAGTCCCTTCATATAAGTATAAATTATCATTTTCCCATAAGAGCGCAATAAATAAACTTGTAACCATTACAAATACATAAACAACGAGGTGTTTGGATAATAAATGCATTTTAGTGGTTTTATGTTTCTGTTTTGTTTGTTTCCCCCTGTAAATTCGGGTTTTTTGAATAAATAAATTCATTTTTAGCTTTTGGTAGGCTAGATTTAACTTAACTGCTCTTTATTTAGTAAATACAAATGCCAAGCAAGAAAGAAAGTTCAGCTTTTCAAACGAGTCATTGGAGTTTAAAAACTAAGCTAACATTAATTTTCCTACTCGTAGGGATAATACCCGCCCTCATAATTACTACAATTTCTACATTACAATCAAAATCACGCGTCGAATACAATATATCTCAGTCGCTTGAGGCGATTAATCAAATAAAAAAAACTCAGATCGAAAATTATTTTAATCAAAAAAGGGCAGATATTGAGCTTTTGGCTTTAATTGTTCCGCAGCTTGAGGAAGACAACTATGATCGCTTTTTTACAGAATATATACAGAAGTATGACTATTACGATGTGTTTTTAATTAATAACAATGGGCTTATTTATTACACTCAAGCTAGAGAATCTGATTATCAAACAAACATATTAAAAGGGAAATATGCGAGTTCAAATTTAGGAGATTTAATTAAAGAGGTTAAACAATCTAAAAGTTTTAGTATTGCTGATTACAAACCGTATGCACCAAGTAATGGAGAACCCGCTGCGTTTATTGCTATACCTGTTGATGGTAGCGATACAATAGTTGCTTTGCAGCTTTCAAGTGAAGGGACTAATCAAATAATGGGTGTTCGCGAAGGGATGGGAGAAACTGGTGAGAGTTACCTAGTTGGAGAAGATAAGCTAATGCGTTCTGATTCATATCTTGACCCAGAAGGACATTCACTCAAAGCAAGTTTTGCAGGAACTGTAACAAATAATGGTGCTGATACAGAGGCTGTAAATTTAGCTTTAAATGCTCAGCATGGTACTAAAATAATAAAAGATTATAATGGAAATAACGTACTTTCTGCCTTCGATAGTATAAAGATTGGAGATTTTAGCTGGATTATATTAAGTGAAATTGACGAATCAGAAGCATTTTCACCAGTCCATCAGACTGTGCTTTTTAGTGTGATTTCTATAATAGTAGCTGCAATTGTTGTTGTATTTATTGGTGTTTTCTTTTCTCGAAAAATAGCGACTCCAATAATTGTAGCTTCCAATTTTGCTAAAAAAGTGGCGGCAGGAGATCTTAGCAGTAATATCGAAGTTAATTCACACGATGAGGTAGGCATGCTACAAGTTGCATTGCATACCATGTTAGAAAATCTCAGAAAAATGATTGGTGAATTATCTAACGTTGCAGTTCAGCAAGGCAGTACAGCAACAGAGCTTGCCTCAGTTACTGAGCAAACTAGCTTAGCAGTTACCGAGCAGCAAGCACAAACTATACAAGTTGCAGCCGCCACTACCGAAATGACTGAAACAGTAAAAGAGATAGCGAGTACAACTGCTAGTGCATCATTATTATGTGAAAATATTCAAAGAATGGCTCGAGAAGGCTCTGAAAATAATGATAGTACTTACAACGCACTTGTTTCTCTTGGAGAAGCTACAAAAAAATCAGCACATGAAGTGACGGAGTTGAAGCATAATTCAGAAAAAATAGTGAATGTATTAGGCGTTATTAAAAAGATAGCTGATCAGACTAATTTACTTGCTTTGAACGCAGCAATTGAAGCAGCTAGAGCTGGTGAACAAGGGCGTGGTTTTGCTGTTGTTGCTGATGAAGTACGAAGCTTAGCTAAGTCTACGCAAGAGTCTACAATGGAGGTTGAAGTGATAATTGAAGCTGTTGTGAGTGCCAGTAACGCAGCTGTTCAAGCAATGACAGACAATGTAGGACAAACAACTCAAGTTCAGGAAATAGCTAAGAAAGCAAACTTAATCAATAGTAATGTAGGCAAAGCAGTAGATGAAATTTTTGATATGGTTGTTCAAATTGCAACCGCCTCTGAGCAGCAGGCAACCACCATCGATGAAATATCACGAAATATAGGTGTCATAAATATGGGTATATCAGAGACCGAGCAGGCAGTTAGAGATATCGCACAGTCAAGTAGCGAATTGTCTAGGATGGCAAACGGTTTAAATGATGAGGCCCAAAAGTTTAGTCTTTAACTTACTCTATTAATTTAGAAATCTTTGATTTAATGACGCTAATCATACAGATATAACTACGGTAGGATGTTACAGGGACGTACCATAAAAGACGTAAATAAGCGCGTGCCAAATAGTGCACGCGCATAAATGAATATTAGAGTTGGTGAGACATTTTGCAACCGATGAGCTCGTAAATTACAAACTTCCAACATATTTATGTTTTATTCTAATATGTTAAATAACGCTAATTTTATTACGAATGATTTTTACGCCATCCATATTTTCTAAAAACTTTTGAGCTAGTGCGCGCTGAAAACCAGTTTGTGCTTCACCGTATAAATCTACTTCACCATTTTTTACCTGCACACGAATATCACTTAACGCTAGGTTAGGATTAGTTCGTAGGGTGTTGGTGATAGCTTGTTGTAAGTTAGGTTGAGTGGCTACACTGCTTACTACGGCCATGTTGGTTGCTGCACTTACCTTTGTAGCGCAAGCTAATAAAAATAAACAACAAAATGATACTAAAGCGATAGTTAACTTGAAGCGGTTCATAACTTAATCCTTACATTACGGTGAATAGTGCAGCCACAATATGGAAATTCCATCGGCTAGGTTATCTTTGTAGTTACAATTTCGGTGCCAATATTAACGCTATGAAATATAAGGGGATTTTTATTAAGTGGGAATTCAGGTGGGCAAAAATTACATTTAAATGAGTATGAGTTACATGCTTGGGTTACATATGTAACAGGTACAAGTGACAGAGCTATAAAGCTTGCATTAAAAAGCCGACAAAAGCCGGCTTAGTATAAAAATATTTTAGGTTACTTTTTCTTTTTAACCTTAGCCTTTTTCTTGGCTTTCATTTTTACTGGATCTTTACGCTTTTTAGCTGGTGGCTTCGCTTCTTTATGCTGTGGCTCGACACCTCTAATTACACGGCGTTTTAATTTTTGTTCAACGTAGCGCTCTACTTTATATAAAATACCAATATCGTGTGCTTCAACTAGCGATATTGCTATCCCTTTTTTACCAGCACGGCCAGTACGACCAATACGGTGTACATATACGTCGGCAGTACGCGGCATATCAAAGTTAATAACGTGGCTGATGTCAGATACGTCAATACCACGTGCAGCTACGTCGGTAGCAACTAATATGCTTGTTTTGCCACTGTGGAAGTTTTCCATGGCTTTCATACGTTTGTCTTGTGGCATTTCGCCGCGTAACCACGCTGCTTTTACATCATTAGTTGTAAGTTCGCCAATCAATGTTTCTAAGCGTTCGCGAGTTTTAACAAACACAATCGCTTTAGTCACGTCAGGATTTTTTAGCGTATTAACTAATAACTCAAGTTTGTGATGATAATCGTCGGCTAAATGTACCCATTGGTGAATTTTTGCTTTTTCTTTACGTGACGATTCGGCTTCTAATAGAGCTGGGTCGTTTAATGTTTTTTCAGCAAACCTTTCTACGCTGTCACCTTCAAGTGTTGCTGAGAATAAAAAACATTGGCGACGATTTTTAGCTTCGTCACAAATACGGCTCATTTCTTTTTTGAAACCCATATCTAACATGCGATCTGCTTCATCAATAATAAGCATTTCTACGTGTTCAGCATGAAAGTTTTCGGTTTCTAGGTATTCCATTAATCGACCTGGTGTGGCGATTAAAATATCGTTATTTTTTTCAAAAATTTCTTTATGCGTGCCGTAGTTAATACCGCCTGTTACTACACCAATTTTTAGGTGTGTGCGCTTAGCTAGCAGTTCACATTGTTCATGAATTTGATAAGCCAACTCACGAGTTGGGGTCATAACGAGTACGCGCGCAAAACCAGGGTCACGACGTGGGAAATCCAGTAAGTACTGAATAGCCGGAATTAAAAATGCCGCTGTTTTACCTGTACCAGTAGGCGCGGATGCTAAAATGTCGCGCCCCTGTAGTGCTTCAGGAATAGCTTGTTGTTGAATGCTGGTTGGCGTCTCGTAGCCCATTTTATTAATGGCATCGAGTAGTTTGTTATCAAGATCAAATTCAGAAAATTGCATAGAGTGTCTAAAATAAGGGACAATTACCCTGATTATACGCGCTATGCTGCGCTTGGTGAATGAAAAGGTGAAAAAATGTCTGGTTTTGTATTTAAACAATTTAAAGTTGAACACGACCACTGTGCAATGAAAGTTTCTACCGATGGCATTTTGCTTGGCGCATGGGCTAATTTAAGCGGCGCAAAGTCATTACTTGATATAGGCACTGGCACCGGCTTACTAGCACTAATGTGTAAGCAGCGCAGTAATGAGCTTGATATAACTGCGGTAGAAATTGACGAAAGCGCCTATACCCAAGCATTACAAAATGTAGCTAATAGCCCGTGGCCAACTATAAGTATTACGCACCAAACTATTCAACGCTTTAGTAGTGAAGTTAAATTTGACGTGGTTATCTCTAATCCACCGTATTTTAATCACAGTTTAAAAGGCAACAATGCTGCGCGTAATACCGCACGCCATACCGACGGCCTAAGTTTTGAAGAGTTAATTAATGCGTTTAAACATTTAAGCCATAGTGGTTCTCGCTTTAGCTTAATACTCCCAAGCGTTGAAGGCGCATTATTTATTGAGCTTGCTACTCAAAATGGGCTTTATTTAAATACTCATTGCCAAGTAAAAGCCACGCCCAACAAAGATATTAGCCGCAGTTTAATGACATTTAGCTACGTAAAAAGCGATATAGAATCATCAATCCTGTGTATTAGAAACTTAGATAATACCTACACTGCTGATTATATAGCCCTATGCAAAGCATTTTATTTGAAAATGTAAATTGCCTAGTTATGTAGGTTATCTAGTAATAAAGGATAATTTACCTATTATGCATACGTATTCAGTTTTTATTTAATCAATTACCAATCTAGTGTTAACCACTTGTAAATAACATCGAGTAGTTGTTTTGCTCGCTCAACAATTGGATCACACACTATGAAACTCAATAAAATAATCACCACCGCAGGTTTAAGCCTAGGGTTGCTCTTACCTAGCATTGCGACTGCTACGCCCACCACATTTGTACATTTGTTTGAATGGAATTGGCAAGATGTAGCGCAAGAATGTGAGCAATACCTAGGACCAAAAGGCTACGCTGCAGTACAGGTCTCGCCACCTAATGAGCACATTACAGGAAGCCAATGGTGGACACGTTATCAGCCAGTAAGTTATGAACTGCAAAGTCGTGGCGGAAACCGTGCACAGTTTATCGATATGGTAAATCGCTGTAGTGCAGCTGGGGTTGATATTTACGTTGATACGCTTATTAACCATATGGCAGCAGGAAGTGGCACAGGCACAGCCGGAAATAGCTTTGGTAATAAAAGCTTTCCTATTTATAGCCCACAAGATTTTCATGAAAGTTGTACCATTAATAACTCTGATTATGGCAACGATCGCTACCGAGTACAAAACTGTGAACTCGTTGGACTTGCCGATTTAGATACCGCTTCAAACTATGTGCAAAATACCATTGCAGCATATATTAACGACTTACAAGCTATTGGCGTAAAAGGCTTTCGGTTTGATGCTTCTAAACATGTTGCAGCAAGCGATATCCAAAGTTTAATGGCCAAAGTAAATGGCTCGCCAGTGGTTTTTCAAGAAGTGATCGATCAAGGTGGGGAGGCTGTTGGTGCCTCTGAATATTTAAGCACAGGTTTAGTAACTGAATTTAAATATAGCACTGAGCTTGGTAACACTTTTAGAAACGGCTCGCTTGCATGGCTGAGTAATTTTGGCGAAGGGTGGGGCTTTATGCCAAGCTCTTCTGCGGTGGTTTTTGTAGACAATCACGACAATCAGCGCGGGCACGGCGGCGCTGGCAATGTTATTACCTTTGAAGATGGCCGCTTATATGACTTAGCCAATGTATTTATGTTGGCTTATCCGTACGGTTATCCAAAAGTAATGTCGAGTTATGATTTTCATGGTGATACAGATGCTGGTGGGCCAAATGTACCGGTACATAATAATGGTAACTTAGAGTGTTTTGTGAGTAATTGGAAGTGTGAGCATCGCTGGTCATATATTGCAGGCGGGGTCGATTTTAGAAATAACACCGCCGACAATTGGGCAGTAACAAACTGGTGGGATAACACAAATAATCAAATTTCATTTGGCCGAGGTAGCTCGGGTCATATGGCTATTAACAAAGAAGACTCAACACTTAGTGCAACTGTGCAAACCGATATGGCGCCAGGGCAATACTGTAATGTGCTAAAAGGCGAACTGTCAGCTGATGCTAAAAGTTGTAGTGGTGAGGTTATAACGGTTAATTCCGACGGTACTATTAATCTTAATATTGGCGCTTGGGATGCGATGGCAATTCATAAAAATGCCAAGTTAAATACCAGTTCTGCCTCAAGCACTGAAAGTGACTGGCAGCGAACGGTTATTTTTATTAATGCACAAACACAAAGCGGACAAGATATGTTTATCCGTGGTGGAATTGACCACGCTTATGCAAACGCAAACCTTGGTCGAAATTGCCAAACAAGTAATTTTGAGTGTGCAATGCCTATTCGTCATAACAATTTAAAAAATGTCACAACAAGCCCTTGGAAAGCAAATGATAACTACCTTGATTGGTATGGTATAGAAAATGGGCAAAGTAGCGAAGCAGAAGGTTCTGCTACCGACTGGACAACGAACGTTTGGCCAGCAGGTTGGGGCGTTGAAAAAACGGTAAACACAGATGGCTTTGGTGTGACACCTTTAAATATATGGGGCGAACACTATTGGATGCTTGATGTAGATATGGATTGCAGTAAAGCGGTTAATGGATGGTTTGAACTAAAAGCATTCATTAAAAATGGCCAAGGATGGGAGACTGCCATTGCACAAGACAATCCACTTTATACAAGTACTAATCATATGGCGCAATGCGGAAAAATTAATAAATTTGAGTTTAATAATTCAGGTGTAGTAATTCGTAGTTTTTAAAAGTAAGCAAAAAAGCTCATATGACAACCTAAACTAATGATTATTAGTTTAGGTTTTTTATTTTATGTACAGCGCTTTAATAGTGTGTTTATAAATCACCTGATATGATTTAGCCATTGGCCACTTAATTTAAAAGGCAACACAATGAAAAAGTTAAATAAATTAGCATTACTTAGCACGTTAGCAGCCACCATTTTTGCAAGCCAAGGTGTGTTTGCTGCTATTACGCCTGTAGGCCTTTGGAAAACGATTGATGAGGATACAAACCAAGCTAAGTCGTATGTACGTATTACCCAAACCAACGGTGTATTAAGCGGCAAAGTTGAAACCATTCTTAACCCGGCAAAACAAAACGATATATGCAGTAAATGTGATGATGAGTTAAAAGATCAGCCTATTTTAGGAATGACTATAATCACGGGTGTAAAAGCACAAGATGATGGTGTTTGGGGAGACGGTGAAATACTCGATCCAACAAATGGTAAAACCTACACTTTACAGCTAACCCCGCAAGATGAAGGTGAAAAGCTCGAAGTACGCGGCTATATTGGCTTTTTTTACCGTAATCAATATTGGCTAAAAGTAGAGTAAGTTTTACTACTTATTTAATCACTGGGCGTTAAATAATTAAGTATTAACTGAAATCATTTTTGCGCTTTGCCTTTCTTACTCACTAAGCCAGCTATATTTAATTGGCATTCAATTTTGAGTAAATAATAAAGGAAAAAAGATGATTAAGTACATAGTTGCTTTAATAATGATTAGCGCACTGTTAATAAGCGGTGGGGCAAATGCAAAGGATGATGCTGTAAATACGGGTTGGTTTAATAACACGGCTATTAAAGGGTACGACAGCGTTGCTTATTTTACGCAAAATAAAGCCGTTAAAGGCAGCGAAAAATACACGTTTAGTTATTTAGGTGCCAACTGGCACTTTTCGAGTGAAGAAAACAAAACGACATTTGCAGAAAACCCAAAGCGTTATGCACCGCAATACGGTGGTTGGTGTGCTTATGCAATGGCTGATGAAGGTAACGCTGTAGGTATAGACCCAGAAGCATTTTATATTCACGAAGGTAAGCTTTACTTAAACTATAGCGAAAGCGTGCAGCAAAAATGGTTAAGTAATTTACTACCATACATTGTTATGGCAGATGGGTACTACCCACAAACAACCAATGTGATGACGTTTCAATAAATTACTCATATTGCTAGGGCGTGTTGACCTTTGTGGATTGAAATTTGTTCAATCTAGGGGCGATTAAATCGCGGCGCGAGGTTTGTAACCTAGTGGGCTAAGTAAAAACCGAGCAACAAAGAGTTGATCGCCCCTAGAAAGAACCCAGAGGGCAGTGCATGTTTGGCATTTATGCTGCGTTATCGCCTATTTATGGGGAATAACCACACTACATAGGCTCTGCCTTGCCTAAAAACCAAACATACTGCTGCAAATTCACCCACCAAAGATCAACACGCCCTAATTAAAAAGCCCGCAACTAAACTAGTTGCGGGCTTTTTGCTTTTTATTTATTAGCTTATTAATTAAAGCGTTTCGCCGTATTCAGTCATTACCTGTTCAACCCATGTTGCAATGCGGTCGTCGCTTAGCTCGTATTGACTGTCTTCGTCGAGCGCGAGTCCTACAAACTGTTTACCATCAGGCGTTAATGCTTTTGAAGCTTCAAACTCGTAACTACTGTCGTTTGGCCAAAAACCAAGTTGAGTAAATGTTTGCGTATTTATTTCGTCGTGTAGCATGCCTAGCGCATCTTGAAACCATTGCCCGTAACCTTGCTGATCGCCCATACCAAATAAAGCAATGGTTTTACCATTTAGGTTTACGTCGGCTATGTCGTCCCACTTTGACTCCCAGTCTTCTTGTATTTCACCAAAATCCCATGTTGAAATACCAAAGATGATAAAGTCGTACTGCTCTGCATTTTTTAGTGGCTCGTCTTTAATATTGTGCAGGGTAACTATATCGGCACCAATAATGTCGCGAATCTTTTCTGCTGCCATTTCGGTGTAGCACGTAGTAGAACCAAAAAATAAACCAATTTGCATCGTATTTATCACTGTGTAATTGCCTGATATGATAGGCTCAAGTTTACCGTAAGGTATTTTTAATTGATACCTTAGCAAAGCATGAGAGCATAATGTGACAACGCTATCTGACGATTCTTTTGAAAATAACAGCAGTATGAGCAGTAATAGCGACTACCTAGAAACCTTTTTAGATAGCCTGTACTTAGAACAAGGCGTAAGCGAAAACACATTAAGTGCTTATCGCAGTGATTTAGATAAGTTTTGCCTATTTTTAAAAGGCGAAAATTTAATGACGGTAACAGGGCTTGATGTTGAAAGTTACTTAGCGCATCGAGTCGATTTAGGATTAAAACCACGCAGTACGGCACGTAGCATTAGTGCGTTAAAGCGTTTTTATCAGTACTTTGTGCGCGAAAAACTAATTAGCGACACCCCCATGCTAAATATTTCTCAGCCAAAAGCAGGGCAGTCGTTACCTAAAACACTCTCAGAGGCCGAAGTTGAGGCATTATTAAATGCGCCTAATACCGAAGAAGCGATGGGACTGCGCGATAAAGCCATGCTAGAGCTACTTTATGCAACGGGTTTGCGTGTAAGTGAGCTTGTTGGACTGCGCATGGAGCAAATTAATTTGCGCCAAGCAGTGGTGTTTGTAAAAGGTAAAGGTAATAAAGAGCGCTTAGTTCCACTGGGTGAAGAAGCCATGTATTGGCTTGAGCAATTTTTAAAGGGTGGGCGTGCGCAAATGATAAAACATGCCACCGATTTTGTGTTCCCATCTAAACGCGGAGTAGGCATGACGCGACAAACCTTTTGGCATAGAATTAAACACTATGCTATTTTGGCAGCAGTTGAGTCTCCATTATCGCCCCATACTATGCGCCATGCTTTTGCTACGCACTTATTAAATCATGGGGCAGATTTACGTGTGGTACAAATGATGTTGGGCCATAGCGATTTATCAACGACGCAAATTTATACCCATGTTGCCAATGAACGGTTAAAGTCGGTACACGCAGAGCACCATCCGCGTGCGTAAGTTTGAAAGTAAATATCATTAAGCCGGTCAATATATTAAGTATTTTTAGGATAGAGAGAAGTTATGAAAAAATTAATGTTAGCAGGTGCCATGTTGTGCACAAGTATTAGTGCATTTGCAAATGGCGTTGCTGTAACACCAGATGCTAATGATCCTATTATTACTAAATTTGCCGAGCTTGGTGTAACTGTAAAGCAAATTAACCCAAGTCCAGTAACGGGTTTAAAAGAATTGATTACTAATAAGGGCGTGCTTTACGCAAGTCCAGACGGTCAATATTTAATGCAAGGTACGTTAATTGATTTAAATAATCGTAATAACCTAACAGAGCAAGCATTAAATGGCGTGCGTGTTGAAGGTCTTAAAGAATACGAAGAATCGATGATTGTGTACAAAGCGCCAAACGAAAAGCACAGTATTACTGTATTTACCGACATTAGCTGTGGTTACTGTCGTAAATTACACCGCGAGTTAGACGATTTACTTGATGCGGGTATTACCGTTAAGTACCTTGCGTTTCCACGTGGTGGCTTACAAGGTTCAGGTTACGCAGATTTAATGAACGTATGGTGTGCACGCGATCAGCAAGAAGCACTAACAGAAGCTAAATCGGGCACAAGCACTAAAGTAGTTGCAGGCTGTAGCGCACCGGTTGCAGAGCATTACCAATTAGGTCAAAGCTTTGGTATTAGCGGCACACCCGCTATTATTTTAGAAGATGGTACTATGATCCCTGGTTACCAGCCAGCAGCAGCACTAAAAGCAGCATTAGAAGCTAACAAAGCGTCGTAATTAAACGCTTAGTTATTATTAAAAAGGCCTTAATGGCCTTTTTTTGTCTTTTTAATACGACTCAATAAGTTAAAACCCTGCATGAAAAAACTAATCATTGCGCGTGAAAACGTTGACGACTCGCACCTGCCGAGTAATTTACACCCTGTAATTAAACAAATTTATGCTAACCGCAATGTATTCAATGCCGAAGAGCTAAATAACAGCGTAGCTACGCTTCACGACTTCAAATTGTTTAAAGACATCGACAAAGCCAGCGACTTATTAATTGAAGCATTAAAAGCGCAAAGCCAAATATTAATAGTTGGCGACTTTGATGCCGATGGCGCAACAAGCACTGCAACATTAATGCAAGGTCTTGAGATGTTTGGCTTTAAGCATTTAGATTACTTAATTCCTGACAGGTTTAGCTTAGGTTATGGCTTAAGCCCCGCGCTTGCTGAGCAAATAGTACAAATAAAACCTGATTTAGTGATCACCGTAGATAACGGCATATCGTGTATTGCCGGTATTGATATTTTAAAAGCGGTTGGCATAAAAGTGCTGGTAACAGATCACCATTTACAAGGTGAGCAGCTGCCAAATGCAGATGCAATAGTAAATCCAAATAGACATGAATGTGATTTTCCGTCTAAATCTATTGCAGGCGTTGGCGTTGCTTTTTACTTATTAATAGCGCTGAGAAGCGTAATGCGAGATTTGGGTTATTTTGAGCAACAACCACCGCCTAATTTAGCTAACTTGCTCGACATTGTAGCGCTTGGAACGGTTGCTGATGTAGTGGCACTTGATGCAAATAACCGTACCTTAGTACACCAAGGTTTAGCACGTATTCGCAGTGGTAAAACACGCCCTGGTATTACCGCGCTTATTGAAGTGGCTAACCGCAATGCTGCGCGCTTAAGTGCAAGCGACTTTGGCTTTTCACTTGCGCCGCGTTTAAATGCAGCAGGGCGATTAGACGACATGAGTTTGGGTATAGCGTGCTTGCTTAGCACCGATATAAACCAAGCGCGTAGTATAGCCGGCGAGCTCGATAGCTTAAACTTTGCAAGGCGCGAAATAGAACAAGGCATGCAAGCCGAGGCGCAAGCCGTGCTTGATAGGCTCGCATTTAGCGATGATAACATTCCTGATGCTATTTGTTTGTTTCAAGACGATTGGCATCAAGGTGTTATTGGTATTTTGGCTGGTCGCTTAAAAGAAAAATACCACCGCCCAACCGTTATATTTGCTGGTGGCGAAAATGGTGAAATTAAAGGCTCGTGCCGCTCTATTGAAGGGCTGCACATGCGCGATTTACTCGAAGGGCTTAATACAGCCGACCCACACTTAATTAATAAATTTGGTGGCCATGCCATGGCAGCCGGCTTAAGTATTAACGAGCAACACTTTAACGACTTTAAAAAAGCGTTTGATGCCGCAGTTAGCGCGCAACTGAGTGAAGAAAGTAAACGCTGTATTGTATTTACCGACGGTGAGCTGCCAAACGACTGCTTTACGATGGAATTTGCCCAGCTATTAAAGCAATCGGGCCCGTGGGGTCAGCAATTTCCTGAGCCGGTGTTTGAGCATACCTTTGAAGTAATACAGCAGCGCATAGTAGGCGAAAAGCATTTAAAGCTCGTGTTAAAGCATCAATTTGGCCGATTAGTTGACGCCATTGCTTTTGGTATTGATGTAAAAGAATGGCCAGATACTGAGGCGAAGTTTGTAAAAGTAGCGTACCAGCTCGATATAAATGAGTTTAGAGGTAAATTTACGCTGCAATTAATAGTTAGAGAGCTTGAAAAAGTGCACTAAAAAATATGTAATATCATGCATAAAATGCTAATAAAGCGCGCGGTTTTTTGTTAAAATCGGGCGTTTTTATCATTTGACGATAATTTATTGCGAAAATCCCATTTAAAGGGGCGCAATTACCTAGCCATTTTGGAGTGATGTACATGTTTGAAGTGAATCCTGTGATTAATCAAATCAAGGAAATTCGCGAACGTACTGAATTGCTTCGGGGGTACCTTTGACTACGCTCTTAAACAAGAACGCTTAGAAGAAGTTAACGCCGAGCTTGAAGATTCAGCCGTATGGAATGAGCCTGAACGCGCACAAGCGCTTGGCCGTGAAAAATCAGCATTAGAAGCGGTTGTTGAAACAATCGATAACCTAGTAGCCGGTACTGACGACGTTGAAGGCTTACTTGAGCTAGCAGTAGAAGCTGAAGACGAAGATACCTTTGTTGAAGCGCAAACTGAGCTTGCTGATTTAAACGGACAGTTAGAAGGTTTAGAGTTTCGTCGTATGTTTTCAGGTCCTCATGACTCAAACGATGCTTACCTTGATTTACAATCAGGTTCTGGCGGTACTGAAGCACAAGACTGGTGTAATATTTTACTTCGTATGTATTTACGTTGGGGCGAGGCTAAAGGCTTTAAAGTTGAGCTAGTTGAAGCGACCGACGGTGATGTTGCCGGTATTAAAGGCGCAACTGTCCGCTTTGTTGGCGAATACGCTTACGGTTGGCTACGCACAGAAACTGGTGTGCATCGCTTAGTACGTAAAAGCCCATTTGACTCAAGTGGTCGTCGTCATACTTCATTTGCTTCTGCGTTTGTATACCCAGAAGTTGACGATAACATTGAAATTGATATGAATCCGTCAGACCTGCGTATAGACGTTTACCGTGCATCGGGCGCGGGTGGTCAGCACGTTAACACCACCGAATCGGCGGTTCGTATTACTCACGTACCAACAAATACCGTAGTGCAGTGTCAAAACGAGCGTTCACAGCATAAAAATAAAGCCCAAGCGATGAAGCAGTTAAAAGCTAAATTATTTGAGCTTGAGCTACAACAGCAAAATGCTGAAAAACAAACGCAAGAAGATGCTAAATCTGATATTGGTTGGGGTAGTCAAATTCGTTCATACGTACTTGATGACGCACGCATTAAAGATTTACGTACAGGCGTTGAAAACCGCAATACCCAATCGGTACTTGACGGTAACTTAGATAAATTTATTGAAGCCAGCCTTAAATCTGGCCTATAACCACCAAGCTAATAAAGAGCTAAAAAATGACTGATAAAATCCAAGACGAAAACAAGTTAATCGCTGAGCGTCGCGGCAAGTTAGACGCTATACGCGAAAATTGCCCAGCCAACGGTCATCCAAACCAATTCCGTCGTGAGCATTACACGGCTGATTTGCAAGCCCAGTTTGGTGATAAGAGCAAAGAAGAATTAGTAGAGATGCAAGAAGTTGTGTCTATCGCTGGCCGTATTTTAGCAAAGCGTGGACCGTTTTTTGTAATTCAAGACATGAAAGGTCGCGTACAAGCGTATGCATCTAAAGATGTTCAAAAAGATCTTAAAGAAAAATATGGTCAGCTAGACACTGGCGATATTATTGGTGTTAAAGGCGCATTAAATAAATCGGGTAAAGGCGATTTATACGTAGAAATGACTGAGTACCAATTATTAACTAAGTCACTTCGTCCGTTGCCTGAAAAATTCCATGGCTTATCAGATCAAGAAACAAAGTACCGCCAACGTTACGTTGACTTAATTACTAACGAAGCAACGCGCGAAACATTCCGTATTCGTTCACAAGTAGTTGAAGGCATTCGTCGCTTTTTAGCAGACCGTGACTTTATGGAAGTAGAAACACCAATGCTGCAGGTTATACCTGGCGGTGCATCTGCGCGTCCGTTTGTAACTCACCATAACGCGCTTGATATCGACATGTACTTACGTATAGCGCCTGAGCTTTACTTAAAGCGCTTAGTGGTAGGTGGTTTTGACCGTGTATTCGAAATTAACCGTAACTTCCGTAACGAAGGGTTATCTACGCGTCACAATCCAGAATTCACAATGATTGAATTTTACCAAGCATATGCTGATTACATCGACCTGATGAACATCACCGAAGACATGCTTCGTACGGTTGCAGAAAACGTACTAGGTAGTGCAGTTGTAGTTAATACAACTAAAGACGAAAACGGCGAAGTAATTGACTCAGTTGAATACGACTTTGGCCAACCGTTTACACGTTTAAGCATGGCGGACGCAATATTAAAATATAACCCTGAGTTTGATGCTGCGGTATTTAACGACCCAGAAAACCACTTTGACGAATTAAAAGCGTACGCTAAACAAGTACACGTTAAAATTCCTGAAAATTGTGTTTGGGGCCCAGGTAAGTTCTTGTGTGAAATATTTGAAGAAACAGCAGAGCACATGCTTATTCAACCTACGTTTATTACTGGCTACCCGTGGGAAGTTTCTCCACTTGCACGCCGTAACGACGAAAATGCATTTGTTACCGACCGTTTTGAATTTTTTGTTGGCGGTCGTGAACTTGCAAATGGTTTCTCTGAGCTTAACGATGCACAAGACCAAGCAGAGCGCTTTACACGCCAAGTTGAAGAGAAAGACGCAGGCGATGATGAAGCAATGCATTACGATGAAGACTACATACGCGCACTTGAGTACGGCTTACCGCCAACTGCAGGTGAAGGTATTGGTATTGACCGTTTAGTAATGTTGTTTACTGACTCATCAACAATTAAAGACGTTATTTTGTTCCCGCATATGCGCCCGCAAGCTGACTAAGCTTTGGGTAGAACAAAGTAAGTTAATAAACGCCGCTTAATAGCGGCGTTTTTTGTTTTGTATTAGTATTTTAATTAATAAGTACTACACTAAAAATTAAATGTAGTTATTAGTGCTGGTTAATGTGCAATTCAGCTTCGCTAATTTATTGTTATTGGCAGTTTTTAATATTAAAACTAACAGTGCTATAACTTTTTAGTATGATTGTTTTTTAAACATATGTTGTATTTATGTAAAGGTTTTAGCTAGAATACGCACGAAATTTACACTGCTTGGTATTTAGCAGTTAAATATAGATTCTTAAAGGACTTAGAATAATAGTATGAAAGACAAACGAGTAGATGATTTATCAGAAGAATGCACATCAGAGCAAGAAAGAAATGCTTACTACCGTGCTTGTATTGCTGAATTTCAACAATTAGGTTACCAAGAACAGTATTTGGCTCAGTTAACTGATGACTTAGTTCCTGTGCTAGGTGTTAATCCTTCAAATAAAAACGCGTAACCCGCTTAAATTTCAAACTAATTACACTTTTAAACCAAGCATATGTGCAATCTATAACCATATAGTCGTTTTTGGTAGAAAAGTGTTTGACATATTTTCTGAAATCTTTATTATACGCCCCACAAGACGGAGAGGTGTCCGAGTGGCCGAAGGAGCTCCCCTGCTAAGGGAGTATAGAGTTTGTAGCTCTATCGAGGGTTCGAATCCCTCCCTCTCCACCATTTCTTTTAATGGCGTGTTTTGTAAAGTTTTAAAGTATGGGTGCATAGCTCAGCTGGATAGAGTACTCGGCTACGAACCGAGCGGTCGGAGGTTCGAATCCTCCTGCGCCCACCATACTTTAATAACTCTGCTTAGAGTATAAATAAGCAAAAACTCTACTTAGAGTTTAAATAAGTAAACTATAAAGTGGGTGCATAGCTCAGCTGGATAGAGTACTCGGCTACGAACCGAGCGGTCGGAGGTTCGAATCCTCCTGCGCCCACCACTTTATAAACTCTGCTTAGAGTATAAATAAGTAAAACTCTTACTTAGAGTAAAAACAAGTAATAGTAAAAATGAAAGTGGGTGCATAGCTCAGCTGGATAGAGTACTCGGCTACGAACCGAGCGGTCGGAGGTTCGAATCCTCCTGCGCCCACCACTTTCAT